>JABFQY010000005.1:0-300000 GCA_013141415.1 Kiritimatiellaceae bacterium
ACGGATAGAAGGTTGTTCGTTCAGTCGAAATGAACGCACTTTTAAATCAGCCGGACAGTCTTTTGAAACAGAGAAAGGAATGGATTATAAGCAGAAGCGGTTGACAGACTCCATAGAAGGCCCGGTCATCTACCCTGAGCGGAGTCGAAGGGCCGACCGGGCGTTCTCATACCGAATCTCATGCGGGATTGGCTGGAGGGTCGCCGGCCTCGGCGACTAGACGGCGAGGCCGCCGTCCCTCCATGTGAGAAGCCGGATCTACGGGCGAATACGCCCTAAGTTCCGACATTACTATCTACGGCGTATCATTCGTTACATGCTCTATAGCACTTAACAATTGAGATGCCGTGCGATTCGCTTGTAGGACGCGCTTCCCGTATTCGGGAGCGTGTGTGCTCCTGCCCGTGCATGGGACACAAGCTCTCTGGATACAGAGAAGCTCGTCCTACAAAATATGGGTGCGGCATTTCATTCGTGAAATGCGCTAGTGTCTTCGCGGCCTGCGGTGAGCTTGTCGAACTCGCTTTGCGAGAAACAATTCCACTCAAAGTAATTTTGTATAAGGCCAGTACAGCCGGAACTCAGGCGAAGCCGTGGATCCGGCTATTAACGTCAGGAAGCCGGATCTACGGGCGAATACGCCCTAAGTTCCGGCTTTATCTGGATTCGCAGAACTCAATCCAGTCGAGCTGGGCTTCGGCGTTTGAGCCGGTGTACTGGCTGTTGCAGGAAATTCCGATGCCGATGCGCTCCGGAATCGCGCCGAACGCTTTTTGGAAATCTTCGGCGAGGTTCCGCTCTTCAACAAAAAAAGTTTTTCCATCGGCATGGCTTTCGTCGCGGAGCGCGAACCATTTAATCGAAACGGTTCCTGCGGCGTACCGCGCAACGCCGTCCGCGCCGGACGGCGGCTGAGTTTCCCAGCGGTAGGCAATGGACTGTTGTTTGAACCGGCTTCCGGAGCTGATGTAGAGGCCGATGGCCTGGTCGTCCTTTTCCGGGTCGCGGCCGTCGGCTCCGGTCGGCAGAACGGTGACCCTCCAGCGCCAGCGCAGGATCGGCGTTTTTTTCAAATCAACATTCAGGGTGCTTCCCGATAATAGCGAGGCGGTGGCTTTGCCGGCGGTCATCGAAAGCCAGCGGTGGCCGGGCTGTTCCGGGTCGTTCTGAATTTTGAAGACAGCTTCCCGGGTGAACGGCTTGCCCTGCACGTCCCAGCCGGACGGGATGGAATCGAACGTGATGCGCTGGGCGGAGGCGGGAGAGCAGAACAGCGCGCACCCGCAAAGTACAGAGTATGCTGCTGTTTTCATTCCGGACTCAGGTTCGGGAGGAGCGCTTTCTGCCGACGGAACGGAAGAGGAATGCCAGAACGGGCCGTCCGGCTCTTTTCCGCACCAGCAGTTCGGCCAGCGGGGCGATCAGAAAATAGATGTAGGCCCAGATCACCATGGCGGTCAGACCGAAAACGACAACGGAGCCGACCACGACGCAGACAAAAACAAAACTGAGTATGCGCGGTTCGCCGGATACACAGCGGCGTACATGCGGGTAGGGGACGTCGCTGATCATCAGCAGTCCGGTGAGGAAGGCGTATCCCAGCGAGCAGTAAAAAAGCAGGTGCGGGCCGAGGGCGAGTCCGGGGAGAATCAGGCCTGCGCTGTAAATCATGCTGGCGCCGGCCGGCGACGGAAGGCCCATAAAACAGCCGTCATCTTTTCTGCCGGTGACAGCCAGTGAGTTGTAGCGCGCCAGCCGCCACAGGGTGCATCCAAGATAAAACAGGGCGACGGCCCAGATCATCAGTACTCCGCCGGGAGACGCTTCGGAACAGTTGCGGCGGATGAAAACGAAAACCGTCACCGCCGGAGCCGCGCCGAACGAAATGGCGTCCGCCAGAGAATCCAGATTGGCGCCGTGCAGGCTTTTGGCGTTCAGCAGCCGTGCCGACAATCCGTCGAGGGTGTCGAACAGCATGGCGCCCAGCAACAGCCAGATGCAGGCTTCCGGCAGCGCTTCGCCGCGGGCATAGCTGGCAATCGCATAGACAATGGATGCGAATCCGCAGAAGGCATTGCACAGCGTGATCAGGCTCGGTATCGGGTTGAACCGGCGGGCGTCAGATTCAGTAAGAGGTTCGTTCATAATCAAAAATCAATTTTCAATCCGGCCCATCAGGGTGCTTCCGGACCGGACCTTGTCACCGATCCGGACGCAGACGGTTATGCCGCTTTCGCCGGGGAAATACAACTCGGTACGCGATCCGAATTTGATCATTCCGTAAATCTCACCTTTCTTCAAAACGGCGCCGGGTTGCGGAATGCAGACAATCCGCCGGGCGATTGCGCCGGAAATCTGCCGGATGGCGACCGGAAATTTCCTGCCGCCAGCCGAACCGGTTCCGGCGATGAGGAGAGATTCGTTTTCTTTGGCGCACCGGTTGTCGCGCGCATCCAGAAACCGGCCTTCTTTATACTTCCGGTATTTCACTTCCATGTCGCACGGCGCACGGTTTACATGTACGTCCAGCACGGAGAGGAAAATCCCGATGCGTGTCAGTTTCTGTCCGGCGAAAATTTCAATGCCGTGATCTTCGACCTCTTCGATGTCGCGCACCACGCCGTCGGCCGGCGAAACCAGTGCCGCCGGATCGGCAATGATTTTGCGATCCGGAACGCGGAAGAAGGCCGCGACGGCCAGCCATAGAAGCCAGGTGATTCCCAGCAGAACGCACCCCGCCGTCCGGCTGACATTTATGGCCAGCCAGCCCCAGGCCAGCGACAGCAGCAACGCAATCACCGCGCCGCCCAGCCATTCTCTTAATCCATGTTTTGTTAGTTTCATCTTAAAATCTCCTCTGTTTTCCGGCGGTTCATTCTCAACTCTTTTCGCCCGGCCCGTCGCGCCCGGTAGCGCCGCGCCATTTCTGTTGTGAGAAAATATCCCGGCACCGCCGACAATAGGCCAAAAAGTATGCCGCCCGCCAAAAAGCAGGCAACCAGTTCGCCGCCCAGCGCCCACGCCGTTTTCATAGACGGATTATGAAGAGCGTCCAAAACCATCCGTTTAATCAGCTCATACGACAGCGGATTTCCGATGATGAAGCTGCCCAAGTAACACTGGACGGGATAAACCACGGGCATGTTGAGGGGATTGGTGACCCATGTAGCCAGTAGTGCCGAACCTTTTGCGCCGCGAAACAACAAGGCCAGCAGAAGGGCCAGCGGCATCTGACCGATGGGCGTTATGAAGGCTGAAAACAAACCGGACGCGACACCGCGTCCAACACTTTCAGGAGTGCCCGGATGCCGCATCAATCGCAGGTAGAATTTTAACGATTTTCCCGACCGTTTACGCATAACCCTCTCTCTGAAAAACAGCGTAGCGAGTTTTTAGAATATTGGAACTTCGCACTTCGTTTTTCGCCCGGTTCGCTGGTGTTGTAAGTTTCCGATCTTAGTCATTGCTTCGCCGTGCCCGGTAGCGCCGCGCCATTTCCGTTGTGCAAAAATAGCCAATGACCGCCGCCAGAGAGCCCAAAAGCAGTCCGCCTGCCAAAAACGAAGCCAGCAGTTCGCCACCCAGAGCCGCCGCCGTTTTCCAGGACAGATTGTCAAAAAAATCCATGACCAGCTTCTTAATCAGCGCATACGACAGAGGATTTCCGACGATGAAGCTGCCCAGATAGCATTGGACGGGATAAACCACAGAAAGCGTGAGCGGATTGATAATCCAGGTCGAGAGGACAGCGGAGCCGCGCGCTCCGCGCACCAGCATGGCCAGCAGAAATGCCAGCGGCATATGACCGGCCGGGATGATGAAGGCTGAAAACAGCCCCGCCGCAACGCCGCGACCGACACTCTCAGGAGTGCCCGGATGCCGCACCAACCGCAAAAAAAACATCAACCACTTTCCCGGCCGCTTACGCATAACGCTCTTTCAAAACGGGGAACATAGCGGAGTTTTTATCCTCCTGCAACGTCGTAGCATGGCGGATGGAAACATTTGGAACCTTCCGTCGCAGAAAAAGGTTCCAATATTCGGGGAAACCGGTTCTTATGGTTTCCATGGATGAAGCAATCAGCAGCGAAATGCGCACCGGCGTGGTGGCGGTGGTCGGGCGGACGAACGTCGGCAAGTCCACACTGCTCAACGCGCTGGTCGGGGAAAAGGTGAGCATTGTCAGCGATACGGTGCAAACCACGCGCAATATTATCCGCGCCATCCTGACGGAGCCGCGCGGACAGCTTGTCTTTCTCGACACGCCCGGTGTTCACAAGGCGATGGGCGAGCTGGGGAAAAACCTCAACAAGATGGCGCGTTCCTCGGTGAACGGCGCCGACGCCGTACTGCTGGTGCTGGACGCTTCGTCCAAACCCTGGCAGGAAGACGACGGCTGGATGCGTCGCCTCGCCGCCGAAGCAACTCCCTGCCTGATTCTGCTCAATAAAACCGACATGGGTACGGCGTTCGTTGAGGAATACCGGGCGCTATGGAAAGCGATTGCGGCAGAAAAAAATACGACGATTCAACCGGTCTGGATTGAAGGTTCGGCGCTCAAAGGCGGCGGAATGCCGGAGCTGACCGCCGCGCTGTTTGCCATGGTTCCGCAAGGGCCGCCGCTTTTTCCGGAAGATATTCTCACCGACTATCCGCGCAAACTGAACATGGCCGACGTCATCCGCGAAAAACTTTTCGAGCGGCTCCACGACGAACTGCCGCACTGCGTCGCCGTCTGGGTCGAGACGATTACCGAAGGAGAAACCGAGTGGAAGGTTGATGCCGATATTTATATTGAGCGCCATTCCCAGAAAGGCATCGTCATCGGAGAAAAAGGCCGTCTGCTCAAGTCGGTGAAACATCACGCCGAAAAAGAGCTGGCGGAAATGTACGGTCTGCCGGTTCGCCTGAGTCTCTGGGTGAAAGTCGAAAAAGACTGGCGGAAGAACTTCTGGATTCTCAAGAAGCTCGGGTACGCATAAAAAAGCCGCCCCGGATTTCGAGGCGGCTTTCTGAACAAATTTGCGGGAAGTTTATTTTCCCAGCAGTCCGCCGATACCTTTTTTGATGGAGTCTGCTGCGCCTTTAGCAGCATCCGTGGCGCCTTTGGCGGCGTCGGTGGCGACTCCGCCAGCGTCTTTGAGCGCTTTTCCGGCGGCGTCACCGACGGAAGAGGCGGCTTCAACAACGGCTTTGGTGATGGAGTCGAATACTTCCGAGATCACTTCGGCCGGATTGGCTCCGCCGGACTGTTTGCCGATATCTTTCATTTTAATATCCGGCAGCGGCAGGGTCATCGTCTTTCCGCCCAGCGCGGTGATGGTCATATTGACTTTGGCTCCGTTGAGCTGGAAGTCTTCGATGATGACTTTCTTGGCGGCGCCTTTTTTCTTTTCCGGAGCCGGAGCGGCTTCGGCTTTCGGGGCGGCGGCCTGCTTCGGCGCAAGATTTTCCTGAAGGGTGCTCAAGTTGCTGGATTTCAGACCCTTTTCGTAAGTGATCTGCGGCGCATTGATCAGAATCTGCTTGATGACGATGGTGTCGCTGAGGAGCGAAGACATGGCGATATCTACTTTGAATTCGCTAAGCTCCATGGCGCTCGGCGTATTGAATCCCTGCGGATTGCCGATGACGAGGCCTTTGATATGCACCAGTCCGCTAAACGGATTGACTGTGACTTTGGCAAGCTGGATTGGAACTCCGGCCAGTTTCGGCCCCGCCGTCGTCACGGCTGTTTTGATGATCGCTCCGAGGGAGAGCATCAGGACAACAATCAGAACCAGAATAACCGCACCTGTGATCAGTAGAATTTTCTTCACTTTCTTCATCTCCGCAATTCCTTTCTTTGCTGGGTGCATTTTGAAGTTCTTTATCCGTCCGGACAAGCCTGAACTCCGGACAAAATAAAAGCCGCCCCGGATCCGGAGCGGCTTTTCCTGTGAGGAGGAATCAAGGGCTACTTGTTGTACTCCTGACCGTTGTAATAGACGATTTCGTCATTGACGGCAAACAGCTTGGCCTTGGTGAAAACCAGATGTTTTTTGCGGGCCTTATCGCACTTTATGGCGGCATTCTCTGCGGCCTCTGCAAGAGTTGTGCGGCTGTGGTCATAACCGAAAGCCCACTGTCCGTTCGGATCCACAGCAAGGACCATTACTTTCTGGCCGGGCAGTTCTTTGTATTGAAGGAAAACCGGGTTGAACGCGGTTGGCGGGGCAAGGCGGGTTTCGTACGTTTTGGAAGCACAGCCGCAAACCGTCGCAAGCAGTGCGGATAAAAGAGCAAACCGGATGAGTGTTTTCATGAATTTCTCCCGTTGAGTTGACAGCCCGAAGCAAAACTTAAAACGGCTTTGGAGTCAACGCTAAAGCCGGTTAGAGGCGGGTCAAACGCTATTGCTTCTCAATGACTGCGGCACCGAAGGTGAAGCCGCCGCCGAACGCGGTGAGGCCGACGAGCGCGTCTTTTTTCATTTGCGGCATCAGCTCAACCAGCGCGAACGGGATGGTGTTCGACGAGGTGTTGGCGTATTTGCGGATGTGGTTGAACATTTTTTCCGGCGGGCAGTGGATCGTTTTGCGGATCGCCTCGATAATCCGCTCGTTGGCCTGATGCGGCACAATCTTATCGAGCTGTTCGACGGAAATGTTCCGGTTTTTGCAGGCTTCAGCCAGAATATCGATCATCTTGCGCACGGCGATTTTGAAGACGGTAAGGCCTTCCATTTCAATTTTTTCGCCGGTTCCCATGTGCGGAACATAGAGCACCTTCTGATCGACGCCGACGGCTGAAAGAACGGGACGGTTGACCAGTACGTTGACGTTGCCGCCGCGCGGTTCGCAGGAAACGAGCGAAGCCGTTGCGGCGTCGCCGAAGAGCGCGAGCGTCTTCTGGTCTTCATGATTGATCATCGGTGACAGCGTTTCGGCTGAGATGATGAGGACTTTCTTCGACGGATCATCGCGCAGAATATCGACTGCGTTCTGCAAAGCGTACATATAGCCGGCGCAGGCGGCGCTGACATCGTGCGCCTGCATCTGAACTTCGCCCTTTGGCGGGCTGAGTTCTTTGAGAACGCGGCAGGCGAGCGACGGGGTCATCATCAGCGGTGTGCCGGTCGAGCAGACGATGGCGTCGATATCGGCCAGCACCAGTTTTTCCATTTCCAGCAGGTCGCGGACGGCTTTGACGGCCAGCGTTTCGACGTTTTCGTCGCCGGTAATCCAGTAGCGGTTTTCGCAGCCGGTGCGTGAACGGATTGCTTCGGAATCCCACTCGCCATGTCCCTGTAACAGCTCTTCGTTTTTTATGTGGCGCGAGCCGAGTACCGTGGCGATAGAGGAGATGATCGCCGGCTTATGTTCAACCGCCGCCCGTTTTTCCAGAACGGCCGCCGCCCGTTTTTCCAGAACCGGTGTACCGGGATCGTCCTTGGTGACCGGTTTTTTGATCAGGCTGACTTCTTTGGTGACGATACGGGCGAGCGGCGTGCCGACATCGACCGAATCGCCTTCGGCAAGGAACAACTCCTCGACCGTGCCGCTGACCGGCGATGAAATTTCCATCGTTGCTTTATCGGCTTCAACGGAGGCGAGCAGTTCGCCAGCCTCGACCGCCTGTCCCGCTTTAATGTGCAGTTCGGTGACTTTGACCGTTTTATCGGACGGGCTGGAGCCGATGGCGTTGACGGTGACGGAGCCTTCGGCTTCTTCGACCGGCTTCTGCCACGTCAGCGAATAGCCGAGCAGTTCGGCGGCTTTGCCGAGCACGGTGCGGAAGGAAGGCAGGACTTCAATCTGCGTTTCAAAAAGGTAGGGGATGTAGGTGTCGTGCCGCGTGACGCGCGCCATCTGCACCGGTACGTTCGCTTTTTCGGCGACGGTGGCCAGCACTTCACCGCCGAACCCGCAGGTGTGATTATCTTCGTGGACGACGAGCAGTCGGCCGGTTTTCTGTGCGGAGGCGATGACGGCGTCCTGATCCCACGGAACCAGCGAGCGCAGATCAATCACTTCGACAGATGCTCCAGCGACTTGAAGCGCTTCGGCAGTTTTTTCGCACAGCGGAACCGTACTGCCCCAGCTGACAATCGTCAGGTCGCGGCCCGGACGGGTGACGCGCGCCTTGCCGATCGGCACGAACTGTTTTGATGCGTCGGCAGCGGCGGTGACGGAACGGTCGTTGATCAGATTTTTCGGGAAGAGAAAAACGGTCGGACGTCCGGATTCAAACGCGGCGTTGAGCAGTCCGGCGGCATCCGGCGCGGTGGACGGCATAAAGACGTCGAGGCCGGGAATGTGCGCGAATGTGGCGTCGAAGGTTTGCGCATGATACGGGCCGAGACCGGGGCGGTAGGCGCCGCAAATCGCCATCAGGATCACGGGGCATTCCCACTGTCCGTTGGTACGCCACCACATCGCGCCGAGTTCGGCGGCGATTTGATTGAAAGCGGGCAGCATGAAGTCGGCGAACTGAATACAGGCGACCGGTTTTTTGCCGACCAGCGCCTGGCCGATAGCCGCGCCGACAATCGTGGATTCGCTGAGCGGCGCGTTGATGACCTGTCCGGGGAACGCGGTGCTCAGTCCGCGCGTCAGGCCGAACACATCGCCCTTCGGATCTTCGATATCTTCGCCGTAGAGGTAAACATCGGCGTCGGTGCCGAGGCGGTTGCGGAGTACGGCGCGCATCGCTTCGAGCATGGTGAGCGCGTCGCCGTCAGCGCGGGTTTCGTTTTTCGCGTTGGTCAGTTTTGCCGGCAGCGGCCTTTTGGCGCTAAGTTCCGTTTTGGCGTTCTTCGCTTTGCGGGCGTCGTCGAAAGCGACACTGAGTTCCTGATTTACTTCGTGCTCAATGGCCTTGAGCTGGGTTTCTGGAATTCCTGCGGCGATCAGTTTTTCCGCCAGAATCAGAATCGGGTCGGCCTTTTCGCGCATTTCGCGGATGTCGGCGGCGGAACGGTAAAGCGTGTGGTCGTCGGCGTTGGTGTGGCTGGTCAGCCGCTCGACGTCCAGAACGACGATTTGCGGGCCGCGGGTTTTCCGAATCTTGGAAATCGCGTCGCCGAATACGCGGTGTGTCTCGACGGCATCGGTACCGTCGGCGCGCAGAATCGGCAGACCGTAAAATTCCTTGGCATCGCCGTCCGGCAGAGAGAAAAAGGTGCGGCCCTTGGACGGAGTCGAAAGCGCGTAGCGGTTGTTCTGAACGACGAAGAGAACCGGAAGCTGTGAGCGGACGGCTTCGGCGATCGCTTCAAAAAATTCACCTTCCTGTGTACCGCCGTCACCGATGCCGCAATAGACGATGTCTTTGCCGGTTTTGATGGCTTGCGCCACGCCGACGGCTTGCAGCGTGTTGCTGCCGACGCCGGTCGGCGCGCCGAACAAATTCAGTTTCCGGTTGCAGGCGAAGCCGGGCATATTGCGGCCTTCGGTCGGCGAGCCGGTTTTGCCGAGCAGGTCGAGAAGCAGATCTTTCTGGGTGATGCCGCGGGCAAGCATTAGGGCGCGGTCGCGGTAGTGGCAGTGGAGCCAGTCGGTCGGCGTCAGATGGGGCGCGAGCGCCGCCATGGATTCGTGGCCGGACGAAGGAATATAGAAAAAGGCCTCGCCGCGCTGGGCGGCGTCTTCCTGAACGGCGTCGGCTTTACGCGACGCGAGCATGTGACGGTAGAGGCCGAGAAAAAGTTGGGTGTCTAAAGTTTGCATGTTTTTTAGAGTTAAATCAGGTCGGCATAGTAGGTTGCCGCTCCGGTCAGGTCGAATAAATTTTCCAAGGATTGGGAAATTTGAGACTGTTGGCCCAATGGCTGAAACCAAACAATTTTTACCGATGACGCGGGCGGAGATGAAGGTGCGCGGCTGGGACGAGCTGGATGTACTGATTATCACCGGCGACGCCTATATTGATCATCCGGCGTTCGGCGCGGCGGTGATCGGCCGTGTTCTTGAAGCCGACGGCTGGCGGGTCGGCATTATCGCCCAGCCGGACTGGACGGATGCGGCGTCGCTGACCGTGATGGGCCGTCCGCGCCTGTTTTGCGGAATCACGGCGGGCAATCTTGATTCGATGCTGTCGCATTACACCGCCGCGCGGCGCAAGCGCAAAGAAGATTCCTACACGCCGGGCGGCGCGACCGGCAAGCGCCCCAATCTGGCGGGGATGGTTTATACGCAGCTGGCGAAAAAGGCATTTCCGGGTGTGGTGACGGTGCTCGGCGGAATCGAAGCGAGTCTGCGGCGCACGGCGCATTACGATTATTGGCAGGACAAGCTGCGTCCGTCGATTTTGCAGGATTCCAAGGCCGACCTTCTGGTGTACGGAATGGGCGAGCGGGCGATCCGTGAGGTCGCGAAGCGGCTTGTAGGACAGGGTTGCCGTTCATTGCAGTCACTGCCCCATAATAATGGGGCCACTCTCCCGGCGGTCGAGTCTCTGTATCCAGAGAGCCTGTGCGGCGATAGACACACGCTCCCGAATACGGGAAGCGCGTCCTACAATGCCATTTTGTCGGGAATCCCTGGAACGGCGCGGTTGCTCGGTGGTAAGGAGTCGGTGGAGCAGGACTTTTTAAAATGCATCAAGCTACCGTCGTTTGAGGAATGTCAGGCGGATAAGAAGGCGGTGCTGGAGCTGACGCGGCTGACGGAGCGCGAGCAGAATCCGTTTACCGGAAAACCGCTGATCCAGTTTCATGGCGCGCGGGCTGTACTGATTGAGCCGCCCGCTCAACCGCTGACCTCGGCGGAAATGGATCGCGTTTATGAACTTCCATATCTGCGCTTGCCGCATCCTTCCTATAAAGAGCCGGTTCCGGCGTTCACGATGATCAAGGAATCGGTGACGGTGGTGCGCGGTTGCGGCGGCGGATGCGCTTTTTGCGGACTCGGATTGCATCAGGGCCGTTTCCTGACCAGCCGTTCGGAGGATTCGGTCGTCCGCGAAGTGAATACGATGACGGCGATGCCGTCATTTTCCGGCACGATCACCGATCTGGGCGGGCCGACGGCGAATCTGTACGGCTGCGCCAACGGCGTTTGTGAGGCGTGTAAAGTCTGCCGCCGGGCGAGCTGTCTCTTTCCGAAAATCTGCCCGAACCTTGAGTTGGATGCTGAGTCGGCGATTCATCTGATGAAGCGTGTCCGCGAACTGGCGAAGGTGAAGCATGTTTTCATTCAGTCCGGCATCCGCATGGATGTGGCGCTGCGGAATCCGAAATATATCCGCGAGCTGGCGAAGCACCATGTGTCCGGCCATCTGAAAGTGGCGCCGGAACACATGCATCCGAACGTGCTGAAAAAAATGCGTAAGCCGGGGCCGGAAACATTCTGTGAATTCCAGAAGGTGTTTGATGAAGAAAACCGCGCGGCGGGCAAAAAGCAGTATCTGGTGCCGTACTTCATTTCAAACTTCCCTGGCTCGACCGAGGGCGAGATGAAGGCGGTCGAAAAGTTTGTCCGCGCCGAGGAATGGAAACTTCAGCAGGTGCAGGATTTTATTCCGCTACCGATGACGCCTGCCGCTGCCGTTTATTATACCGGCCTCGACTACGAAACTGGGGAGCCGGTTCCGGTTATTCGCGGGCTGGCGGAACGCCGAACCCAGATGAAACAGCTTCGTCCGCATAGCCGGAAAAATAGATAATCTCCGCTGGTCAGACGACTGTCAAAGTGTGGGTGAAGGGAGCCGAAGAATCGGTGCCGATCGCGAGCCGGAATTCGCCGGGCTCAACTTCCCATTTACAGTTAGCCGTGTAGAAGCGCAGTTCTTTTGCGGTAATCTGGAAGCTCACTTCGGCACTGGCGCCCGGAGCGAGTTCAATACGCTGAAAGCCTTTCAGTTCGCGCGCCGGACGTCCGGTTGACGCAACGGGGTCGCCGATGTAGAGCTGGACAACTTCCGCCCCGGCATATTTTCCAGTGTTGGTCAGTGTCGCGGAGAAGGTCGCTTCGCCGTCGGCCGCCATGGTTGTGGCGGAGAGGCAGGCGTTGGTGAGACTCAATGTGGTGTAGCTGAGGCCGTAGCCGAAACGGTAGAGCGGAGTGAGTCGTTCGTCTTCGTAGCCGCGGTAGCGGTCGAGGAAGGTAGCGGTTTTGCCGACGGTCTTGCGGTTGTAATAGATCGGAATCTGGCCGGTACAGCGCGGCACGGTGATCGGCAGTTTTCCGGATGGGCTGGCCTGACCCAGCAGGACGCGGGCAATGGCGGTTCCGGCTTCGGTGCCGAGACATCCGGCATGAAGAATCGCGGCGGCGTAGATTTCTGCGGCGGGCGACGGCAGGTAGCGGCCGGAGCAATCGACCACAACAAAAGGAAGGCCGAGTTTTCCAAGCGCGGCGATCAGTTCTTCCTGTCCGGGCGGGAGGGCGAGTTCGACGATAGATTTGTTTTCGCCGTTGCGCAGGTGGCTTTCGCCGAGGCAGAGGATGGTGAGTTCGGCCTGACGGGCGGCGTCGATCGTCGCGTCGCTGAAGGCTGCGTTGGCGGTAATGAATTCGATGTTCGGCGCGGCGGCGCGCAGACCGTCGAGGATCGAAGTCACATCGCCCGGGCGTCCGTCAAGGCACCACGATCCGAGGTGTTCGCGGCGGGCTTCGGCGTATGGGCCGAGGACGGCGACTTTTTTCACATCCGGCGCCAGCGGGAGAATCTGCCGCTCGTTTTTCAGAAGAACGACGGACTGAGTGGCGAGTTCGGCGGCCAGTTTTATATGATCGGGGTGGCGCATGACGGTTGCGGCGCGGGCGGGATCGGTGTAGGGATGTTCGAACAGACCGGCGCGGAACTTGGCGCGCAGAATGCGGGCGACGGCCTCGTCGAGCCATTCGACGGGAATCTCGCCGGAGTCGATGAGTTTACCGATTTCACGTTCATAAATGCCGGCGGTCATTTCCATGTCGATGCCTGCGGTGAAAGCGCGGAGTGCGGCCTCGCGCTGATCCTTGGCGACTCCGTGGCCGATCAGATCGAAGATAGAGCCCCAGTCAGAGACGATAAAGCCGTCCCAGCCCAGTTCGGTTTTCAACCAGTCGCGCATTAGAGTGCGGCTGGCGCTGACAGGCGTTCCGCCCAAGTCATTGAATCCGGCCATCATGGTGGCGACGCCCGCTTCGGCGGCGGCGCGGAACGGCGGGAGAATCATGTTGTGGAGCGTGTTGTCCGTCCATTCGGTGGTGTCGTAGTCGCGCCCGCCTTCAGAACCGCCGTACCCGGCGAAATGTTTGGCGCAGGCGAGCAGACGTCCGGGCTCGGCGGGGTTGTCGCCTTGAAAGCCGCGGACAGCGGCTTTTCCCATTTCTGAAATAAGAAACGGATCTTCGCCGAAGCTTTCGATGACGCGGCCCCAGCGCGGGTCGCGGACAAGGTCGAGCATCGGGGAAAACGTCCAGTGGATGCCTTCGCTGGAGGCTTCGGCGGCGACGGCGGTCATAGCGCGCTCGATCAGTTTCGGATTAAAACTGGCGGCCTGACTGTGAGGAATAGGGAATACGGTGCGGTGTCCATAGATCACGTCACGGCCCAGAATCAGCGGGATTCCGAGGCGGGACTCTTCGATGGCGACGCGCTGCATGGCGTTACACTCTTCAAGATCAAGCGCAGATCCGTTGTCGTTGCCGGCCCAGGCGGTTTCCGCGCCGATGCGCGAACCCCAGCGGCCTTTGCGGAGACCTTGCGTCAACTTTTCCGGGTCGTGTTTGAAAGAATCTTTAAACAACTGGACGATTTGTCCGAGTTTTTCCTCGCGGGTCATGCGTGCGAGCAGGTCGGTGACGCGAGTTTTAACAGGAAGACCAGAATTCTTATAGGGTGCGCTCATAGTCGGGTCGTACTCCAGAGGTTGGTGCTGATAGTGCCGGTAAGCTACGCAAAAGGAATTTCGCAGGCAAGGCTTCGTTTCTCAGCAATCACCGGAACAGTTTATGGAGATGTTGGCGCTTTTAAACACCGGAAAAACAGGGTACAACAAGCCTGTTTTTACAGGGGATTTTTTATGGGCAAAGCCAATGTTAATTTGATCTGCGATATCGCCGAGCTGTCGTCGCTCTTTGAGAAGAGCAGCAGTCTCGACGATTTCCTGCAAGCCGCCGTGAGTGTGGTGGCTTATCACATGCAGTCGGCGGTTTGCTCGATTTATATCTATGACGACAAGGAACGGATGCTTACGTTGCGTGCTACGCAAGGGCTAAGTCCGGATTCGGTCGGCAAGGTGAAGCTGCGGCTTGGACAGGGTTTGACCGGGCTCGCCCTTAAGGAATTGCGCGCAATCCGCGAAGCTCGCGGATATCTCAGCCCGAAATACCAGCCGGTTTCCGGGATCAACGAGGAAAAATTTCAGGCGTTTCTTGCCGTGCCGATCCGGCGCGGGTTGACCCGCGTCGGCGTGCTGGCTGTACAGGATCCGGAGCCGGACTACTTTGATAAAAAAGACGAGCGGGCACTTGGCGCTATTGCGGCCCAGCTTGCCGCCGTGATCGAGAACGCCACGTTATTGCAGGAATTGCACCGGCGGGACGAAGTTGTTGTAAAGCCGCAGACGAAAACGGTGCCGAAGATGATAAAGGGCCGTCCGGCCAGCGGCGGCGTGGCGAAGGGCAAGGCGACTTTTATTATTTCAGGACGCGGCGGATCGTTTCAGGTTCCGTCCGGCGTTCCGGAAGGGTTGACCGTTCAAAATTTTGACCTCGCACTGGAACAGACCGAGCAGCAGCTTAAGGATCTGCAACGCAAAGCGGACGAAGAGCTTTCCGATGTGGCTCAGCTGATTTTCAGCGCGCACCTGCTGATTCTGGCGGACGACGAGTTTTCCGGAGAAATCCGGCGGCGCATCGAGAATGGCAAGCCGCCGGTCGAAGCGATCGTTGAGCTGGTGAACCGCTACATTCAGATTTTTTCCGCCAGCTCGAATCCCCGGCTGCAGGAAAAGGTGCATGACCTCAAAGATCTGGGTCACCGCCTGCTCGAAAATCTGATCGGCGGCGGACGTGTTCACGGTGATTACAGCGGACAGATCATTGTGGCGGACACATTGTTGCCGTCGGATATCCTTAAGCTGGCCACGGAAAAAGCCGAAGGCTTCATCGTGCAGGGCGGGGTGACTTCGCATAACGCCATCATCTGCCGCTCACTGCAGAAGCCGATGGTGATGATTGATCCGCAACAGCTCGAACTTCTCTGCGAATCGTGCGAACTGCTGATGGACGGCGATCAGGGGTCTATTTATGTCCGCCCGTCGGACGACGTACTGAAAGAATATGCCGAACACAGCCGCACGGTTGAAGCGCTGGAAAAAGCCCCGTCAGTCAAAGCGGAAACCTTTACGGCGGACGGCACGCGTATTCAGCTTTTCGCCAATATCAACCTGCTGAGCGATTTGAAGCTGGCGGAAAAGTTCCGTACCGAGGGAATCGGGCTTTATCGCAGTGAATTTCCGTTCATCATTCGCAATGCGTTTCCGTCTGAGGAGGAGCAGTATCAGGTGTATGGCCGGATCGTAGAAGCGATGGGCGGGCGCGAGGTGACGTTCCGGACACTGGATATCGGCGGCGATAAAGTCCTTTCCTATCAGGGCGAAGCGGAAGAGGCCAACCCGTTTCTTGGTTTGCGCGCCATCCGTTTTTCACTGCTGCACAAAGATATTTTTTCGGAACAGCTGCGCGCGTTTCTGCGCGCCGGGGTCGGCGGCAATACGCGGATCATGTTTCCGCTGATTTCGTCGCTCGACGAATTTATTGAAGCCCGCGATGTGCTTTATAGCTGTATGCGGGAGCTGGATGAGCGCGGCGTGGTGTATAATCGCAGTACAAAGATCGGCATTATGGTGGAACTGCCGTCGGCGGTCGAATTGATCGAGGATCTTGCCCGCGAGGTCGATTTTGTGTCGATCGGTACCAACGACCTGATTCAGTATATGCTGGCGGTTGACCGGACGAACGATCAGGTGTCCAAGCTCTATCTGTCGCATCATCCGGCTATTCTGCGCGCGATCGAGCGGGTTGTTTCCGTGGTGAAAAAACACGGGAAAGATGTTTCCATCTGCGGCGACATCGCCATGGATGCTAAGATGATACCGTTTCTGCTAGGAGTGGGCATTACGAAGTTGAGCTTGGCACCGCGCCGGGCGCACGACGTTCAGCAGGTGATCGAAAAGGTCAGTATGGAGAAAGCTGTTTATACAGCCCGCCGCATGTTGGTCGCCGGTCGTGTCAGCGAAGTTGAGGCTATTATTAACAGATACAATTTCGCTCCTTAGCAATAAAAAGGAACAAAATTGTTTGTTATAAGGCGGCTGTTTCCATAATAGGTATTACGGAATAAATTTCATTATCAATTAATATCGAATGAGTTACATTAAAATCTGTCTCCAATAAATAATATCGGCATAACTTTTGCTTTAAGGCATACCGAAGTACAAACAGATAGGAGTGTTGTATGAGGAAGAAAGTTATGTTTGGCAGAGCCGGTCTGCTCTGCGGTTTATTCGGCATCATGATGATGCTTGCGGGAAGTGGATACAGTCAGGATGTGGTGGCTGAAGCAGTTAGCGCTGTTGCTCCGCCGGCGGTGGTCAATACGGGTGATACGGCGTGGATGCTGATAAGCACGGCGCTGGTTTTCCTGATGATCCCTGGTTTGGCCTTCTTTTACGGCGGTCTGGTCCGCAAAAAGAATGTCCTTTCAATCCTGATGCAATGTTTCGTGGTCATCTGTCTGATCACGCTGCAATGGGTGCTGTTCGGGTACAGCCTGGCCTTCGGCCCGGATGTGAAAGGGTGGATTGGCAATCTGAGCTGGTCTTTCCTGAAGGGAGTCGGTGTGGAGCCGTTCACCGGTTATGCCGCGACGATTCCGCATTCGGTGTTCATGATCTTCCAAGCCATGTTTGCCATCATTACACCCGCGCTGATTCTCGGCGCCTTTGCGGAACGGATGAAGTTTTCGGCGTTCTGCGTGTTCATGCTGCTGTGGTCGACACTGGTGTACGATCCGGTTGCTCACTGGGTCTGGGGTCTGGGCGGATTCCTGTCGCGCTTTGACGCGGCTGGCAATGCCGTGGCTGGAGCGCTGGACTTCGCTGGCGGTACCGTGGTGCATGTTAACGCAGGGATCGCTGCCCTCGTAGCTGCGCTGATGCTAGGAAAGCGCGTTGGATCGATGTCTCCGCCGCACAACCTTCCGTTCGCTGTATTGGGCGCGGGGCTGTTGTGGTTCGGTTGGTTCGGGTTTAATGCCGGCAGCGCGCTGGGGGCCAACGGACTGGCAGGAAATGCCTTCGTAGCGACTCATGTGGCCGCCGCTGTCGCCGGGCTGACCTGGGCAATCTGCGATTGGATCTATCACAAGAAGGCTACAACGCTGGGTATGATCACCGGTGCGGTTGCAGGGCTTGTGGCCATTACACCGGCTTGCGGATTCGTATCGCCGATGAGCGCCATCTGGATCGGTGCAGGCGCTTCGCTCATCTGCTTCATCGCCGTTACGTTCATCAAAGCTGTATTCAAATATGACGACACATTGGACGCCTTTGGTGTCCACGGTGTGGGCGGTATCTGGGGCGCGCTGGCAACCGGTATCTGGGCTGAGAAATCGGTCGGCGGATTCGACGGTCTGCTGCACGGCAACCCGGGACAGTTCCTGATTCAGCTCAAAGCCGTTGCGATCACGGTGGCTTATTCGCTCGTCGTGTCGTTTATCCTGCTGAAGCTGGTGGACAAATTCATGGGTCTGCGTGTTACCGAACACGAAGAACGGGTGGGGCTGGACCTGACTCAGCATAAAGAAGCCGGCTACACAACAATCGACTAACGGAAAGGAATATAACCATGAAATACATAGTCGCAATTATTCAACCCGACCGGCTGGACCCGGTTCTGGACGCGCTTGAGAAAGCAGAAATTCATCTGGTGACCGTTTCGACAGTGATGGGCCGCGGCCGGCAGAAAGGCATTGCCGCAGTTTACCGCAGTCACAAGGAGGCGGGCAGCCTGCTGAAAAAAGTGAAGCTGGAAATCGTCGTCAACGAGGACTTCGTAAAGCCGACGCTGGATGCCATTACCGAAGGTGCGCGCACCGGAGAGATCGGGGACGGAAAAATATTCGTTCTGGATCTGAAGGACTGCATGCGCATACGGACCGGCGAAACCGGCGCAGTAGCGATCGGCTGATGAAGTTGTAAAAGAATGCGCCCGTGCGGCCGGCACGGGGAAAGAGGCCGACGGGCGCATCGGAAAAAATTGAAAGAAAAGGAAAACAGGAACATGAAAAAAAGAATAATGATGATAATGGCTGCGGGGCTTGCCGCAGGGGTTGTTCATGCGGCTGATGTGAGCGCTACGGCAGACTTTGCCAGCGCTTATATCTTCCGCGGAGTAACGCTCAATGACGGACTCGTATTTCAACCCGGAGCAAAAATTTCCGGGTTCCCGATTCCGGCAGAATATGGATCCATCGCGGTCGGCACCTGGGCGAACTACGACATCGGCGACTACGGTGGAACGTTGGAGAAAAAGTTCTCGGAAATCGACTACTACGCAACTTACACGTTGCCGGTCAAAGTGGTTGATCTGAGCGCAACCTACACCGAGTACACATACCCCGGCGGCGCGGCTACCGACAAAGAAGTTGCGTTGAGCGTCGGCAAGGGGATTGGTGATACCGGTCTGTACACCTCGCTGACCGCTAACTACGGTCTGGGCGGTGCGGTGGATCAGAACTGGTACATTCAAGGCGCTCTCGGTTACACGAAAGCTCTGACCGAAACGCTGACATTCACATCAGGAGTCACGGTTGGCTATGCCATCAAAGACGTCGGGGATGACGGTTTTCAGGACGGCGTCGGCAAAGTCGGCCTGAGCTATGCGCTGACCAAGAACTGGGCGATCAACGGTTCACTGAACTATGTTGCTCAGCTGGACGACAATGTACTGCCGGATGCCACTAGCGGCGTTCCCGGTTCAGGATACGACACGCCGGTCTATGGAACGCTCGGCCTCTCCTGTACCTTCTAAGATCGCAGAAGGTTCTCACAGAAAGAACCCGCCCCGGATTTCCGGGGCGGGTTTGTTTTTTACTCGGAGCGCGGATCTTTGCGGAACGGTTTGTCCTGCTATATTTCCGGCATGGTGAAGGTATCGCCGGTTTCTCTGATCCACTGCACCAGCCGGTCGTGCAGACGTTTGCGTTCCACTTTATACCGTGTGTTATGAGCCATATTGGCCAGCTCATAGGGATCGTCGTTCAGGTTGAACATGAGCCACGGCTGGTGTTCCAGCACGACGTACTTCCAGCCGTCGGTCGTGACAATTCCCCGCCATGCGCGATCTGTGCTGTCCGCATGACAAGTGGGGACGACAATTTGAAGAAAAGCCGAATCGGGCATTTCCGGCAGCTGTTCCCGGTCGTCCAGATAGATAGGGGAATAGTCGTAGCCGCGCATCCATGTCGGAACTGTTAATCCGCAAAGACCCAGCGTTGTCGGCGCGATATCCACATGGTTGATCACCGCGTCCGATTTCCGTCCACCCTGCTGTGTAAGCCGGGCGGGGCCGCTGATGATGAAGGGGACCCGGACAGACTCTTCCCACGGGCACGTCTTGTAATGCTGGCCGTGAGATCCATGCATATCGCCGTGGTCGGAGAAGAACAGAATCACAGTGTCTTTATCCAATCCGGTTTCTTCAAGAGCCTTGCGAATCCGCCCGACATTCCAGTCGAGGTTTTCGATTTGTGCGTAAGCTCCCGACAGATCGCGACGGGTACGTTCGAGAACGCCGGGTATGTTCGGAACATTCGGCCGCAGCTTTAGGTCTTCGGGTTTGTGTTTTTCCATATATTCCGGCGGAGCCACGTTCGGATTGTGCGGAGGCTGCACCGACAGTACGGCAAAGAACGGTTTGTTCTGTTTGGAATCTCTTTGCTTGAGGAAATCAATCATGTAGTCGGTCAGACAGTCCGATTCGTAGCCGGGGAGCAGATGGTGTTCGACGTTGGAGCCGTCTTCCATATGGCCGTGAACCCAGCAGTCCCACTGGCTGTTGTTATTTTCGTATCCGATCCACGTATCGAATCCTCCGCGCCGTTCCCGCGGAATAATGTGCATTGCGCCGCGCCGGTCGAAGTTTTCCTTGAATCCGTCGAGGTGCCACTTGCCGAAGTACGCGGTCTCATATCCTTCTGCGGCAAAAGCATTCGCTACGGTCGGTACATTTTGCGGCATAGGATCCTGATGGCCCGGCACGCACTCGTGGGGGTAAAGACTGGTAATCAAAGAGCCGCGGAACGGACAGCAAAGAGGAGACCCGGACACGGCCCGCGTGAAATTCACTCCCTCTGCGGCCAGCCGGTCTATTTCAGGCGTTTGAAGGTTCACGTTGCCGTTACAGCTCAACGCATGAGCCGGATGCTGATCGCCGAAAATCCAGATTGCATTCACGGGAATCTCCTTGGTTTGAACTAAAAGCAATGGCGCGAAGGCTATCTATTTCCCGTTGACCGTAGAAGTCCAAATTTTTCCGGCGATAAAACAAGCGGAAGAAGTTTGCCGTCCGGTTCCGGCATGACATATCTTTTCCGCCGTCGGGGCGATGGCCCAAACATTAGATTCCGCAAAACATCCGCAGTTTAGGGAAAACAAAATGGACAAAAAGCCGGTTCTTGTCATGCCAACCACACACTGGGATCGCGCCTGGTACTGGACGTTTCAGCGCTTCCGTGTTCGTTTGATTGATCTGATACAGGCCATGCTCACCCAGTTCCGGCTGCACCCGGACTACCGGTTCGTGATGGACGGACAGACCGTCCCGCTGGAGGACTATCTGGAAGCCTGCCCGGAAGACCGGAAAGAGATTGAGCAGCTCGTCAAATCGGGCCGCCTGCAACTGGGGCCGATGTACACGCTTCCCGACCACTACTGCACCGGCGGCGAGTCGCTCATTCGGAACCTGCTGACCGGCAGCGAACTGGTTCGCCAGCTCGGCGGCACTCCTCCGCGGATGCTTTACCTGCCCGACTCTTTTGGATTTCCGGCGGACCTGCCGACGGTCGCCGCCGGCGCCGGGTTCCAGCAAATCAGTTTTATGCGCGGAACTTCCGGCTGCGTGCCGCATGAACTGCGCATGTTCATCTGGGAAGGTTCCGACGGCAGTCCGGTGCAGGTATTCCGCCTGCGCGACGGCTACGCCAACGCGGCCCACCTCGGCAGTGCGCTGCCCGGCCGGATTCAATGGGCTTACGATCATGAAAAAGCAGTCGAGCGGCTGATTGCCGCCGCGACACAGCAGGATGACGCTCAGGGTTCGCCCCGGCTTCTGCTGGCGGGCGTCGACCACATGATTCCTCAGCCGCAACTGGATCAGGCGATGAAAGACGCCACCGCCCGCAGCGGGTTTAATTTCACCTACGCCGTGCTGGACGATCTGGCTTCGGGCGTAGAGAAAAAGGAATCAGGCGACTGGTTGCGTTATCGCGGAGAATTCCGCGGCACCGGGTGCAGTCACATTCTGGGCGGCACGGTGTCTACGCGCATTCATCTTAAACAGACCAATGCGGATGTGGAGCGTCTGCTGACTCATGTGGCGGAACCCGCAGATGCACATTGCGCTCTGCTGGG
Source organism: Kiritimatiellaceae bacterium (assembly GCA_013141415.1). NCBI lineage: Bacteria > Pseudomonadati > Kiritimatiellota > Kiritimatiellia > Kiritimatiellales > Kiritimatiellaceae > Kiritimatiellaceae bacterium. The sequence continues at coordinate 21,608 of JABFQY010000005.1, forward strand.
ACGGCTCGACTCAACCGGCAGCGTATTGCGCACCGCCTGGAAACATCTGCTCAAGACGCATCCCCACGATGATATCACCGGATGCAGTGTCGATAAGGTGCACGAGGACGACGAATACCAGATGGATGAAGCGTTTGACGCGGCCGATGCCGTGCGCCGCCGGATGTCCGATGTTCTCCAGCACCGTTTTGGCGGACGGCGCGAAGGCGACCGCCGGTACGGATTCATACTGGTCAATCAGCAGCCGTTTCGTCGCCTGTGTCAGGCCCGTATCACGATGGATTTCGAAGGCTTCGAAAAATGGGGCGACGCTCCGCCGCCGGAATTTTACGCCGTTGTGGACGAAGCGGGCCGGGAGATTCCGTTTGTTGAACTGCGCCGGGGCCGCTCGATTGAACATCCTCACCGGTTCGCCGAGATTGAGCTGATGACGGAGCTGGATCCGTTTGCACCGATCCGCTTTTTTATGGAGCCTCGCGAAGTCTGGCCGCTGACGGCCATGACACCGGACATGCTTGAAAACGATCTGGTGCGTATTGATGTTCACGGAAACGGCTCGTTCGATGTGACCGATAAAGTCACCGGACAGGTTCTGCGGCATGCCGGACTTTTTTCAGATCAGGGCGACTGCGGCGACAGCTATGACTTTTCGGATATCGCCGATGACACCGAGCGGATCTTCGACGGAATCCATTTCGAGCGAAAAATTCTTCCGGGCTGTTCGGGCTGTCAGTGCATGGAGCTGAGAGGAACGCTGCCGGTGCCGGAAGATTCTGACCGGTACGGACGGAGCGGCAAAACGGTTGACCTTCCGGTAACCATTCGCCTGACGCTTTTTCGCGGCGACCGCGAATTGCGCATCAATATGATCATGCTGAATACGGCAAAGAGTCATCGGCTGCGCTGGAATCTGGAACTTCCGTTTCGCACGGATCATACGCGGGCCGGTCAGAAGTTCTGCGAAGTCCGGCACGAAGTGCGCCCTCAGCCGCCGCCAGCGGCGGCCTGCAGCACGCAGGATAACGGAGCATTCAACGCGGCGGAAATGGGGCAGGAGCTGAAAGAGTTCCGGGTGCATCCCGAGTTTACTGCCGACCAGTTTATCGCCGCCGAAAACGCGCAGGGCGGAGCCGCCCTGTTGATTGGTCTGCCGGTGAACTATGAAGTTGTGGACAACGGCGAATCACAGCGGCTGGCTGTTTGCGTCCTGCGGTCAATCGGACTCCTTTCCCGCCGCCGCAACGAAATGAACACCCGCCCGACCATGGCCGGGCCTGACACACCGGTGCCCGGCGCCCAGCTGATCGGACGGCAGATCAATCTCTCATTCGGATTGAGACTGTTCGCGTCAGCGGAATCGGGCGGAGTGTTGCGGGCGGCGTTTCTTGATCGCGCTATCGCGTTCCACGGCCAGATTTCACCGCGTGCTCCGGCATGGGACGGACAAACGGCGGCTCCGGCCGTTCAGTGCAATAACGACGCGCTGATGTTGTCCGCGCTGAAAGTGAGCCACGACCGCAAACACATCGTTGTGCGCCTGCTCAATCCGACAGATTGTGCGCAGACCGGCATCTTAAAAATTGCCGGAGCGCGGCAGCTTGTTCCCTGTCTGCACACCGAGCGGATCGAAGAAGGTGCCGCTCCGGTCAAACGGGCGCGCGGCGGCTTTGCGATTGAAGTTCCGCCGATGGGATTAAACAGTTATCTGGTTCGCATAAAGAAACCGGAATACCGTTACGATTACGAATACGGTTTAACGCTTCCGGTCTAGAGTTTATGCGGGCTGCAGAAAATGTGCCCATACATTGGAAGCGGCGTTGAGGGCGCGGGCGCGGTGCGAGATTTTATTTTTCACTTCCGCCGGAAGTTCGGCGAAGGTCTGGTTGTAGCCGTCCGGAACAAACAGCGGATCGTAGCCGAAGCCCTGATCGCCACGCAGTTCTTCGATAATCCGGCCTTGCACCGAGCCTTCGACCGTCAGCGGTTCTTCGCCGGGCAGGGCGAGGGCGATGACGGTACGGAATTGTGCATGACGGTTTTTCTTCCCGGCCAGTTCGCGCAGCAGCTTCAAGTTGTTGTCGTGGTAAGAGCAGCCTTCCCCGGACCAGCGGGCCGAATAAACGCCCGGCTCGCCGTTCAGCGCTTCGACTTCCAGTCCGGAATCGTCGGCCAGCGCGGGCAGTCCGGTGGCTTTGCAAATCTCAACCGCTTTTTTAATCGCGTTGGCTTCCAGTGTGGTGCCGTCTTCCACGACGTCGGGGATATCCGGAAAATCAAACGCGGAACAGACTTCCAACCCTTGGAAATCAAAGATGGCGTGGATCTCTTCGAGCTTATGCCGGTTGCGTGTGGCGATAACGAGTTTCATAGAGCAGACAATCCACGGTGCCATGCCGCCAGAACGCGGTCGACGGCTGCTTCAGCTTTCAGCTCCCATACCAACGATTCTTTGCGCTTCGGGTCGGCATCGAACCATTGGCGCGTCATCTGCATCCCCTCGCGGAAGGAAATTGTCGCTTTAAAATCCGGCACGAAGCGTTTGATTTTGCTGTTGTCGAAAATAACGCTGTGCGTTTTGTCGCCCAGCAGGCTCGGCCCGTTGATCTCGGGGTCGATCTTTGCAATAAAATCACTCGGGATGTGCACGAAGTTTGGCTTGCACTCAAAAACGTCGGCGATGGTTTCGTAAATCTGATTCCACGTTAGAACTTCATCGGTCGTAATGTGAAACGCTTCGCCGATTGTGTCCGCCCGGCCCAGCAGTCCGACAAATCCTTTGGCGAAATCGTGTGCGTGCGTCACAACCCAGAGCGACGAACCGTCGCCGTGAATCACGGCCGGGCCGCCGGCCTTGAGGCGGCGCACAACGGCGTAGTCCCAGGATCCTGCGCCGGTCGGGATGCAGTTGCGGTAAGTATGGGAAGGCCGCACGACGACGCCCGGAAAATCGGTGGTGCCGAGAAGCAGTTTTTCGCAGGCGATTTTATTGCGGGAATATTCCCAAAACGGATTGTCGAGCGGCGTCTCTTCCGTAATGAACGGTGAAGCCGGTGGCGTCTGGTAGGCCGAGGCCGAGCTGATGAAAATATACTGTTTCGTCCGGCCGCGGAACAAATCAATGTCCTGCTGCACCTGATCCGGCAAAAAAGTGATCCAGTTGACCACGCAGTCCCAGTCATGTCCTTTTATTGCCGCCGCGACGTCCGCCTTGTTACGAATGTCGGCATGAATCGTCTTTACGCCCGCCGGCACCGGAAAGGATGCCGCATGACCGCGATTGAGATGCCACAATTCGATTCCCTTTTTAACCGCCAGTTCTGTGACTGCTGAACTGATGTTGCCTGTCCCGCCGATAAACAAAACTTTCATAAAGGCTCCTCCAAGCCGCCAGACAGTACATAAAAAAATCCGCCGCGCCACTTTGTTTTTCAGAACACGGCTATCTGGTTCGGCATTATATCTGGAGTGTTGCACAAAACGGCGGGAACGGGCAGGGTTTACGCATGGCAAAAAGTCTCGGACGGTATGGAATTTTTCTGGCGGCTTGGATGTCCGCTTTTTTTGTGCAGGCGGTGCCGCTTTGTTTCATGGATGCAAAGCAGCAGGGCAGTTTTAATATCGGTGCGGCGCAGGCAACTGTTTCCCGCGAGTTTGAAGAAGCGCCGATCAACCGCGACCTGCTGATTATCAGTTATTCCATTCCCGACCAGACCGCCGCCGGAGTCTGGGCCAAGGAATATCCCGCCGCGCTGGCCGCCGGTTCCGTTGATGTCGTCGAACTCGGCATCTATGTTCCTGAAGAGAGCGCCTCGGCGATTGCTCTGGCGTTCGAGATTAAAGGCTCAGCCGGTACGCAGCGCTTTCCTGTGCAATTGCATCCAGGCTGGAGCACAACGCGCGAGCTGATTGACTGGAATAAAATCGGCACGATCAGTGAAACGGTTCTCTTGATTAAGCGCATTGGCGGCGATAACCCCGCGACCGGCCGCATCCGGCTGGACATGACATTTCAAAAACTTCCGTTTTGGGAAAAACTGCGCGCCACGCTTTGGGGCCGGCTCGGCGGCATTACCATGTTCAGTCTGTTGCTGAGTCTGCTGGTCGCGGTGATCCGGCGGAAAATGAAGGTTGCAGTGAAAGGGTTCGCCCGCGATCTGTCTTTCGGTGTCGCCGCCGTGCTGATCGTTTCCTCGGTGCTCGGCGTTTACTCGCTCGGCAAATCGAACCCGCTCGATTCCGGCTGGTTCTGTTTTTACGTCGCGGGTGCCGGCATGCTCGCCAGTCTGCTGATTAAACTTCCGCTGGCTGGGCGTCCGGTTTTTTCCGGCGAAACGTTGATCAGCGCGCTCTGTCCCGGCCTGCTGGCCGCCGCCGCCAGCAAAGAAGTCCTCTGGCAGGCACCGGATTCACTGACCGGTTTTTTCCAGCTCAGCGGATTCGGCGCGGCGCTGTTCATTCTGATTTTTCATATCACCAATATCTATCGCCTCAACCTGCGGAAAAAACATATCGGCATCATCAGCGGCGGTATCATCACCGCCGCGCCGTTCGTTTTCGGACTGCTGCTGGCGATGCAGTCGTTTCACTATTTCATAGTTCAGGCTTTGCTGATTTTCTGCGTCGGCGAATTTATCGCCAACGCCTCATCCTTGATCAACCGCGAGCGGCCTCTTCTCTCGCTCAAAGTTCACCGTGCGCTGTTTGTGCTCTCCGTGCTGGCAACCGCTTCGCCGATGATTGCCGATCTCGGTTCCGGCGAATCCGCCGCCGCGCTTCCGGCACTGCTTCGCCCGTTCGCCGCGGTTCTCGCCACGATGTTTTCACAGGCTCCGCTGTGGGGAATTGTTTATCTGTTCACTGGACTGATTCTCGGCGCAATGCACGGCAACGCGCCCTCCGGCACGGTGGCGCAGGACGACGCCATTCGCGGAATGAAAAAAGGAATGGTCTTTAGCGGCGTGCTGATGGGCCTGCTCCAGCTGTTTCATGCAGTGGCCGGAGCGTCCTGGTTGCAGAATTTTTACACAGCCTCTCCGGCGCTTCTTCTCACGCTGGCGGGCGTCGCGGTTTTTCCGCTGTTCAAAACCGTCATCGAAACCTTTGACGGCAGTCAGTCATTTTTCGGGCGCGCTTCCTGTGCCTACAAAGATCCGGTGCTCTACCTGCGCGGACTGGTTCTCGGTGTCGCGTTCGCCGTCGGCCTGAATATGAACTTTGCCGGTCTGCCGACAGCGCAGCGCGTCGGGTTCGGCTTCGCGGCAGGCGCGGCGGCCTTTGGCGGCGTGAGCATTTTGCGCGACCTGCTGTTCGGCGCGCGCGGCATCGGCGGTGTCAAATCGTGGCGCTATTATTTAGTCGAAAGCGGACTCGGCGCATTTATCGGCGCGGGCATCGGCTTCTATCTCGACGCTTCTCAGCTTCCGATTATCGGAACCAAGTTTGAACTCTATAACAGCTTCGGCCTGAATCCGGCGGAGATCGTCACGCGCTGTCAGCAACTGCGCACCACCGCGCCGAACGAATACACCGCGCTGATCAGCCGCTGGGGCCATATCAAACTTTCCGCCGCGTCCGGCGGCGCGAAGATTCTGTTCAACGAAGCGCTGATGGGTGTGATCGGCTGGGGAATTGCCGCGCCGCTTTTCGCGATCAACAAAGCATTTCTTTCCGCGCTGCTCAACCGCGATGCGTCTTCGATCAAGCGGATTGCGACCCGCCCCGGCCTGATCGAGCTGGCCGACGGCACCGTTTATGTTCTGCGCTGGGGCCTTTGGATGGCGCCGCTGATCTTCACCTTCCTGCGCCCGATGGCCGAAGCCGCCTGGTACAATCAGGACGGACTCATCCGCACCTTCTTCGCGATTTTCAACAGCATGACCCGCGATGCCGCCGGCTTTACCGCGTGGAGCCTGACGGTGTTCAGCTGGATCATCGGCTACGCCTGGTTCCAGATTCTGATCTGGATTGATCACATGGGACTGCGCGTTGCGACGCTGGTTAATCTTTCGTTCCTCGGCGTTGACCGGCTCGACGAACGCTGCGCCACCTTTGTCGGCGCGGAAGCCACTGCCCGGTTTATTCCGGAAGGAGTAAAACGGTTCACCACCTGGGCGCCGCTACTGATTCCGTTCTATCTGCCGAAGGGCGAACAGTGGGCGCAGGTCTTCAGCGCCGGTGCCGCTATTCAGGCGCGGCAGGCCGGTGCCGCGCCGGGACTGGTTACGCGGATTCTCATCGCCGTTGCGGCGGCGGGCATCACGACGCTGCTGTTCACACTGCGGCGGAAACGGCGCGAGCGCCGCGCGGAAGAAGCCGAAGAGACCTTTGGTTTGATTAACAACAAATACGAAGTGGAGCTGAAGAAGAGCGGCGAGATCAATTCATTCCTGACGTCGAACGGATTCGGTATCAGCCGCTGCGCGTTTGAAAACGTCGATCCGTCCGGGCGCATTCTGTTTATCGTAGAGGTCGGCGAAAACGGCGCGGCGAATAAAGCGTGGCCGGTTCTCGGAAATTTTCCGGCGGAACTTTTTACGCCGTCCGTTCATGAAGGCAATAGCGACCGGATCCGGGTGGTTAACACCGCCAACGAAGTTCGCGTTACGGTCACCATCAAACTGCCGGGGCGCAACGACGCGGTGGAGCTGTGGACGATCGAGCTCGAAGACCTCAGTGGTAAGGCTCGTAATCTGAAAGTGGTTCCATACCTTGAATGGATGCTGAACCGCGCGGATGCCGACCGCAATCACACGCAGTATAACCGGCTTTATCCGGAAATGTCGTATCGCGCAGAAATCAACGCGATGCTGGCGTTTCACCGCAGCACCAAACTCTACGGCATTCTGGCTTCGTCCGACACGCCTTCCGGCGTGCTGACGGGGCGCATCGATTTTATCGGCCGGGCCGGAAGCATCTGGACTCCGCGCGCACTCGAAACACTTGCCTTTCGGAAGGCGTGTGATGCGGAAGCCTGTCCGACATTCGATCCGATCGGTTCTCTATTGCTCGACGCGCCGCTCCCCGCGAACGGCAGACTGTCTCACCGGGTTTTGATCGGCGGATGCGAGCATAAGGCGCGCGCCGAGCAGATGATCGTGAAATATCTCCGGCCGCAAACGGTTTCGCCGCTGTGCGGACAGAAAGAGCCGGAGCGTCCGTTAAAAATCGGGCACGGCGAAATTCCTGTCGGCACGCCGGAGCGCTACACGGAATATACCGACGACGGCAACACCCTGCGTGTGCTGACCCCGTTTACGCCGCGACCGTTCGACCACGAAATGGCGAATCCGCTGGGTCACGTTGTCGCCGTTACGAACCACGGACTGCATTCGTCGGCCAGCGGCAACGCGCAGCAGAACCGGCTGACGCCCGACTGGGCCGACCTGATCGGCGATCAGATTCCGTCCGAGGCGATTTATCTCTACGACGAACAGACCGGCGACTGGTTTTCGCCGTGCTACGATCCGCTCAAAGATCGCACCGCCGCGCACGATGTGTTCTTCAGTCTCGACGGCAGCGCGCTTTTCAAAATGCAGAAGGGCGGACTCGAAACCGAACTTTCTGTGCATGTGCCGCTCGACGAACCGGCTGGCGTTTATTTGTTAACAATCCGCAACACCGGCATTGCGCCGCGCCGGTTGCGCGTTGCGCCGTATTTCCAGATTGCGCTGGCGCACAGTCCGGAATATGCGGGCTCGCTGCTCATTTCGCGCGACGCCAAAACCGGCGCGCTCTATTTTGAAAATCCGCGCAACCGTTTCCGTACCGGCTCCTGCTTCGCCGCCATAAGCGAACCGGTTGAACAGTTCGCTACGCGCCGCGACCGTTTCTTCGGCGCGGGCCGCACGTTTGCCCGTCCGCTGTTTGTCGAATCCGGCGCGCCCGCTCCGGCGGCAGACGACTGCCTGCCGGTCGCGGCACTGCTGACGACCGTTGAAATTCCGGCGGGCGGCGAAAAAATAATTTCCATTGTGCTGGGCGAAGCGGACAGCCGTAAGCAGGCTGAAGCCTGTGTGAAAAAATTTCAGGTTCCGGAAAATGCCGGACAGAGTTTGCAGGCCACCCGCGACTGGTGGATGGCATTGCAGTCCACGCTCAAGGTGGAAACGGACGACCCGGAATTTGATGCCTATGTGAAGTGGATGAAATACCAGACACTCAGCGAACGCATCTGGGCGCGCAAAGGATTCTATCAGGCCTCCGGCGCATTCGGTTTCCGCGATCAGTTGCAGGATACCGTCAACATGATCTGGGTTGATCCGTCGCTGGCGCGTGCCCAGCTCATTCTGCATGCGGCCCAGCAGTTTCCCGAGGGCGATACGGCCCACTGGTTTTTCCTCCAGCAGGACGGACGTACCGGATTCCTGAGCCGTTCGCATGCCAGCGATAATCTGATCTGGCTCGGCTGGGGCGTGGCGGAATATGTCCGCATGACCGGCGACACGACACTGCTCGACGAAAAGGTCAGTTATCTCAAAGCCGAAACGCCGCTTGCGCCGTTGCCTGCCGGTAAGCACGGCATGGGTTTCTTTCCGTTGCGTTCGCCGCGCAGTGACTCTGTTTATAATCACGTCATGCGCGCCGTGGATCTGGTGTTGAATAAACGGATGGGCCGCCACGGACTTCCGCTGATGGGAACCGGCGATTGGAATGACGGGCTTGACGAAATCGGCAGTAAAGGGCGCGGCGAATCGGTCTGGATGGCTTTTTTCCTGACGTACGCGCTGAAAAATCTTCTGCCGATTATCGGGGAACGCAGCGGAAAAAAACGGCGCCATCACTATGAACAGCAGTTGCGGATCCTGGGCCGGAATATTGAAAAGGTCTGGCGCGGCGACCGCTACCTGCGCGCGATTCACGACGACGGCACCGAAATCGGTGTGGCGGGCGCGGGCTACTGGGAAACCGACGCGCTCGGTGCGGCGTGGGCTGTTTTTTCCGGCGTCAACCCGTTGCGCAGCCGCATCGCGCTTGATACGGCGCTGAAAATTCTGGAAGGCGGAAAAACCATTTGTCTTGGCTGGCCCGCACTGCGCGAAAACACCAGACCGTATCTTGGACGCAGCAGCACGTATCCGGAAGGGGTGCGCGAGAACGGAATGTATTCGCACGGCGTCCAGTGGCTGACACGCGCCTGCCGCCTGCTCGCCGAGCGCTTCGCCGCGCAGGGCGACGAAGTCACCGCGCAGCACTACCGCGATGCCGCCGTCCGGCTCTGGTATAAAATTTCCGCCATTCCGCACACCCGTGGCGCAGAAATTGAAAACTACGGCGGACAGCCGAATAAGCAGTGTGCCGACTATCTTACCGTCCACGATCCGGGTCGCATGATCTGGAGCGGTTACACCGGCGCGGCGGGCTGGATGCTGCGGCAGGCGTGTGAAAGCGTCGTCGGCGCAACACTGGAAAACAATCAGGTGATTTTGCCGGATGATTTGGCCTTGCCTCGCGGCGGGCTCACCGTTAAACGTGTCCGCCGTAATCTGATTAAAAGTCCGCTTAAAGAATGACCGGTTAATAATAAGGAGCGCAATGAAGCAGGGTTCCATTCCAAAAACATTGGTGAGGGGTGTGTTTGTGACGATGCTGTTGTCAGGCCTGATAACAGCAGCACACGGAGCTGACGGAGAGAGTCAGGCCTGGGTGCAGTTCTGGGCGTCGGCGAATATTACGGACAGGGTTGGCGTCAAGCTGGTTCGTGAAGACCGGTTCCGGGATTCGGATGAAGACAAATATTATTACGGTTACACTGAACTCGGTTTTCCGGTGAAGTTGAATGACCATTGGAGTGTTGCTCCCGCTATCCGGGCTGTTCGCGCGCTGCGCGGCGGCGAATGGCGCGATGATTTGATGCCGCAGGGTAATTTGATGCACAAAACCGCGCTTGGGCCGGTTACGCTTAAGAACCGGGCGAGGCTGGCGAAAACATACAAGGAAGCGGCGGATGTTGATCCGGTTGAATATCAACACAAGACCGATCTCGTGCTGACTAAAGGCTGGGGATCATGGAATGTCCGTCCATATGCTGCCGAGGAGGTCTTTTACGATTTTGATGAGCATGACCTGACTCGGTTCCGTACGTACGGCGGTCTGCTGGTTTCTCCGGTCAAGAAGGTGTCCGTTGACCTGTATGTTATGCGGGAGGATACAAAAGCTGCCGGAGGGTGGACTGATATTCTAGTTTTCGGTCTGGCCGGCGGGTATGAGTTCTAACTGCCGGGACTGTGCATTAACTGAATCCTTCTGTTGTAATAAGAGTGCCGCATGATGAAAAAAATAATTGTTACCGCCGGGTTGAGTGTTTTGCTGGGCGCAGGATGTGCGCATGTTCCACCGCCGTCTCTGCCGGAGACGCCGGACGCGAAGCCGTCGGTTGATGCATTTAATTTCCCGCTGGTGAATCCGGAGCATGAAAACATGCAACGGCTGCTGGCCAATGCGATGGGATATCTTAAACCAGAGCATGAGTTGGTTGATTCGGCATCCGGTTATCCGGTTGAAGGCTGGAATCAGGAGCCGGAGCGTGGACTCTATCTGCGCTCATTCACTCAGCTGACGGCGATCGGCGAGCGGGTTGAACTGCTGGCGAACATCGCGGCGGGGTATGCGGACAATCCGTACATTTCACGCGAAGAGGCGCTTCGTCAGCTTAAGCGGATGACATCGAGTCTGCTGTCCGATCAGACCGATCCCAAGGTGAGCGCCAAAGGATTGCTCGGAAATTTTCTAGGGTTCAGTCCGGCTGGACGGATCGGCCCGCTGAGCGAGGAAGTAGAGAAGCAGAAGTTTATTGATGCATTCGGCGGGGAACAGGCTGTCCAAATCTGGGACGCGCTGGTTGCCCGTAAGTGGATTGTTCCGCAGCAGGACGGTTCGTTCGCCAAGATTCCGCGCAAAGGGGAGTATGGTGACAAATTTTTTACCGGCGAGCTGACGCCGTTTGCCGAGAGCAACACCTGCGCGAAAATTATGGCGGTGCTGGACATGCGCGTGGTGCAGATTATTTTCGGCGACAACGCCAACCTGACGGCGTCGGCGGCCAAAGCAATCGGTGCGCTGCACCATTCGACGTTGCGCAACGAATCGCTGGCGGCGGAACTGTGCGAACAGCTGGAGCAATTCATCGCACAGCAGGAAGAAGGATACCGCTATCTCTACGATGAAAAGTCGGGCTCGTTTATTTTCGGCTGGAACGCGACGAAAGACCGTTTCACCGGCTGGGAAGACAGCAACGGCAAATGGATCGTCGGGCACATGGATTATTTTGTGAACGAGTTCCGCGGCCCGCTTTGCTTTGTGGTGCAGCGTTTCAATCTGCCAGCGGATGCGGTTAAAAATTCCGGTTTCAAAATCAAGCCGTACCGGATGACGGACGGGTGTGATCTTTATACGCTGGCGACGTGGCACGGTTCGTCGTTTCAGTCGCTCGGCCTTTCGCTGTTCATGCAGGAGCTGGACACACCGGGCTGGCGGGAAAATCTGGAGAACTCGGTGGCAATCGAACTCGATTATTCAACCCGGCATAAACTGCCCGGATTTCTGAGCGAAGCGTACAGCGGTCACGGCGTGGAATATACCGGTGATATCGGTATTCCCGATGTCGCGGTGACCGATCAGCCGCGTATCACCAATGCACCGTCATTGTACACGCTGGGGGTCGCCTATGAAGTGGCGCCGGATAAAATCGAAAAGTTTCTCGCGGCCAACCGGCGAAAGATCGAACGGCTTTTCACCGACCACGGGCCGTGGGAAGGATACAACGCGACGAAAGACGAAGTGATTCAGTTTCAGACGACGGCGCATACACTGGCGCTGATTCTGGGAGGCATTGGTTCCGCTGAAGAAAATATGCAGCGTTATCTGACGTGGCAGGGCATCACGTCGCTATCGAAAGTTCAAGGCAACGAATCCGTTGCTGTTGATCTGCTGGGCAATGCACAATGGATTTCATGGAGTCCGGGCGGCGACAGTCTGGAAGGACTGCATTGGCGCAACGGCTTCCGGGTTCGCGGCGATGCGGTGCGCAACGGCGCGGTAACCGTCAAACTGCCGAAGGCGGCGAGCCTGTCGAACGGGGCTCTGCTGATCCGTTACAGAGCGGCAAAGCCGCTGAATACCGTCATGACGCTGACCGGCGGGCCGACGGTGTTTCAGAACGAAATGACTATGCGCTTCGATGTGACCGCTGCGGAAAAAGAAATTCGGATACCGATGCCCGCAACGCCGGGACTGGAAAGCGTCAGTGAACTGGTGATCCGCTTTGGCGATCCACGCGCTCCGCTTCCGGTCGATTTGACGCTCTCCGGTTTTGAGTTTTCTCCGGCGAAATAATCCGCCGGGTGAGGGCACCCGGCCCACAAAAGAAGAACTGTAGGCCCGGTCACCTGACCGGGCGTCATTTTAAATAAGAGCAGCAATAGTCGGCGACGACCGGAACCTTGAGCTTGAATTTGCTGTTGGCCGGAACCTGGTAGGACTCGCCCGCCTTGAACGTTTTCCATTTGGTTTCGCCGGGAAGCAGGACATCCATCTGGCCGCCGAGCATCTCCATGATTTCAGCGGCTTCGGTGCCGAATTCATAGTCGCCGGGCATCATGATGCCGAGGGTTTTCTTGGTGCCGTCGGCGAATAGAACGGTGCGGCTGGTGACTTTGCCGTCAAAATAGACATTCGCTTTTTTTACTACGGTTACGTTTTTGAATTCAGACATGAATTTCTCCTTGGTGTTTATGATTCTGAAAGTCGTTTTTTCGGGGCTTCGAAAAGCAGGGTGTGGGCTTCGCGCAGGATGCCGGGAATGCGGTCGGCAAAGGGACTGTTTTTAAGAAACGGTTTGAGCGTCTTGTCGTCCACAGCGGCGGCGGGCTGTCCGGGGAACCAGTGTCCGGCGTTGCCCATGAGGTTGTAGCGCATTTTTCCGAACTCAACCATGTCGAGTCCTTTGGCGTAGGTCCAGAGCCGCAGAATTTCCGGGATGTTGATTTCTCCGGGAGTATCAACCTGACGCGGGAGTCCTTCATGCCAGTGGTGAGTCCAGTCGGCACCGAGAGATTTTTCCAAGGCCTGAAAAAGGCGCGCTTCAATTTTTTCGATGATTGGAAACTTTTCTTCCATTTTCTGAACGGCGGCGACGTGCTCAACCAAATCGGACGGTCGCGCGGCGCCGATGGAAAGAGTGTGAACACTTGGATCGCGCAGACAGTAGAGATCATTGAAGGCCATCGGCGTCAGTGGCTGGCAGAGGTCGATAAGTTTCGCTGGCGGCTCGTAGAGTCTGCCGCCTTTATCAACCGGGCTGATGATGAAAACGCCCATATCGCGTTTGATTGCGGCGTCAACTGGCGCGCGGTTGATCGGGTGATAGACAAAGTACCAGTGCAGGTTGACGTATTCAAAAAATCCGGTTTCGATGGCCTTAACGACAAGGTCGGCCGGGCCGTGTGTGGAAAATCCGATGTGCCGGCAGCGACCTTCTTTTTTGAGCCGCTCAAGCGCCGGAAAAGTCCGGATGGCTTGTTGCAATGTTTCTTCGTTATTGATGCCGTGAACGGAGAGCAGATCAACATGGTCGAGCTTGAGCGTGGCCATGGACAGTTCAAACGTTTCGAGAAATTCAGCCGGAGTCTCCTTGGTGTTGACCTTAGTCTGGACGATCATTTTGTCGCGCGGAAGCGCCGACAGAAATTTTCCGAGTTGGTATTCAGAGGTTCCGTAGCCGCGGGCGGTTTCGATGTGGTTAATGCCGAGGTCGAGCGCATATCGGACCGTGGCTTCGAGGTTCTTTTGATTTTCTTCTGTGACGGAATTGCGGGCCGCTTCATCGTCCTGCCACGATTGCTGATAGCGCATGCCGCCGCAGGTGATGACGGATAGTTGCAGTTCTGTTTTTCCAAAACGACGTCTTGGTACGCTCATAGATTAACCTCCGAAGGCAACGATGATGCTCAGTGAAATCGCCGAGAGCAACGTGCTCACGACGATGATATGCGCGGCCATCTCGCGGTCGCTGTCAAAAATATCGGCGAGTACATAGCTGGCCACAGCGGTCGGGCAGGCCAGATAGATGAGCAGCATCTGCCGCTCAACCGGCGGAATATTCCAGAGCAGCGCAAGGCCGAGTCCAATCAGCGGCTGAATGAAAACTTTGATGCTGGATGCAGTGAAGGAGTGAAGTAACCCATTTCCAATTCCCTTAAAGGAAAGAGAGGAGCCGATGCTCAGCAAAGCCAGCGCAAGCGACGCGTCGCCCAGCGCGGAAAGAGAGCGCTGTATGGCCATCGGGAACCGGATCCCGTAAAAATTCAGCAGAAGGCCGGCGGCGCAGGCGATCAGCAGCGGGTTGCTTGCCAGTTGTTTAAAAAACAGCCGGATGGTTTGACTGTGGCTTTGCTGCTTCCGGTCGCTGTGTGCGAGCAGAACGGTGACAGACAGAACATTGTAGAAGACAATGGCCGGGGCCAGAGCAACGGTTGCCAGCGCTTCAACTCCGGGAGTGAGGCCGGACATGGAATAAAGGATGACCGGCAAACCGATGAAAGCGTTATTGGAACGAGCTGCGCCCTGAACAAAAGCACCGGCTGACCGGGGCTTTAGTCGCAACAGGAACACGGCACCATAACTGACCAGCACGGATCCGCAAGTTGCCGCAATCAAGAGTACGGACATTTGTGTGATATCACCGGAGTCGAAGGTGGCGTTGGTTACTTTATCAAGCAGCAGGGCGGGCAGGGCGACCCAATAGGTCAGCCGGTTCAGGCCCTTGGCGAGATCGTCAGAAAAAAAACCGGTGCGGCAGAGCAGGTTGCCGAGTGCAATAATCAGGAAGACTGGCATCAGGCTGTTGAGTACGTACATGGCGGAAAGAGTAGAGAGGAGCGGGGGTTGAAACAAGTGGAAAGGCGGCGAACAGTTCCGTTTGACATCACTGAGCTTTTACGTAGAATGCGCGCTTCTTTTTCAAGGCGGGATAGCTCAGTTGGTAGAGCAGGGGACTGAAAATCCCCGTGTCCTCGGTTCGATTCCGAGTCTCGCCACCAAATTTAAAAACCGCTCTCCATCCAGAGGGCGGTTTTTTTATATCGCAACATAACCGTAAACAAAAAGGCACCCCGCCGAAGCGGAGTGCCTTTTAAATCCTGAAAATACGATTTTGCGTATTTTCGTTTATGGTGCCCTGCTGGAGGGCCTCCCGCGACGGCGGGGGTTATTTCTGTTTTTTGTGAACTTTACGACCGAGTTTCTTGGCGAAGGCTTTGCAATTACGCCCCAGCGCCTTGAAGTCAATCTGAAGATCAAGCATTGCCTGATAGTCGTTCGGTTCGATTCCGAATCCGTATGGGAACATCTTGATTTCTCCTTTCTTTCTTCTTGGAGGAAACCTTGCGGCGGCCTCCGTGGATATCTTTCCCAACCATTGGGAAAGTAAATCTTGCTGCCTTTTTACTCTTACTGGAGGGGAAGTCAATAGGACAAATGTTAAATTTTTGTTAGAACAGATTGTGATATTAAAACATACACTGCTGTTCGTTAGCGTATTTCGCATAAACAGCAACTAAAACCATCCCATTTAAAGAGTTTTGTAGTTGATCCGAATAGTACTGAAATTTGTCGGGGAAACAGGCTACCAAGTCAGTGTAAGTGACGCGCCCGCAAATCGTTCCGGAGGGCGCTGGCCGGGGAAGGCTTGGAAGTCGTCGTTCCAGGCATTGTTCAGCAGGAGCGATAGTGTGGCGTAATCGGCCTTTGGCGGGGTGAAGCGGACGACGAACGAACTGTCGGCACCGAAACTTCCATTTTGGCGCACGTTGTTATCCGTCTGCCAGCGGAGCGACTGCACCGTGCCGATCTCGACCGGCTTGATCGGCCGCCAGAGCAGAGAGGCCTGCGCAAGATGTTCGGGATAATCAAGGGCGTAGCGCGAGGCGTAATTCCCAAAATCGGCCGCTGTGAGGTCTTTGTATATCCAGGTATAGGCAAACTGCATTTCGATATTTTGCGCCGGATACCAGCCGAGGCGCGTTTCGGTGCCGAATACGTCCAGATCGCCGATGTTTGTGGCAGTCCATCGGGCTGCGGAGTTGGCTTTCATCCAGTCCACGGTGTTTTGCGAGTGGCGGTGAAATGCGGCGACTTTCCAGTCGGTATGTTCCGACGGCGTTCCCTTGAATCCGGTCTCCGTCTGCTGTTCGATTTGCGGTTGCAAGCCGGTATTGCCAAGACTGAAGGGAGAGTTGTAGTTCAGTTCCGTGTAAGAAGGCTGGCGGACGGTTTCGGTATAAGAAATAAACGTGGTCAGGTTGTCGGAAAGAAGATATTCAGCGCCGGCCTGCGGAAGCCAGTATGGCGAATCGCCGGAGAAGAATTCACTGCGCGCTCCGGCGGTTACTTTCAGCCGGTCGCCGCGCCATCGCGGCAGCAGTGAAACGCCGCCGCGAGTGCGGCTGAAGTGACCGAGCGGTCCGGATCCGTCACTGGCAATACGTTCTTCGTCTGCATCGGCGCGCCAGCCGAGCGCCCAGCCGTTGACTTCCAGCGTACGGCCGTCGAAGAAGGCTGAGCTGACCTGAGAACGGTGTTGATTGAGATAGGAATAGGTCGGCAAAGAGTAATCATCTTTGAATTCGTGCCATGAGATTCCGCCGCGCAGATAGTCTTCGTCCGGATTGCCTTTGCGGGCGGCGAGATAAAGCAGGGTATCCTCGGTTTTTTCGTTCGCCGGAACTGTATCGCTCACACCGTAATAACCGCGCGCGCCGAATTTCTTTTCCTGCCGGGCGGCCAGAAGATCGACCTGCACATCGTCTGCACGGTGCTGGAGGTGGGCTCCGGCATAGTCGCGGTCGTAATTGTTATCGGGATAGTCAACGCCTTCAGCTGACTCGCGGCCGGCGAAGACGCCGATGCCGAGGTGATCAGTGAGCATTTGCTGCACCAGCGCGCTCTGCCAGTCGCGGTGATCCGAGCCGACACCCGCTTCCAGCTGTCTTTTTCCAATGATTGGAAGCAGACCGAAGCCGACCGTGCCGGTGAGATGTCCGCCCTGATTGTCGAGGCCGGTCAGCACCGCCGGACGCGAAAGCATCACGGCGGGCACCGGCAGTTCAGCGTTAAAATGTTCGGTCTGCGGATTACGCAACGTCAGCCCGCCTAGCGAAAGACCTGCGCCGCTGAAGGAACTGCCGCGTACGGAAAGGTCGTTTTGCGAACCGCCCTGCGAATTGAGTACCACGCCAGGTTCGGCGCGCAGCACTTCATGAATTGCCGCGTTTCCGGCGGTTTGGGCCGCGGCCGTCACCACAATCGGCGGAATATTGGTGGCAAGCTCTTCGGCATAGAGAGAGCTGACTGTGAGAAGAAGCGCAGTTGCGATAAAATTTGTCTTCATAATATTTTTCCGGAACGTATTCTCTCCCCGTTCAGGTTTTGAGCCGGACAAGCTACCGGAATATCCGATGAAGTCGATCGTTTTTTAAGGAAAGGAATTCGTTATGAACAGTGACAGAGTAAAAAAAGGAATGGAACGCGCGCCCCACCGCAGTCTGATGCATGCCACCGGACTAACCGACGCCGACATCCAGAAACCATTCATCGCCGTCTGCAACTCCTTCAACGAAGTGATTCCCGGCCATGTTCATCTCAATCAGGTTGGACGCCTCATCTGTGAAGCGGTCCGCGAAGCCGGCGGAACGCCGCGCGAGTTCAATGTCATCGGCGTTTGCGACGGAATTGCCATGGGCCACGAAGGGATGAAATATTCTCTGCCGAGCCGCGAACTGATCGCCGACAGCGTGGAAACGATGGTTCAGGCTCACGCCTTTGACGCCATGATCTGTATTCCCAACTGCGACAAAATCGTTCCCGGTATGCTGATGGGCGCGGTTCGTTGCAATATCCCGACGATTTTCGCCAGCGGCGGCCCGATGGCGGCCGGTCGGCTGGAAGACGGTCGCGTCGTTGACCTCATCAGTGTTTTCGAAGGCGTGGCGCAGTGCAAGGCCGGTAAAATGAGCGAAGAAGATTTGTTGAAGCTTGAATGTGCTGCATGTCCCGGCGCTGGTTCGTGCTCCGGTATGTTCACGGCCAACTCGATGAACTGTCTGTGCGAAGCGATCGGTATGGCGCTGCCCGGCAACGGTACTTTGCTGGCGATTGAACCGGCTCGCCGCGAACTCTGGAAAGAAGCCGCGCGTCGCGCCGTCGCCATGGCCAAAGCCAACGGCCCGAAGCCGCGCGATATCGTCACGCACGATTCCATCGACAATGCCTTCGTGCTCGATATGGCGATGGGCGGCAGCACCAACACCGTTCTGCATACGCTCGCCGTCGCCAACGAAGCGGGCGTCGACTACAACCTCGAACGCATCAACCAGCTTTCCAAAACCACGCCGAACATTTGCAAGGTTTCGCCGTCGTCGAATTTCCATATCGAAGACGTGCGCGACGCCGGCGGCATCAGCGCAATCCTTGGCGAAATCAGCAAAATCAAAGGACTGCTCAAGTTAGATTGCCCGACGGTCAGCGGCAAAACGCTCGGACAGAATATCGCCGGAGCTGTCAGCAAAAACGAAAAGTGCATTCATAAAGTCGAAAACGCCTACAGCAAAGAAGGCGGACTCGCCATCCTGCGCGGCAATATTGCCGAAGCGGGTGCTGTTGTGAAGAGCGCGGGCGTTGATCCGAAGATGCTGGTTCATAAAGGCCCGGCGGTTATTTTTGAATCGCAGGAAGAAGCCTGCGAAGGAATTCTCGGCGGCAAAGTCAAAGCGGGCGACGTCGTCGTTATCCGCTACGAAGGCCCGAAAGGCGGACCCGGTATGCAGGAAATGCTCGCGCCCACCAGCTACATCATGGGGCAGGGACTTGGCGACAAAGTCGCGCTCATCACCGACGGACGGTTCAGCGGCGGAACGCGCGGCGCCTGCATCGGCCATATTTCGCCCGAAGCGGCGGAAGGCGGACCGATCGGTCTGCTGAAGACCGGCGACATCATCGAAATCGATATTCCGAACCGCAAACTGCACGCCGAAGTTTCCGACAAGGAATTCGCCACGCGCAAAAAATCGTGGAAGAAGCCCGCGCCGCGCTACACCACCGGCTGGCTCGCCCGCTACGCCTCGCTCGCCACCAACGCCAGCAACGGCGCGGTGCTGAAATCCCAGTGCGACGTCTGCGACGTATAAGCGGAAATGAAGAAAAGACAAAAAATCGGTTGGGGTGTCGTCGTCATAGCGTTGGCGGTTGTGGCCTACAAATACTTTTTCGGCTATCAAACCAGCTTCGCAATTCTCGTTCGGCACAATCGGGAACCATGGATGGATATTGTGCCAAAACCGATGGCAGTCGGTCTGTATACAGAGCCGGTGACAAAACTTAAGGCCTTCGACTACAGTTTTTCCGTGCCGTGGCCGGACTGTTCTCAGCCCGCATGGATGGTAAGAACATCTCTTGTGGCATGGGCTTGTTCAGGATCAAATGTCACAGTTGTGTGCTTTGCTCCGACCGAAGGGTTGTGCAGTTCAATTATTCCTGACACGTCGAGTGAAAGTGCTGAATACAGACAAGCGATGATAAAGTGGTTGGGGATGGAGAATGTTACACTCACAAATTCTCACATATTCGCAAAAGCAATGGAGGTGACTCCTGGGGATTTTTCCCCGTTTGGCCCAAGACGCGAGGCTGCATTTAAATTCATGCTGTTTCTTATAAAAACGATGTGCATGTCGCCAAAAGCGCACGAAATTTATTCCTTTGATCAAGGTGATATAAAAGGGTTCCAGTTCGGGAATCCTTCAATAGATCGCCGTGTTAATCTTTGTCTTTTTGATCGGATGGATCGCGAGGTAGAGATAACCATCGGAACGCGCACCAACTCACCGGTTCGGCTGACGCAGGCGGACATCAACACAATCATCACGACGTTTTCGAGCGAGCCGTAAAGAGGTTCGACGTATAAAAGTAAACGGCGGCTTCCGTGTGGAAAGCCGCCGTTTGTTTTTCAGTTCCGGAGAACTATTTGACGGTTGCGCGGAAGGCGGAGGCAGGCAGTCCGGTTCCATTCGCCAGGTTCGGCATAGCGAGTTTGTGCCAGGCAAAGCGCATGGCGACCGGCTCGGCGACTTCGGGTGAACGGATGATGATGCCATTGTCTTTAATTACCGCCTGCGCCGGTTTGAACACGCCGTCGGCTCCGGCGATTTCAAACCAGTCCGGCGATTTTCCGTCGCGGGTGGTGAGGCCTTCGGCTGAATCGAATGTAACTTTCAGTCCGCCGGGAGTTTTCTCCAATGCCTTGAAGGTCGGGCCGGAGCAGACGTTTTTCTTGTTGTAGTTGCGGGCTTCTGCCAGCAATGCAAGGCGGGTGCCGGGAATTTCTTTATTCGGCGGGTGGATGTTATTGGTCGTGGCGTAATCACTGACGACCGCCATGCCGGTGTTCGGAATATTTTTTTCAATGGCGGCCTGCGCTTCCCAGAAGGTCGGCAGGACGGAAGGCTCTTCGTTTTTATAGTGGAACGGAGCGATCTGCACGAAATAGAACGGGAAGTTGTAGCCCCATAACGCCCGCCAGCCGTTCACCAGCGCTCTGGTTTTATCCACGTACAGCATGCCGTCCGTGCGGTTTGCTTCGCCCTGATACCAGATGGCTCCGCGAATTGCGAAAGGAATGTGGGCGGCGATCATGCCGTTATAAAGAGCGGTCGGAGTTTGCTGCGGGCCCTTTTCATTCAGTTGCAGTGCGTTCTGTGTGCGCTGGTAGATATCCTGCAGAGACGCCACGTTTTTAAATCCGCGCGGCGGCGTCCACGGTTCAATCCGGGTTCCGCCCCATGCGCTCAGCAGAAGTCCAACCGGCACATTTAGATCCTGATGCAGTTTGCGCCCGAAGTAATAAGCGGTGGCGGAAAAAGATTTTACAGTTTCGGACGTGCAGATGTTCCATTCCGCCTTAACGGTTTCGAGCGGCGTTGCGGAGGGAACCAACGGAGTGTTGAAAAGCCGTATCTGCGGATAGTTCGCTGCGGCGATGGATGCTTCTGCATTTTCACAGGGCGAGTTTGACCATCCTTCCATCGGCATCTGCATGTTGGACTGGCCGGAACAGAGCCAGACTTCGCCGACCAAGACATCGTTGAATGTCGATTTCTGATTGCCGATTGAAGAGGAGACGATCAATTCGCGGGATTCGGAAGAGGCCGGCATCGGAGCCAGATTCGCCCGCCATTTTCCATTGGTCGCGGCGACGACGGTTTTTGTTTGGTCGGCAAACTGAATCGTAATCGTTGCTCCGGGATCGGCTTTGCCCCAGACCGGCACACTCAGCTCGCGCTGGAGCACCATGTGGTCCGAAAAGACAGCAGGCAGGCTTAACTCAGCCGCAAGACAACTGTTCGACAGGATGGCGATGAACAGGATGAGACGCTTGATCATAAAACCTCCAGATGTTGAATGTTCGGAAATATACACGGCTTTCGTCAGAAGGCAATCGCGGCCCTACAGACTCCACGGAAGCCGTCCGGGAGATTTCGTGTCGAGCTGTCCGGAACCGAGCAGGGTGTCGAGTTGCGCCAGCAGTCGCTCTTTATCTTTCGGGAAGCGCGCTTCAAGCGGAACAATGTTTGACGAATGGTCGGCGCGAAAAACGGTCTGCTCCAATTCTAAGCCTTGAATCATTTCGCGCGTTTCCGCTACGGCATCGTGTTCCGTAATCATTTTAAAACCGCTGTGGTAAAGAGACGTGTCGGGTGTGGTCACCAGCCGCAAAGCCGACAGCAGGCGCGGCTGCATTTTGTTTAACGCCGTCGCAGTGGCCAGAGCATGCTGGCTGGAACGCAGTTCCCCGGC
Organism: Kiritimatiellaceae bacterium; assembly: GCA_013141415.1. NCBI lineage: Bacteria > Pseudomonadati > Kiritimatiellota > Kiritimatiellia > Kiritimatiellales > Kiritimatiellaceae > Kiritimatiellaceae bacterium. The sequence continues at coordinate 43,448 of JABFQY010000005.1, forward strand.
GAGGCCGATCAGCACCATCACCGACATCCGCAGTCCCGCTGTTTGTGCGCGGAGCCCCGCTTCAATCATCTCTTCAGCAGACTCGCGTTTGTTGACGGCACGGAGCGTTTCGTTGTTGCCGCTTTCCAGCCCCATGTAGAGCGTATGCAGTTTCAGCTCTTTCAGACGGCGCAGTTCCGCATCGGTCTTGGCGAGAATCGACGCGCCGTTGGCGTAAATGCTGACGCGTGCCAGCCCGACGAACTTTTCATTTAACGAAATCAGCATCGTTTCCAGAGTTTGAAAATCGAGATTCATTACATCGCCGTCGGCCAGAAAAATCCGCCGTGCGTCAGGCCAATGCTTCCAGGCTTTGGCGAATTCCTTTTCGGCGTGTTCGGCTCCGTGAAATTTATACGGCACGCCTTTGTACATTCCGCAGAAGGTGCAGCCGTTCCATGGGCATCCGTCCGCTACGCGGAGAATCAGACTGTCGGCCTCCGCCGGTGGACGGAACAGAGTATGTGAGGTTCCAAACATGGCTCAACAAGATAACAGGTTTCTATGGATTGGGAATTCTTAGCCGAGAAAACCTTTTCCGAACCTTGGAAATCCCGGAGCGGTTTAGTAGCCTCTCGGCCATTGTTAAACAACGAAGGAGTTCTTTATGAAATACTTACTGACGATCGGATTGATTGCCTTGGCCGCAGAGCTGTATGCCGCAGACGGGAAACACCTTTTCATTCTTTCCGGCCAGTCGAATATGGCAAGTCTCGATCCGAATTTATCGTTTGTTCCGGCGGTGGAGGCTGAGTTTGGCAAGGACAACGTGATTGTCGTAAAAGATGCGATGGGTGGTCAGCCGATACGCCGCTGGTATAAGAAGTGGGAGTTGGCGGCAGGCAATAATCCGAAAGAGGTTGGCGACTTGTATGACCGTCTAATGAAGAAAGTAACCACTGCGACCGATGGGCGGAAAATACAGACCGTGACGTTTGTCTGGATGCAGGGCGAGCGGGATGCAAAGGAGAAATACGGGCCGGTGTATGCCGCCGCACTGAAGGGAATTGTTGATCAGCTCAGCACGGATATCGGGCGCAAGGATATCAACGTTGTGATCGGGCGGCTGAGCGACTACGACATGGGAAATGTCAGGTACGCTCACTGGACAATGATTCGCGACATTCAGGTTGAGATGGCCGGAAACTCTCCGCGTTATGCCTGGGTGGACACCGACGATTTGAATGACGGGGTGAACGCCGCCGGGAAAGAAATCAAAAACGATCTGCATCTTTCCGTGGAAGGATATAAAACGCTCGGCCAGCGCTTCGCCGACAAGGCGATTGCCCTAATCAAGCAACAGCCGTAACCACGTTTCGCCGGATTATTCCCACTTATGGCGCGGATATTTCCGCGAAAGCGCCTTGCGCAGTTCGGGATAAGCGGTGCTCCAGAAGGATTCTAAATCTTCGGTGATTTGAACCGGTCGGCGGTTCGGCGCGAGCAGTTCGACGACGAGCGGAATTCTTCCAAACGCAATACACGGCGTTTTGGTCATGCCGAAGAAGTCCTGAATCATGGCGGAGAGTACCGGTTTGTGCCCGGCTTCGTAGCGGACGCGGGCGCGGTGTCCGCCCGGCATCGCGAACCGGTCGGGCATTTGCTTTTCAATCCACTGCTGCTGTTCATACGTCAGCCAGTCGCGGACGACAGCCTTGACGTTCGCTTCGCGCAAATCTTTGCGGCAGACCGCGCCGAGACAAAGTTCTTCAAGCATGGTGCGTCGCGCCGCTTCGTCGATCACCGGAATGTTTTTATCGGGACACCATTCCGCCAGCAGGTTGACGCGCAGAATCCAGTTTTCGATTTCATCGTCCCAGCCGGGAATATCGAGATTGCCTTTGAGCACTTCGGTGGCGAGGACGGCGGCGGCTTCGTCCGGTTTCGGATCGTGGGTGATGGAGGAGTCGAGCGCGAGGTCGCGGAACATTCTGCGCCGTTCGACGACGACCCGTTTGATTGACGTGTCGTAAAGCGGTACGCGGACTTCGCTGAAATCTTCGGGGAACAGCTCTTCGAGCCATTCTTCTTTTACGGTGGTGGCGAGGTTGAGTAGTACGCCGGTCTGTCCGCGCGTCTGGCCGATCTCGGTAATCTCGGCGGCGACCAGCAGGTCGGCGTCGCGAATTACGCTTTCGCGCGCCAGCTCGGCGGTGCGGCCATGAACGAGATCGCAACGCAGTGTACCTTTGTCGCACCGTTTGGCGAGTTGGTCGGAGAAAGCAGTCAGAATGCATTTTTGCAGAAACTCATCTTCCGGCGCGGCGCGGTTGATTTTCAGTCCCTGCTGTTCGGCGATTTGCAGGAAGCGTTCGTAGAGCGGTTTTACCTGCCGCGCCGCGGCGGCGTGGATGCCGAGTTCGCGGCAGGCTCCGGTGTTGTAGTTGTTTTTATCGGCGAACAGCCACGCCCGCATGAGCCGCTTAAAGTCGGAACAGTCGTCGTCGCCCAGCAGATCGTCACGCTGTCCGCGCACTTCTTTCCCTTTATTGCGCTCAAGGATTCCTTTGCCTTGCGTCAGCGCGGCGATCAGGCAGGCCTGCCGGACGCAATGGTACTGGTCGGCGGCGAGTAGCATCCGGGCATAACGCGGATGCATCGGAAACTGCACCATCCGTTCGCCGGTCTTCGTCAGCTTGCCGTGATGGTCGAGCGCGCCGAGATCGGTGAGCAACGTGAGTGTGCGCGCCAGCGAAACCGGATCGGGTTTTTCCAGCCACGCAAAATTTTCTACATCGTCGATGCCGCCCGCCTTGAGCGTGAGGACAACTTCCGACAAATCATGCCGCAGAATTTCCGGCAGCTCCTGCGCTTTGCGTGTGCTTTGCTCCTGAAGCGTCCAGAGGCGATGACAAACGCCCGGCGCGGTGCGTCCGGCACGTCCGGTACGCTGGTCGGCGGAGGCGCGGCTGATTCGTTCGACCATCAGCGTGTCGATGCCGCGCGCCGGGTCATAGCGCGCGATTCGGGCGAGTCCGCTGTCGATCACGGTGCGGATGCCGGCGATGGTGATCGACGTTTCCGCGACGTTGGTGGCGACGACCACTTTGCGATAGTTGCCCGGCTCGACGGCGACGTCCTGGTCGCGCGGCGAAAGCTCGCCGTGCAACGGCAGAACGGCGAATTCTTTGGCGCAGGATTTGGCGCGGACGGCTTCGACGGTGCGGGAAATTTCATACGCGCCGGGCATAAAGATCAGCACGTCGCCTTCCGCGCCGGAGCGGGCCGCGTTTTCAAACGCATCGGCGGCGGCCTCCCAGACGGGATGGTGATCGAAGTCGATTTTTTTGGCGGCGTAGGAAATCTCGACCGGAAACATGCGGCCTTCGGATTTAAGCTCGCGGCACGGCGCGAGATAGTCGCGGAGCGGCGCGGCATCGAGCGTGGCTGACATGACGATAATTTTCAGGTCGGGCCGTGTCTGCTGAAGGTGAAGCGCGCGGGCGAGGGTGATGTCGCCGTAAAGGTGGCGTTCGTGAAATTCGTCGAAGCAGATCGCGCTGACGGCTTGCAGTTGCGGATCGTCGAGAAGCTGGCGGAGCAGAATTCCTTCGGTGACGTAGCGGATACGGGTTTTGTTCGAGATGCAGTTTTCAAAACGAACCTGATAGCCGACTTCGCCGCCGGTTTCGCCGCCGCGCTCCTGCGCCACACGGCGCGCCAGCATCCGTGCCGCGATGCGGCGCGGCTGGAGGACGACGATGTTGCCGTCGCAGAGGCCGGAATCGAGGAGCATCTGCGGAACCTGCGTGGATTTACCGGAGCCAGTCGGCGCTTCGATGATGAGTCGGGTCTCGCTCTTCAGTGCCGCGATCAGCTCATCGCGCAGTTCATAGATTGGAAGGTTTGCCGGGTTCATGTTTTCAGGACGTAAACCATATGGTTTCCGGCGCAACTCTTCGAGACCCAAGTTGAATTGGAAAACACGGCAGAATGAGCTATATTATCCATGCAGATTTTGTATACTGGATTACTTTTTATTAGGAGAACCCCATGAAGAAATATGTTGTAGTTTTCGGACTGTTGCTTTGCTTTTCTGGACTTGCTCAAGCGGCTCCTATGAGGGCGCACGTTTTGTTCAGTGATCACATGGTACTTCAGCGGGATATGGACGTTCCGGTCTGGGGATACGCAACGGTCGGCACCGTGGTGACGGTTAAGCTCGACGGCGTCACGGTCGGAACGGCAACGACCGACTCCGCTGGCCAATGGATGGCGAGAATCGGATCGCATCCGAATGACGGCGGCGTGTCACATGTTCTGCTGATCTCTGCGCCCAGCGAAACAAGTGTTCAAATCAACGACGTAGTTTTTGGAGATGTTTATCTCGCTTCCGGGCAGTCCAACATGGCCTTGCTGATGGACACCAGAGTAGGGGTTGGTCCTAATCCCTACCATGCCGCCGGGGTAACTGGTTATGCGGATGAAATCATAGCATCTGCCGCCTATTCGAAGATTCGTCAGGTTACGGTTTTCTACTCCGGGACATCAGCCACTGAGCTGAAAGAACCGCAGTTGACTGAGAGCTGGACAAACTGCAATCCTTCATCAATCAGCAATTTCACAGCCGTCGGCTATTTTTTCGCAAAAAATATTTATTTGGAAACAGGAGCACCCGTCGGGCTGATTCTTTCCGTCAAGGGCGGTCAAGTTATCGGAGGCTTTTTAAATTCAGCCGGATGCGTGAAGGTACCTCAGCTTTCCGGCATGCTGCAAAATAAGGAACAGGGCGGACTTCCAGACCATTTTAAAAAATATAACGCCATGATTGCTCCGCTGATGCCCTACGGTTTGCGCGGTGCCATCTGGTATCAAGGGGAAGCTAATGTCAGTGACAACAACCTCTATCAGCATGAACTGCGGGCGCTGATCCGTGGCTGGCGGCAGAGTTGGGGGCAGGGAGATTTTCCGTTTTACTATGTTCAACTGCCGACCTTGAGCGAGGCGCTCGGGGGCATTCCTTGGCCGGGGCTACGCCAGGCACAGTTCAATGTTCTCTCGGAAACCAATGTCGGCATGGCGGTGAATATAGATGCATCAGAAAACTCGCTTCATCCGGCCAACAAGACTGATCTGGGATATCGTCTGGCGCAATGGGCGCTGGGGAGAGATCTGCGCCGCGACGACAGGGTGTACAGCGGCCCGCTGTACCGGAGTTCGACCGTGGAAGGCGCACAAATCCGGATTCTTTTTGATTATGCCGACACCGGATTGATGGTTGGCTGGAAAAAAGGAACCAATTCAGTGGTGCCTTCCGGAACATTGCAGAACTTCGAAATTGCCGGAACGAACAGAGCCTTTTTCAGCGCAACGGCTGTGATCGATAAAGATACTGTAGTCGTCTCCAGTCCGAGTGTGCCGGCCCCGGCCTATGTGCGGTATTGCTACGCTGCGGTGCCGTCCGGCACCAACAAGCTTTATAACAGCGCCCGGCTCACAGCGTCGCCGTTCCGCACCGACGAGGACTATCCGCTGTTTGTGATTTCCGGAACCGCCGCCAGTCTGACGAATATTCCCGGTTCCGTGGTGACCATTACCGCCGACGCCGCACCCAGCGGAAAAGTTTTCGACCGCTGGATCGGTGCCGCCTCTGAGATTGATGATCTTAATGCCGCGACGGCTCAGGTGACCATGCCGTCGTACGCGCTCTACCTGCTGGCGACCTATCGTGATACTGCGGCGTCAGTTTACACGCTTTCTGTCAGCAATGGCTTCGGCAGCGGGACTTCGCAAACCAATTCCATCCTGAACATAGAAGCCGCCGCGCCGCCGACCGGTAAGGTGTTTGATCATTGGGCCGGGAACACGCAAACCGTGGTGGATGTTTCCGCCGCGGTCACCACGTTGCGGATGCCCGCCAGTGACGTATCCGTCACGGCGGTTTACCGCACGATCGACAGCGTGGGCGACGGCGTCAGCGATGTCTGGCGTACGCTTTATTTCGGCGGCGACGGCACAACCACCAACAGTCAGTCCGCCGCCAGCGCCGATCCTGACGGCGACGGCGCAAGCAACCTGAAAGAATATCTGGACGGAACCTCACCGCAGGACGGGCAGTCCGCTTTGCATATCGGGAGAACCTTTTCCGGCTCAGGCGGAGCGTTGAATTTCCGGAGCGTTACCGGATACCGGTACCGGCTCGAAACAACCGCCAGCCTCACAGCTCCGTCCTGGACGACGATGATTTACAACATCACCGGCGACGGACTGCAAAAGCAGACCAGCTTTACACTCGGAACCGCCTCCAACGGATTTTACCGACTCCGCCAGATCACAGAATAGGAATTGGAAAGTCACATGAAGAAATTTGCTGTAATCGTTGGGTTATTTGTTTGTTTTTCAGGACTTGCTCAAGCGGCTCCGATGCGGGCGCATGTTCTGTTCAGTGATCACATGGTACTTCAGCGGGATATGGACGTTCCGGTCTGGGGATACGCAACGGTCGGCACCGTGGTGACGGTTAAGCTGGATGGAGTTACCGTCGGAACGGCAACGACCGACTCCGCTGGCCAATGGATGGCGAGAATCGGATCGCATCCGAATGACGGCGGCGTGTCACATGTTCTGCTGATCTCTGCGCCCAGCGAAACAAGTGTTCAAATCAACGACGTAGTTTTTGGAGATGTTTATCTCGCTTCCGGGCAGTCCAACATGGCCATGACCATGGACGGTATGGGTGACGGGGGGGGCATCCTTGCTGCGGGCGGAGTGACCGGCTATGCGGATGAAATCACAGCATCTGCCGCCTATTCAAAGATTCGTCAGGTCACAGTCCTCTATACAGCGTCATCAGCCACCGAGCTAAAAGAACCGCCTCTGTCTGAGAGTTGGACAAACTGCAATCCTGCATCGATCAGCAACTTCACTGCCTCCGGCTATTTTTTCGCAAAAAATATTTATTTGGAAACCGGCGTACCCGTCGGGCTGATTTTTTCCGCCAAGGGCGGTCAGTCAATCGATGGTTTCTTAAATTCCGCCGGATGCGCGAAGGTATCTCAGCTTTCAGGAATGTTGCAAAATAAGGAGCAGGGCGGACTTCCCAATCATTTTAAAAAATATAACGCCATGATTGCTCCGCTGATGCCTTACGGCTTGCGCGGCGCCATTTGGTATCAAGGAGAATATAATACCAGCGACGATGACCTTTATCGGCATGAACTGCGGGCACTGATCCGGGGCTGGCGGCAGAGCTGGGGACAGGGAGATTTTCCGTTTTACTATGTTCAGCTGCCGAACTATACGGCCGTTAATTACTCTGGGATACGTCGGGCACAGTTTAACGTTCTGTCAGAAACTAACGTCGGTATGGCGGTGACCATTGATACTTCAAATAATACGCTTCATCCGCCTAACAAAAAGGATCCTGGATATCGTCTGGCACAATGGGCGCTGGGGAGAGATATGCTTCGTGACGGCAGGGTCTATAGCGGCCCGCTGTACCGGAGTTCAATCGTGGAAGGCTCTCAGATCCGGATTCTATTTGATTATGCCGAAACCGGATTGCTGGCGGGCACAAAGAGCGGAACCAATCCGGTGGTATCTGTCGGAACGTTACAGAATTTTGAGATTGCCGGAACGAACAGAACCTTTTTCAGCGCAACCGCTGTGATCGATAAAGATACTGTAGTTGTCTCCAGTCCGAGTGTGTCGGCCCCAGCCTATATTCGGTATTGTTATGCTTTATCATTCAGTGCCAACAAGCTTTATAACAGCGCACTGCTTCCGGCGTCGCCATTCCGTACCGACGAGGACTATCCTTTATCTGTAATTTCAGGAACCGCTTCCAGTCAGACTAACATTGTTCCCGGCTCCGTGGTGACCATTACCGCCGACGCCGCACCCAGCGGAAAAGTTTTCGACCGTTGGATCGGTGCCGCTTCAGAGATAGACAATCTTAATGCCGCGACAGCCCAGGTGACGATGCCGTCCTATGCGCTCTACCTGCTGGCAACCTATCGTGATACTGCGGCGTCAGTTTACACGCTTTCTGTCAGCAACGGTTTCGGCAGCGGAACATCAAAGACCGGCTCTGTCTTAAATATTGAGGCTTATGCCGCGCCCGCAGGGAAGGTGTTTGATCATTGGGCCGGCAACACGCAAACCGTGGTGGACGTTTCCGCCGCGGTCACCACCTTGCGGATGCCCGCCAGCGATGTATCTGTGACGGCGGTTTACCGCACGATCGACAGTGTGGGCGACGGCGTCAGCGATGCATGGCGCGCCCTTTATTTCGGTGGCGACGGCACAACCACTAACGGTCAGTCCGCCGCCAGCGCCGATCCTGACGGCGACGGCGCAAGCAACCTGAAGGAATATCTGGACGGAACCTCACCGCAGGACGGGCAGTCCGCTTTGCATATCGGGAGAACCTTTTCCGGCTCAGGCGGAGCGTTGAATTTCCGGAGCGTTACCGGATTCCGGTACCGGCTCGAAACAACCGCCAGCCTCACCTCTCCATCCTGGACGACGATGATTTACAACATCACCGGCGACGGACTGCAAAAGCAGACCAGCTTTACACTCGGAACCGCCTCCAACGGGTTCTACCGCCTCCGCCAGATCACGGAATAAAAATCCGTCCCTGCCGTCTTCCAATGTTCCGAGAAACCGGCATAATGCGCGTTTTCAAAAAGGAGACGGTATGGCGAAAAATCTAGGGCCGGAGTGGGTGAAGGATGCGGTGTTTTATCAGATTTATCCGCAGTCATTTTGCGACACCAACGGCGACGGTATTGGCGACTTGCCGGGCATTATCAAGAAACTCGACTACATCGAGAGTCTGGGCGTCAGCGCGATCTGGGTGAATCCCTGTTTTATTTCGCCGTTTTTGGACGCGGGTTATGACGTGGCCGACTACTATCACGTCGCGCCGCGCTACGGCACCGACGCGGACCTCGAAAAACTTTTCCGCGAAGCGAAGAAGCGCGGCATTCGCGTGCTGCTGGATCTGGTTCCGGGGCACACGTCGATTCAGCATCCGTGGTTCCAAGCCTCCTGCGCGCCGGAGAAGAATGAATTTTCCAACCGGTATATCTGGACCGGCAGTGCCTGGCATAACGGCGGCGCGAAGTGGTCCAGCAAAATGATTCAAGGGTTCTGCGACCGCGACGGAAGCTACATGATCAACTATTTCTGTTCGCAGCCCGCGCTCAATTTCGGCTTCGCCAAACCGGATCAACCGTGGCAGTTGCCGACGACGCATCCGGACGCGCAGGCGACCTGGCAGGAAATGCGCAATATCATGCGCTACTGGCTGGATAAGGGCGCGAGCGGTTTCCGTGTCGATATGGCCGGTTCCATTATTCGCAACGATCCGGGCGCGAAAGAAGCCAAGCGGTTCTGGCGCGAAACGCGCGAAATGCTCGACAGCGATTATCCCGAAGCGTTTATCGTTTCCGAATGGTCTTGGCCGCAAAACGCGCTCGACGCCGGTTTCCACGCCGACTTTTTCCATTTCAGCAAAGGCTACTACGGAATGTTCCGCGGCGAGGCGTTTCGCGCCGGGCCCGGTTCAGAACACTTTCAGACCGGCGCGAGTTTCTTCGACGAAGACGGGGAAGGCGACGCCTCGTTCTTCATTGAGCAGTACATGGAGCATTACCGGAAAACCAAAAACAAAGGCTACATCGCCATTCCGGTCGGCAACCATGACATCGGACGAATCAACAACCGGCGCTCGAAGAAAGACCTCGAAATCATCATGGCGTTCCTGATGACGTTCCCCGGTACGCCGTTCCTGTATTACGGCGACGAAATTGGCATGCGCCAGATGGATGAAGTACAAAGTGTCGAAGGCGCTTATGCTCCGCGCAAAGGCGCCCGCACACCGATGCAGTGGACCGCCGGGCGCAACGCCGGATTTTCTGCGGGCCGGAAAGCCGACCTGTATCTGCCGGTGGATGAAACGAAAAATGCGCCGAATGTCGCCGCGCAGGAAAAGCGCAAAGACTCGTTGCTTAACGTCACTCGCGAGCTGGTAAAACTGCGCCGCACCGAACCGGCGCTGGCGGCGGACGCCAAATTCGAAGTTCTTTACGTTAAGAAGAACAAGTTCCCGCTGATTTTCCAGCGCTCGAAAGGCCGCAGTAAAATCCTGGTTGCTTTCAATCCGTCAAAAAGCGATGTTTCCGCCCCGCTTGCAGTCGGCGACGGCCTTTTACTGGCTGGCTCCGGCGCAAAACTCGAAAAAGGCCGTTGCGTCATGCAGGGCCGTTCGTACGGAATCTGGAAACTTTAATGAGAAAAACAAACAGCCGGGAAGTCGCCGCCGAAATTATTTACCACTGGCTGGAAAGCGAAAGCTTTCCGGATCGCCAGCTGGCCGAGGTCAAAGACGATCGCGCCTTCATCACCGAACTGGTTTACGGCATCGTCCGCCGCAAACTGGCGTTGGAATACATCGAACAGAAATTTATTCCGCGCCGTCCGGAAACCTACATTCTGGCCGCGCTACACGTCGGTGTGTACCAGCTTTGCTTCATGGACAACGTCGAAGAATTTGCCGCCGTCCACGAAACCGTGGAAGCCGTCAAGAGCCGCCGCCATAAAGACGCCATCCGCGCGGCGGGGATGATCAACGCCGTTCTGCGCAACATTCAGGAAGAAAAAGCCGCCATTCTGCAGAATCTTAAAAAGCAGTCCGACGAAATCCGTCTTTCCCATCCCGAGTCGCTCATCAACCGCTGGGTCAAACAGTACGGCGAGCGCGATACGCTCCAGCTTTGCGAATGGAACAACCAGCCAGCCGAAACGATTCTGCGCGTCGAACCGGTTCGCATTGCACCGGATGAATTTATCAAAGCGCTGGAAGCCGCCGGAATTGATGCCAAGCCGCACCCGTTTCCGAGCGCGGAAACTTTTCTGATTCTTCCGCGCGGCGTCGCCGTGCCGAAAGTTCCCGGCTACAAAGAAGGCTGGTTCACCGTGCAGGATCCGGCCACGTCGGTTTCCGTCGAACTGCTCGATCCGCGCCCCGGCGAATCGGTGCTGGATGCCTGTGCCGCGCCCGGCGGCAAGACCGCCATGATGGCCGGCATGATGGAAGGGAAGGGCGAGCTGATCGCCATGGATGTTCACGATGACCGGCTCGATACGCTGCAAGACACCATCAAACGCACCGGCTGGGACTTTGTAAAAATTCTGAAAGGCGACGCCGCCAAAGGGTTTCCGGAGAAGAGTAAACAGTTCGACGCCATTCTGCTCGACGTGCCGTGCCTGAATACCGGCGTACTGCGCCGCCGCGTCGATGCCCGCTGGCGCTTCACCCGCGACCGCATTGAAATGATCAAAAAGACCCAGCGCCAGATTCTCAACGCCATGTCCAAGCATGTGAAACCCGGCGGACGGCTGGTTTACAGCACATGCAGTTTGGAAGTGGAAGAGAACGAAGAAATGGTCAGCCGCTGGGCGCGCGATCAGAAAGATTTCCGCCTCGTCAAAGCCAAACGCCTCTTCCCGCCGAAATCCGGCACCGACGGCGCCTATGCCGCGCTGCTCGTCAGGGATTAAACTTTCTGGAGTGCTCCGGCAAACGAAGTGCGACGGAGCTTTTCTTTATTGGCAGGAACAAAGCGGCCTCGCGCGTTGCTTGCGTCCGCACTCCAGAATTTTTCTCGTTGAGATACGGTTATAACCACCAATCAAAAAGCCACGCTAAAAAACGCGCTCCAAAGATTGCTGCCAATCCGCCAGTAATAGCACCCCACACAGCGGCTTCAATCAGTAGAGCTTCGACATTTTGACTTTGTTGAAACGTAAAATCGAAAAGCAAAGTAGAAAGTACTCCGAAAATAAATCCCCCGATAAATCGACCATACCAAGAGAGGAAAAAGCTGTCTGTTGATTTTTGTTTCACGATTTTTATTTCCTGTGACCGAGTGTGGAAACGGGGCTGGAGTCTGTCAAATTGAAAGCCGGGAATTGTAGCCGAGGTCCGTGACCTCGGACTATTGTTTCATCCGCGATCGCGGATCGCGGCTACAGGAACAGAGCGGCCTCGCGCGTTGCTTGCGTCCGCACTCCAGAATTTTTCCTGCCGGGCAGATTAATTTTTTGGTGCGAGGCCGGGGGCCATGTTGAATGGAGCGGTGTTGGTGCGGACGAAGTTGGTGGATCCCGCGGCGGCCATACGCTTGCTCAGCCGGGCCTGTAACGGATCATCATCGGAGAGTTTGTTGATCTGTTCGAGCGGCTCTTTTTTTTCTGCCAGCGGATAGTCGATCAGGCTTACGGTGTACCGCTCGTCGCAATGGTCGCCGTGAATTCGGCACCGGTAATGGTCGCAGTACGTTTCAGAGAATCCGCCACGAACCGTTTGTGAAAAGCCCGCTCCGGCGGAGCAAAGCAGCACAATAATCAGTGGCTGGATTTTCAAATGCATGGAACATTCAGCGGAGCGCCGCTTTGGATTTAATGAAAAAGTAGGCGACTACGCCGCAGGTCATAAGCGGAGAGAGCCAGACGGGAATATGGATGCCGAAGCTTTCGAGCACCATGAAGAGGCCGAGGAATAGGACGGAGTACATCGCGCCGTTTTTCAGGTAGAGATATTTTTTGATCCGCTCGACGTTGCCGACGGTGAGCTGGCGGACGACCAGCGCGCCGAGTCCGTTGCCGAGCAGAATGAGCGGCACGGAAAGCGTGAAGGCGAACGCGCCGAGTACGCCGTCGATCGAGAAGGTGGCGTCGATGACTTCGAGGTAGAGGATTTTGCTCCAGTCCGACAGACCGTTCTGCATTAGCGTTTTCTCGGCGTGTTCCGCCTGCTGGCGGAAGCCGTGGGTGATGAAGAAGGCGGTGGAGCCGACGACTGCGCCGAAGGCCATCGCCGGATTGATTTTCAGCGCGAGCCAGACGAGGACGGCAAGCAGGACGGCGACGATGGCAAAAAACCAAACGCCTTGTTTATGAAAGAACTCTTCGCCGGCGAGGCCGTAGTTTTTCGGTTCGATGAAAAGCCAGTGAAAAAACAGAAACAGCAGGAACGTACCGCCGCCGATCAGGAGTGTCGGCGCCGCTTTTTCGACGGCTTCGATGACCGAAGCGTCGCCGCTGAACGTCGCGGTCAGAGCGCCGATCGGGCCGAGATCCGGCATGGAGGCCCAGACGATAATCCACGGGAGCAGTCCGCGGACGAGAAATACGGCGATGAACAGTCCCCAGACAAGGAACCAGCGCCGTGCCTTGGCCTGCATGGTGGAGAGCACCTCGGCGTTGATAATGGCGTTGTCGATGCTGGTGATGGTTTCGAACAGGCATAGCCCGACGACGACAAAGATAAGAGAAAAGATGTCCATAAGTTATGTGTTTCCGGTTTTGTGCGGCAGAGTGTGGAAACCGGACCCGGTTCTGTCAATTTGAAACCGGCGGCAGGCGTTCGCGCTTCAATTCTTTTCCATCATTCAGGTATTCCCTTCTTTAGTTTCCCCTCCTATACTCTGCCGCCATGAAAGCAATGGATGCAAATTTACGCAGTGAAGTGGTTCGCTGGCAGGAAAAGCTGTTTAAGCGTTCTGTCCGGCGGCAGATTCGTTTCCGCACGATTAAAGAGCTGATCGGTATTACGACGAATCAGAACTGTCTTGAGATCACCGCCGGTGACGGCGTGATCAGTGCCCGGCTGCGTGAAGGCGGCGGACGCTGGAAAACGCTGGTGCTTTCCGGCGCGGCCAAATCCTCGCTCGACTGGTTTGTAGAGGATCAGGTCGAAATTCTGCAGGGCCCTGCGATCAAAGACCCCGACGGAACCTACGACGTGGTGGTGATCGTGGACGCGCTGGAGCGCGTCCGCGACGACTATGCCTTTATTAAGGAATGCCACCGCGTTCTGAAGTCTGACGGGCGGCTGGTGATCACCGCCGCGCGCAAAGCCCTTTGCCTGGGGGCCTGTCCGCTTCGCTCGATGCTTGGACTTTCCTGGCGCGCAAAAGGACTTGAACGGCCCGGCTATACCAGCGGCGAACTGTTTGAAGTGCTCAAGGACGGGTTCGATGTGCCGGAAACCGATTCCTATTCCACCGGGTGCATCGAAGTGCCCGGTTTGATCTGCGAGGCGATCGCCAACAAAATGACGCACGGGCTTTATAACATGCCTTCCGAAAACACCGGAACGGAGCAGTTTTACCAATATACCAAGCTCAACGTACTGGCCATGCTGGTTTATCCGCTGATGTGGCTGCTGGCGAAACTGGAAGATGAACTGCTTTTCTTCGCTTCCGGACATAATCTGGTCGCCAAAACCAAGCGGCGCGTCTGGCGCGCCCGCAAACAGCCGGTTCTGATTGACGGACGCTCCATCGCCGAAGCCGCCATTAACACCAAGATTGGATCCGCCGCGCCGTTTTAACGGCAAAGGGGTTGACAGCGGCGGACGAACTTGGCAGGGTTTGCGCTCTTTTTGAATTTCAGTGGAGATTGAACAATGAAACGTACATGGCAGCCTTCGAAAATTAAACGCGCACGTAAACACGGTTTCCGTGCCCGTATGGAAACAGCGGATGGACGGAAAATCCTCGCCAACCGCCGCCGTAAAGGCCGCAAACGTCTGACCGTTTGTGATGCGTAAGACGCTCTCGCCGGAGGATAACCCGGTGGACTCAAAAACGCTTTCTAAAGAACAACGTCTGATTCAAGCCTCCCTCTTCGGGGAGGCTTTTGCGCAGAAAAATAACTTTGTCGGACGCTATATGGTTTTCTGGCTCCGCACCGGACAGAACGCCGCCTTGCGGCTCGGCGTAGTGACCAGCAAGAAAGTCAGTAACCGCGCCGTTGACCGTAATCTGGCTCGCCGCCGCCTGCGCGAAATTTTCCGCCAGCATCGCACGGAACTTTCCGGGCCGTTCGATCTCGTCATCATTGCCCGCCAGAACCTGCTCGCCGCGTCCTATGCCGACGTAGAGCGCGAATTCCTGCGGTTGGCGGAGAAGGCAGGGTTGCTGACCCAATGAGACGCCTATTCATAGCGCTGGTTCGGATTTATCAAAAAACCGCCTCACGGATGAAGCCGGCCTGCTGCCGCTTTTATCCCAGTTGTTCCGATTATACGATTGAAGCGCTTGAGAAGCATGGCATAGTTTACGGCCTTTGGCTGAGTTTCCGGCGCATATGCCGGTGTCATCCGTGGAATCCCGGCGGGTGTGATCCCGTTCCGGAGGTCAGGGATCAGGGGTCAGGAGTCGGGAACCAGAAAAAAAACAGCGATCAGAGATCGGATTGAACGGTTTCAGCGATTTGAACGAGGCGCATCACGCCGATTGAACGAAAGATACGGATTATGAAGAAAAACGATTTTATTATTGTAGGTATCCTGGTGGCCCTGATGTTTGTCTGGATGAATTTCTATCCGGCAATCGAGCAGAAGTATTTTCCGAGGCCTGCACAACCTGCACCGCAGGTCGCTCCTGTTGCCGCAGAAAAACCGGCAGTTTCGGTGACGGCTGAAAAATCCGCCGTCATTGCTGAAGCTGTATCCGCCAAAGTCCCGGAAGCGGTTCTGCCGTCTGCGCCCGAACAGACGATGACGCTTTCCAATGACGACATCGAACTGACCGTTTCATCCTACGGCGGCGCGGTGGTTTCCGCGGTTCTCAGCAACTATCCCGCCGAAAACCGTAAAGGCAGCGGGCCGGTTATTCTCGATTTCACCAATGCTCCGGCTCTGCGTTATGCCGGCTTGCCGGTTCCTGCCGGAGTGCTTGAAAAAACCGCGGATGGACTGCGCTATGTCGCGGCGCTCGGCGATGGACGCTTTCTGGAGCGAACTCTCAAGCTCGAAGGTGAATACCTTCTGAAAGTCGAAGATTCTTTCGTCAACAGCGGCAAAACTCCGTGGGTTCTGCCGGAGCTGCGCCTGCCGACCGGCCCGATGTCTGAAGCCAAAGGAACCACCGCGATGGTGGGAGTGATCACGCTGGGCGTTGATACCTTCGCGCCCGCTGATGGCGTTCATCACTGGGGTAAGGAATTTAATAAACTGTTCAGTGACGCGACCAAAACCGGAATGCGGACGGCTACGCCAGAGCAGATTGCTCCGCGTTCAGTTGACTGGGTGGCCGCCAAAAATAAATTTTTCGTACAGATTCTGACGCCGGAACGTGCCGCCAGCGCCTTCGACCTTTCTGTCCGCCGTGCCGGTGAAGGCAAAAAGAACGTACCGGCGGAAGTTTCTGCCGCCATCAAGTTTAATTCCGAGCAGGTCGCGGCGAACGAAACGCTGACCCGCAAAGCCAGTTTTTATATCGGCCCGAAAGACTATTCTTTCCTCAAGACGCAGGGTATGGAGCAGGTTGAGGTGATGGAATTCAAGAGCATGGGCTTCTGGAAATTCATGAACCCGATTATGTATCCGATCAAGACCGGTCTGTTATGGGGGTTAAAAGCGTTGCATGTCGTTGTGCATAACTACGGTGTGGCGATTCTGCTCCTGACCGTCATCGTCCGCATGATCTTCTGGCCGATCACCCATAAAGGCACCGAAAGCATGCGGAAAATGCAGGCACTTCAACCGCAGCTCAAAGAAATCCGTGAAAAGTTCAAAGACAATCCGCAGCGTATGCAGCAGGAAACCATGGCGTTCTACAAAGAGAACAAGGTTAATCCGCTGGGTGGCTGTCTGCCGATGCTTATTCAGATTCCGGTATTTATCGCGCTGTTTGTTGTGTTGCGCAGCGCCGTTGAATTGCGCTTTTCCAAGTTTCTTTGGATCAGCGACCTTTCCGAGCCGGAAAATCTCTTTGCCGGAATGATTCCGGTCGTCGGATCGCTCAATATCCTGCCGCTCCTGATGACCGTCACCACGATCTGGCAGCAGAAAATGACGCCGAGCGCCGGGGATCCTCAGCAGCAGAAAATAATGGCGATTATGATGCCGCTGATGATGCTGTTCTTTTTCTACACCATGCCGTCCGGCCTTGTTCTCTACTGGACGACCAGCAATTTGATTATGATCGTTCAGATGATGATCAAAAAGCAGCCGCCGGTTGCGGTTGCAAAATAATCCGGTTGGGCCAGTTCTCAGCCGACCGGATTTGAGATACAATGTGCCGCAAAAGAGGAGGCGTTTATGAAATGGTTGCGTTTCTCCGCATCACTTGTTATCGGCGCTTTGATCGCCGGTTGTGCGTCCAGCGACTCTGGCGATGTCTATTCCCGCGATCAGGTGCGTCGCACACAGACCGTTCAGCTCGGCACGGTTCTGCAGATCAAGAACGTAAAAATTGAAGGCACCAAATCCGGTGTCGGAACGGTTGCCGGTGCCGTGGCTGGCGGCGTGGCGGGCAGTACCATCGGTGCCGGCTCCGGCCGGACGCTGGCGGCGCTCGGCGGTGCGGCTCTTGGCGCGGTCGGCGGAACCGTCGCCGAAGAACAGCTCACCAAAAAGACCGGCATCGAAATCACCGTCAAACTCGACAGCGGTTCGACCATCGCCGTGGTACAGGAAGCCGACATTATGTTTTCTGTTGGCGAGCGCGTTCGCGTACTGACCTCTGGCGGAATCACCCGCGTCACCAAATAGAGCACTTCACGAATGAAATGCCGCACCCATATTTTGTAGGACGAGCTTCTCTGTATCCAGAGAGCCTGTGTCCCATGCACGGGCAGGAGCACACACGCTCCCGAATACGGGAAGCGCGTCCTACAAGAGAATCGGCATCTCAATTGTTAAGTGCTATAGCATCATTCGCCGAGTACGCAAACGGAGTGCGCCGGAACGAGGAATACAGAATTACTGCTGGCGGAAGAACCTGCTAGCGGATCGGTTGAGAGAATAAGATTCCAATTCCCTTCCGGCAGCTCGAAGGAAAGATCGACCGCTTCATTATTAATCAGAATGAGCAGTTCATCTTTGCCTTTGATGTGCATGCCAAGCGCGCGGTCATGCTGCCAGTCGACGGAGAGCCCTTCCTCGCCGATCCATTCGACATCACCTTCGCCGGTGTAAAATTTTCCAGAACACAGCGCGGGATGTTTTTTGCGCAGGGCAATCAGCTGGCGAGTAAACTCGAACAGCTCCCGGTTTTTTTCAAGGAACGACCAATCCACCCGCGAAATCCCGTTGTCCTGACAGTAGGCGTTATTGTTGCCGGACTGGGTGCGACCGAATTCGTCGCCGGCGGTGAGCATTGGAACTCCGCGCGACAGAAACAGCGTGGCGAGCAGGTTTTTCTGCTGTTTAAGTCGCCGTGCGCAAATGGTCTCTTCATCAGTTGGCCCCTCAAAACCGAAGTTGACGCTGTTATTCTGTTTTTCGCCGTCGCGGTTTTCTTCGCCGTTGGCTTCGTTGTGCCGGATTGCGTAGCTGACAAGGTCGGCGAGAGTGAAGCCGTCGTGTGATGTGACGAAGTTGATGCTCTTGAGCGGTGAACCGCCGTTGTGCTGGTAGAGATCGGCGCTGCCAGCCAGACGCGTAGCAAGAAGGCCGATCGTTTCGCCTTCATTCCAGAAACGGCGGACGTCGTCGCGGAAGCGTCCGTTCCAGTCAGAAAAACGCTTGCCGGGAAAACTGCCGACCTGATAGCCGCCGAGAGCGTCCCATGCCTCGGCGATCAGTTTTATTTTTTTGAGTGCCGGTTCGGCCTCAATGGCTTTGATGACCGGCGGATGTTCCAGCAGTTCTCCGTCCGGGTCGCGGCACAGCACGGTGGCGAGGTCGAAGCGGAATCCGTCCACATGCATTTCCTGCGCCCAGTATTTGAGACAGTCAACGATCAGCTGTTTCGCAATCGGGTGGTTGCAGTTGAAGGTGTTGCCGCATCCACTCCAGTCGGGATAAGTGCCGTCCGGCTTGATCATATAATACGCCGGTTCATCCAGTCCGCGGAAGCTGTACACCGGACCGTTAAACGGCCCCTCGGCGGTGTGGTTGAAGACGATGTCGAGAATGACTTCAATCCCGGCATTATGCAGCGCTTTGACCAGCGTTTTGAATTCCGTGATTGCCGCGCCGGGCTCGCGCGAGGCGGCGTAACGGCTCATCGGCGCGAAAAAGGCGAGGGTGCTGTAGCCCCAGAAGTTGAGCAGATGTTTGCGCGCCGCGCCTTCGAGTAGGAATTCCAGCTCGTTAAATTCCATGACCGGCATAAATTCCACAGCGGTGATGCCGAGCGACTGCAGGTGCGGAATTTTTTCAATGAAGTCGAGATAGGTTCCGCCGCCGGTGAGGCCGCGCAGATGCGCTTCATAGATGATGGTTTTTTCGAGCGGAGTTTCCGGACGTTTTTCGCCGCGCCAGTCGAAGTGATCATCCGTGATGATGCCTTTCGGAAAGTGCCTGCCGGTGCGGATGTGCTGTCCCGGTTCGATCCCGGCTGATTCTCCCCAGCTCCGCGAAAAGTGAACGGCGCGGGCATACGGATCGAGCAGCCACTGTTCGGGAACGGCGTCGGTGCGGTAAAGATACAATGTGCCGGAATGAACGCCGGAAACGGTTGTATGCCAGAGCGGCCCGCCGGTCATTTCAATTTCGCGCGTTGGTGTTTCGGCGTCGGCGGAATCAAAGAGCAGCAGCCAGAGCCGGTTGGCACGGCTGTGTACGACGAATTGAGTTTCCTCTTTGCGGATGTGTACGCCGAGTTTCATGGCAGACAGTGTACGCCGCCCGGGCTGAATTTCAACAGTTCCATATCGATTGAAAAGCTTCGACAGCGCGGGGCGTTCCGTGGTTTAACTTCGCGCTCATGTACAAAAAAGGACAGATCATCGAGACGGAGCTTTTCGACACGGCGGACAAAAACCGCTGCGTCGGGAAGATGGAAGACGGCATCCGCGTATTTGTCGAAGGGACAGCCGCCGTCGGCGACACCGTCCGCGCCGAAGTTTATAAAATCAAAAAGCGTTATCTGGTCGCTCAGCTGAAAGAGATTCTGAAATTTTCCGACCGGCGCACGGAGCCGCGCTGTAAGTACTTTGGTGTGTGCGGCGGATGCAAATGGCAGCATCTCGACTATGCCGAACAGTTGCGCATCAAACGCAAACAGGTAGTCGATGCACTCGAACATCTCGGTAACTTTGAAAGCCCGGTCGTCGGCGAATGTATTCCAGCGGAAGAAGTTTTCGGCTACCGCAATAAGATCGATATGGATTTTACCGACCGGCGCTACCTGACCGCCGACGAGATGAATATCCCAGAGGCTGAGCTGAGTAAGCCGCTCGATTTCGCGCTCGGCTTTCATGCGCCGGGTTGCTTTGCCAAAGCCATCGACATCGACCATTGCGATCTGGCGTCGGAAGAAATGAATCTGGCGGTTGAAACGGTCCGCCGCTTCTGTCGCGACCGGAAGATTCCGGTCTATTCCACCTTCACGCACGAAGGCTTCCTGCGCAATCTGGTTGTCCGGCGCGGACAGCGCACCGGCGAGCTGATGGTGAATCTGATCACGCTGACGCACGATGCGGCGCTGATGGGCGAACTGTATGCGGAATTGAAGTCGGCACTCGGCGAAAAGCTGACGACGTTTATTAATGCCACGACCGACCGGAAAAACATGGTGGCGTTCGGCGATCAGGAATATGTGCTGTGCGGCGAAGGAAGTATCTCCGACCGGCTTGGCGAATACACCTACCGCATTTCGCCCAACTCGTTTTTCCAGACCAACACCGTGCAGGCCGAAAAACTTTATAACGAAATCCTGACCGCCGCGCGGTTCAAAGGCGATGAGACGGTTTACGATCTCTTTTGTGGAACCGGTTCCATCGCGCTGTTCGCCGCGAAGCACTGCGCCCGCATCCTCGGCATTGAACTGGTCGAGGCCGCCGTGGCCGATGCACAGAAAAATGCGCAGGAACACGGCGCGAAAAACTGTACGTTCCGGCAGATGGATTTGATGCACTTCGGGAAAATCCGTGCGGAACTCGAAGCGTTCGGTCTGCCGGATGTCGTTATCACCGATCCGCCGCGCGCCGGAATGCATCCCAAGGCGGTGGAAATGCTGCGCGAGCTCGCGCCGCCGGTCGTGATTTATGTGAGTTGCAATCCGGCTTCGCTGGCGCGTGACGGACAGCTGCTTTGCGAAGGCGGACTTTATAAACTCATCAGCGCCCAGCCGGTCGATCTTTTCCCGCAAACCAATCACGTCGAAAGCGTCGCCCGCTTTGAACGGGTTTAATCGCTCTGTTCGCTTGCGGAAATCCGGCGAAAGGTCTATCACTTTGTCTTTTTAACGGAGGGAAATTTTATGCCGCTACTGTTCGATATGCCGTTTGAAAAGCTGAAGGAATACCGCGGAACCAATCCGAAGCCGGTAGACTTTGACGCATACTGGGAAAAAGCGCTGGCTGAAATGTGCGCAGTCGATCCGCAGATTGAAATTATCCCTGACGCAGAGTTTCAGACTCCGTTTGCGATCTGCTCTCATCTTTGGTTCACCGGCGTCGGCGGCGCGCGGATTCACGCTAAACTGCTCCAGCCGAAAAACGGCTTAAAAAAGCATCCGGCGGTTCTGCACTTTCACGGCTACACCGGCAATTGCGGAGACTGGCACGATAAGCTGAGTTACGCCGCCGCCGGGTTCACCGTTGCGGCGCTCGATTGCCGCGGGCAGGGCGGCCGTTCCGAAGACGTCGGCGGAGTGAAGGGGAATACGCATCAGGGACAGATTATCCGCGGGCTGGATGACTCACCTGAAAAACTGCTTTACCGATCCATCTATCTCGACACGGCGCAACTGGCGAAAATTGTCATGGAGATGCCGGACGTGGACGCGACGAGGGTCGGCGCGATGGGCGGCAGTCAGGGCGGTGGACTCACGCTGGCTTGCGCTTCGCTGGAACCGCGCATTAAACGGATTGCTCCGCAGTATCCGTTCCTTTCCGACTATCGCCGGGTCTGGGATATGGATCAGGCGAAGGATGCCTACTTTGAGCTGAAAAATTTCTTCCGCCACTTTGATCCGCAGCATAAACGGGAAGATGAAGTTTTTACCCGGCTCGGCTACATCGATGTGCAGCACCTCGCGCCGCGCATTAAGGCCGAAGTCATGATGGGCGTCGGATTTTCCGACACGATCTGTCCGCCCTCCACGCAGTTCGCGGCCTATAACAAAATCACTTCGAAGAAATCACTGGAGACCTATCCCGACTTCGGACACGAAAACCTGCCCGGCTTCTGGGACAAGGCGTTCCAGTTTATGCTGGAGCTTTAGGAAACCAAATGGAAACCATCCAAACCATTATGACGCGCCGGAGCATCCGTGCATTCAAGGATACGCCGGTGACGGATGCGCAGATCAACGTTCTGCTCGAAGCGGCGATGAATGCGCCGAGCGCTGGCGACGGGCGTCCGTGGCATTTTGTAGTGACGACCGACCGCACGAAACTTGACGCGCTGGCCGATGCGCTGGACGAAGGTAAGCCGATGTTTAAGCAGGCGCAGGCCGCCATCCTGATTTGTCTGGATGAGTCGCGCGAAAAATTTAAAGGCTTCGGCCCGCAGGATTGTTCCTGCGCGGCGCAGAATCTCCAGCTTGCCGCGCACGACATGGGGCTGGGTACCGTTTGGATCGCGGTGATCGGCGTGCCGCCGCGCGTCGCGGGCTGCCGCAAGGTGCTGGGCGTGCCGGAACCGATTATTCCATTCGCCGTTTTCCCGCTCGGTGTGCCGGGCGAAAGTTTGCCTGCTGAGTACCGTTATGATTCATCCCGTGTTCACACGGATCGCTGGTAAATTTTATGAGCGCACAAAAAACCTATCCCATTCGCTGTCCGCAGTGCCGCCACGAGCAGAAGGTGGAACTTTATGAGTCCATCAATGTGACGCAGCAGCCGGAGCTTAAAACTGCGCTGTTCGAAAACCGTCTGAACCGTATCGTCTGCGGATCGTGCGAAGCGTCGTTCCGCATCGACAAGCCGCTGCTGTACCACGACCCAGAGCGCAATATTCTGATTCACTGGATGCCCGACACGGTGGTTTCGCGCGAAGAGATTCTCGATGAGTTTGATAAAGGCATGGAAGATCTGCGCGCCGCGCTACCGCCGGATATCGAACCGCCGCGCGTGCGGCTGGTTTTCACCCGCGCCGAGCTGGTCGAGCTGATTTTTATCATTGAAGCGGGGATGGAGGAGCGGGTGGTGGAATATATTAAATACACCATTCACACGCAGAATTCGGGTCGCGTGCCGCCCGCCACGAAACAATTGCTGCTCAATGTACAGGATTCAACCGCCGACGAATTGCTTTTTGCGGTGCAGAATACGGAGACGTTTGAACTGGAGGACGTTTTACGTTATCCGCGCGCGGCGTATCACAACATCCGGAAGCTGTATAAAAAGAATCCGGAGGAGTTTACCGAGCTGTTTCCCGGACCGTACATCAGTGCACGCGGTGCGCTGATGGCCGAAGAAGATTCAAATGAGCAATAATCAATTCTCAATCAGCAATGCTCATTTGAACATTGAATATTGTTTATTTGGTCAGTTGTTTCAGCGCGTTTTCGGCTGAGCTGGCCCATGAAGTTCCGGCGTTTTCCGCCAGGAAATCTTCGAGCACGATGCGTGCGTCGCTAATCTGTCCGGCCTGTTCCATGCAGCGTGCGACGCTCAGGATGGCGATCGGATGCAGATAGCTGGTGCTGTGTTTTTTGGCGAACTCAGAAAATTGTGCTGCTGCGCCAGCGAAGTTGCCATCGGCTTCTGTACAGTAGGCTAGACCCAGTTCCGCCACCGGACGCAGATCGTGGTTGTTATATTTTTTCAGGAAGCGTTCGTATTGAACGCGGGCCTGCGCCGGGTCGCCGGAGTTAAAGAAAAGTTTGGCCAGATTGAGCAGGGCGATCGGGCCGGTTGGAGTGGAACCGTATTTGCTCACCACTTCTTCAAGCTGCTGAGGAGTCCGGGCGGACATCAGCATCTGTTCGGCTTTAGCCAGATTGGAGGCTTTATAATTTGCAAAACCTCTGGACGCGATCACGGCGATGATTGCAGCGAGAAGCCCTGTGCCGATCAGTTTGCCGTAGCGTTTCAGGAATCCGAGAACTTCATGCACTTCCTGTTCTTTAAGTGCCTGTTTCTTTAGCAGATCCTCATGTCCCGGGGTATGTTCACGATCCATCATAGTCAAACTCCTGTTTTGAAGGCGGGTACTCTTATCTTTTCAGCCGCATGATTCAAGCGCGTACAGCTCCATAATCCGGTCGGCGGTCTGTTCGTCGGTCAGCCCGTCGGTGTTGACGAGGTGCTTAATGGATTCATAAAGCGGTTTGCGCCGCGCCAGCAGCGCTTCGATCTGGCTTTTCTTGTCGCCGGAGAGAAGCGGGCGGTTAGTGTCTTTTTCCACCCGTTGAAAAACGGTGGCTGGCGATGCGGTCAGGCAGACGACCAGTCCGCTTTTTTCAAAATCGGCAATATTGTCCGGATTCAGCACGATGCCGCCGCCGGTGGAGACAACGATTCCGTCGCGGTTCGACAGCTCTTTGACCAGCTCACGTTCTAATGCACGGAAGGCGGCTTCGCCGTCCTGAGCAAAAATTTCGGAGATTGGCTTCCCCTGACGGCTTTCGATGATCGAATCCATATCGACCAGTTCCAGTCCAGTGCGTTTTGCCAGTACGCGGCCTGTCACTGTTTTGCCGGTTCCCATGAACCCGATCAGGATGATGTTCTGTTTTTTCATCTTTCTTCCAAAAAGAAAACGCCCCGAAGCTTCGGGGCGTTATACAGAAGCGAAACCGCTAAAACCAGCCTTAGGCTTTGGTTTTCTGCAGTGCTTCGCGGATGTCTTTGTTGGTCATCCGGCGAAGGACGGCTTCAGTGATTCCGGCTCCGACCAGACGTTTTTTCTGCTGGGCGATACGGTAGCGCTTGGGGCCGGCTTTTTTAGTCGGACGGCGAAGCGGTTTTTTACGCATTGAACGGCGAATTCTCATTTTTCTTCTCCAAAGGCTTATCGTTTTTAAACGAGCGGTGTAAGCTACACAGGCCGGTTGAGTGAATCAACTTAAAAAAGGAGCTTTTCCATGGCCCGTATAAAACTTGAAATGCCGAGCGTCTATCCGTTCAAAACCGAACTGACCGTCCGTATCACCGACATCAACTATGGAGGGCATCTGGGGAATGCCGATGTACTGGCCTTAATGCACGAAGCCCGCGTCCGCTTCCTGAAATCCTTCGGCTACAGCGAAATCAACGTCGAGGGGTTCGGCACCATCATGCTCGACTCGGTTGTCATCTATAAAGCGCAGGCGTTTGCCGGTGATGTGTTGCAGATCGAGGTGGCCGCCGGGGACTTCAGCCGTCTCGGGTGCGACATCTTTTACCGCATGACCCGCAAAGAAACCGGCGCGGAGATCGCGCTGGCCAAAACCGGCATCGCCGTTTTTGACTACGCCAACCAGAAGCGCGTTTCGCCGCCGGAAGCTTTTGTCAAAAAACTCGGCGGATAATCAGGGCGCTTTTATTTGTTTCCCAAGGTTAGAGAAACCGTTTATAAAGCAGGCTTTCCAACGGGAGAAGAAAAATGGATGAACTGCTCAAACAGCTGAAAAACAACGCCAAAGAGAGCCCCGAAAATCTGGCTAAACTGCTCGGCACCACCGTGGCTGAAGTCAACGCCAAGATCGCCGCCTACGAAAAGTCCGGCATCATTCAGGGCTATCAGGCCATCATCAACGAAGACAAGCTCGACGGCGCGCCCGTCACCGCCGTCATCGAAGTCCGTCTTACCGCCGAACGCGAAGGCGGCTTCAACCGTACGGCGGAACGTATCAGCCGTTTTCCAGAAGTCCGTTCCGCCTTCCTGATGTCCGGCGGTTACGATCTGCTCCTTTTCGTTAGCGGAAAAACCCTGAACGAAGTGGCCAGTTTCGTCAGCGAAAAGCTTGCGACGCAGTGCGGCGTCGTCGGCACCGCGACCCATTTTATGCTCAAAGCTTACAAGAAAAACGATGTCCTCATGCGTGGATCCGATGAAAACGAACGACCCCAAATCTCTGCGTAACCGCATCGCCGGCCACGTGCGCGACATTCCGCGCTCCGGTATCCGCGACTTCTTCGACATCGTCAGCACCCGTGCCGACGTGATCAGTCTCGGCGTCGGTGAGCCGGATTTTGTCACGCCCTGGCATATCCGCGAAGCCGCCATCACGGCGCTGGAGCAGGGCGTTACCAGCTATACATCTAATTTGGGCCTGCTGGCTCTGCGCAAAGAGATTTCCGGCTACGTCCAGAAAATCACCGGCGTTACCTATAATCCGGAAAATGAAATCCTGATCGCCGTCGGTGTCAGCGAAGCGATGGATCTGGCCGTTCGCGCGCTGATTGAACCCGGCGACGAAGTGCTTTACCACGAGCCGTGCTACGTTTCGTACAGCCCGGTCGTGATTTTTGCCCACGGCGTGCCGGTCAAAGTCGAGACTTCCGCCGAAAACGGATTCAAACCGACCCGCGCCCAGCTCGAAGCCAAGGTCACCAAAAAGACCAAACTACTGATGCTCAACTTTCCGACCAACCCGACCGGCGCGGTTCTTACGAAACAGGAAGTTGAAGAGATTGCCGCCTTCGCCATCGAGCACGACCTGATTGTCCTCACCGACGAAATCTACGGCGAACTCACCTACGACCAGCAGCACATCAGCCTGCTTTCCGTTCCCGGCATGAAAGAACGGACGGTTTACCTGCACGGCTTTTCCAAGGCCTGGGCCATGACCGGTTTCCGCATGGGCTTTTCCTGCGCGCCGCCGGAACTCACCGAAGCCATGATGAAAATTCATCAGTACACCATGCTTTGCGCGCCGGTACTCAGCCAGAAAGCCGCCATCGAAGCGCTGCGCGATCCGGAACGCGATATTGCCGGAATGCGCGACTCGTACTGCGTACGCCGCAACTACATGCATGCCGCCTTTCAGGAAATGGGCATCGACTGCCATTTGCCCGGCGGAGCCTTCTACATGTTTCCGAATATCGAAAAATTCGGACTGTCGTCCTACGACTTCGCCATGAAACTGCTCGAAGCGGAAAATGTCGCCGTCGTCCCCGGAACCGCCTTCGGTTCCTGCGGGCAGGGCTTCGTCCGCTGTTGCTACGCCACCGCGCTCGACGACATCAAAGAAGCCATGACCCGCATCGCCCGCTTCGTCTCGAAGTTGAAATAATTCCGCGATCAAGGATCGCGGCTACAATTTTTCTGTGGGTGCGGACGGTGGCTGCACACCCAACCGGGTTTTTCATTCGCCTTGAAAACAACAAGGTTCGGCTCTATAAAGCGGGCATGACAACGGTAAAAGAAATTGAGAGCGCGGTGGAGCATCTTCCACCCAAAGATTTAAGCCAGTTTCGTAGCTGGTTTGAAGCGTTCGAATCTGCGTCATGGGATCGGCAGTTTGAAGCGGATGCCCTCAACGGACGTCTTGAGTCGCTGGTTAACGAGGCTCGCGCCGAATACAAAACGGGAAAAACCTCGTCGCTGTGAATCACCAAGCCACATCCCGTTTCTGGGCCTGCTACGAGCAGCTTCCGGCGGCGGTGCGCGATCTGGCCGACACCTCCTTCGATCTGCTCAAAGAAAATCCCCGTCATCCATCATTGCACCTCAAGAAAGTGAATCAACTGTGGTCGGTGCGTGTCGGCAGGAGATATCGGGCTCTGGCGGTGCAGGAAGAAGATGCCTTGATCTGGTTCTGGATTGGAACCCACGCTGAATACGACCGGTTGATCGGCTGACATCAGGAAGCCATGACCCGCTTCGCCCTCTTCGTCTCGAAATTACAGGGCGGGGGGCTTGACCCCGCCGCAAACCGCGATCGCGGCATTATTCAGTTGCCCGAACTTTCACGCGGCAGGGTTGGTTTTGATGACATTTTGCAGGAACGTTTTTGCCAAAGTCTGCTGTGTGCCAACCAACTTTTTGATAGGGCCTCCGGTAATCTGATCTTTGGTTTCCCAGTCATATATGGCTTCGACGGTTCCGGTGATTTGGTCATTATCAACCGATGTAACGATGAGTTTTACAAGGAAGCTAAATCCACCAGTGATTTTGAATTGGGCAATGTCCCCTTGTGATGGCATCACAAGGTTTTTCCAGTTGGGGTTTGGTATCCAAGCGTTCATATTAATTCCCGAAGTCCTTAAACCCTGACGATAGAACACCGTCTTCTTTGATTTTTTTGTTTGAGAACTTAACGTTGATACTATGAGGGTTTTTTAATGGCGGGGTGCCATCCTCCCCAGCCGTTTTCATCCTGTTTTCTATTTCATTCTGAAAATAGTTCTGCGCGATTCCTTTATCATCGGCTGTAATTTCAACTTCAATTTCTGCTCTTACAGTATATTTCATAATATTGTCCTTGGTTATGATGTTTACTCCGCCATGTTCACGTTGACTCGGTAAAACCGTTGTTGACCGATGTTGTAGTCTTTGAGATTCAGCGGCGAACCGGAGCCGGGGAGGGTGACGAGCGGTTGCCAGAAACCTTCTGTCAGCGAAGTGCGGTATTCAACTGTGTAATCCCGTCCGGTGGCGGTGGTGAAATAGATTCCGGCATAGTTATTGGTAACCGGAGCGCGGCATAGAAATTCGAACCGCGACAGCGCGTTGGTCGGATCGGTGCCGAACCGGTATTCCTGATACGCCGTATAGCCGTCGTTGTCGTTATCCGCCGACGCAACCGCACCGGTGGCATGGCCGTAATACTGGTCCGCCCAAGTGTCTGGAATCCCGTCGCTATCCAGATCGCCGGACAGTTGCCAGTTCCATGTGATGGACGAATTCAGATTGGTCAGCACAATCAAGCCGGTTTTATTATCATTTCCTGATGCCGGGACAGCTCCGGTTCCCGTCCAGCCAATACAGGTGTAGTTCGTGCCGTCATTGCTCGCAACCGATACTGCGGAACAGGGCACAGAGGCTCCATATGCGTAAAGATTGGTTCCGGAGGGCGGTTCATATGCCCCAAAAGGATTGTCTACAATCAGCTTTAGTCCGGTTGTTCCGATAACATCTTTGGCTACAATTACGCCGTCGCTGATGACATTGACCGACTGTGTATGTATTCCTTCTGATAAAGGGGTATAACGAACAGTAATATTTTGACTGGTACCGGACGCGAGACTGTATGTGTTGGAGGCGGATAAAGGTTCAAATTCCGACAGCTGAAAATAATAACCACTACTGATACTGTCCATGCGCAGCTTCGTAGCAACCATACGCACATAACGAGCTGATACAGCGCCATTGTTAAATATATGAGTAACGATGCCGGTTGGGTTTGGCTGATTAATATATGAAGCTCCTGAAACAGCAGCCCAGATAGTGCCATTCGTGCTGTATTCAAAAAAATAATCAGATGGATATCCATTGGGCACTTCGCCATTAAAACGAGCTGTTATGCGAACCCCGGCAACCGAAACTATCTGTTCAAAATTTAATTGAATCCACTCTGTTTGGCTGGCTGATAAATGGTGAACTGAAGACCAGTTTCCAAACGAACCATAGACGACATTAGAAGCGGCCCAAGAAGATGAATAAGTCGAAGATGCTGCGGCGGCCATGTTCAGTGAACGATAGTCTCCGGTAGTGATGATGCTGTACGGAGCATCTGTGCAGACTGAATAAACCAGCGGGGAGTCTCCGGTATTTTGCACGGTAAAAATCTGATCGGCGGATTCTCCAGAGCGAACGATCCCGAAGTTCCGGCTATCCGGAGTCGCATTATACGCTGTTGCATAAACAAAACCTCCCAACAAAACCGGAAGCAGATAGGAACTCCATGTACATTTTTTCATCGGCGATACTCCTTGTTTGCGGAGTCCGCCCAAAAAAAGAGCGCGAACTCCAAGTCCACATCTCATCTGAGGTATCGCCAGACACCTTGTCGGAAACATGAACAAGGAGCCGCGCCCACAGGGGCGCGTTCCCGTTCAGTTCGTTTCCGACATAAAAACTGGCGATTTTCAGATGAAACAACACTGCGCGTTAACGCATTTAAAATTTTTGATTATTGGTTATTCGATATTTGCTCGTTGGTTCCTTTTTAAAAATGATGCTTTTGCACCACAGGAGCCGAAAATAGTCCGCCGCGCCGGTTTTGGATAGGCTTTTCAATGGGAAATTTGGTTCTGGAGTGCGGCGGCAAGTGTAACGCGACGCCGCTTTGGACGGGGAAAGCGGCCTCGCGCCTGCGGCTTGCGTCCGCACTCCAAAAAATGTTTCCAAACCTTGGAAAATTGGTTTGTCGGCTCTGCGGTTCGTGGTTAAATCCAGCGTTAACTAATTTCCCAAACAGGAGCACTCATGACAAAGATTACACGGGCGCTGTTGAGCGTCTCAGACAAAGCCGGAATTGTTGAATTTGCCAAGGCGCTGGCCGCGCGCGGCGTCGAACTGCTTTCAACCGGCGGAACCGCCAAAGCGTTGCGCGACGCGGGCATTACCGTCAAAGATGTCTCCGAGTTTACCGGCTTCCCGGAAATGCTCGACGGCCGCGTCAAGACGCTGACGCCGCAGGTTCACGCTGGTCTGCTTCATTTGCGCGACAGCGAAGAGCACATGGCCACGATGAAAAAGCACGGCCTTCAGCCGATCGATCTGGTTTGCGTGAATCTCTATCCGTTCGAAGCCACCATCGCTAAAGCCGGCGTACCGCTGCACGAAGCCATTGAGCAGATCGATATCGGCGGCCCAACGATGATCCGTTCCGCTGCCAAAAACATGAAGTTTGTTACCGTCATCACCGATCCGGCTGACTACGCCCGCGTTCTCGAATCCATGGATGCCAACGGCGGCGGCACGACCGAAGAACTTCGCTTCGAACTCGGCCAGAAAGTTTTCGCCCGCACGGCGGCCTACGACGCCACGATTGCCGGGTATCTTGCCGGACAGATGAAGACCGCCGCGCCGCGCCCGTTCGTTAAAACCGCCGCCAATGGCGTCGAACTGCGCTACGGCGAAAACGCCCACCAGAAAGCGTGGCTCTACACCAATCCGCTTTCGGACGAAGCCTGCATCGCCCACACCGATGTCCTGCACGGCAAGGAAATGAGCTATAACAACTATGTGGACGGCGAAGGGGCGCTCGAAGCGGTTAAAGAACTTTCCGGCAAGCCCGGCGTGGCGGTGATCAAGCACACCAATCCGTGCGGATTCGCCACCGGCGCGACGCTGGCCGAAGCCTTCGAAGCCGCCTGGAACGGCGACCCCGTTTCCGCTTTCGGTTCCGTGATTGCGGTAACGCAGAAAGTCGATATGGCGACCGCTGAACTTCTGAAAGGCCGCTTTATCGAAGCATTGATTGCGCCGGATTTCGAACCTGCCGCGCTCGAACTGCTCAAAGCCAAGAGCAAAAATATCCGTCTGCTCAAACTGCGCAAGCCGATGTCTAAAGCCGCGCCGCGTAAAATGATCAAAGATATCAACGGCGGCATTCTGGTGCAGGATGTGGACACCGACGCAATTGCCGAGTGGAAGGACGTTACGAAGACCGCGTTTGATCAATCCAAGCGGGCGCTGGCCGAATTCGGTATCGCCGCCGCCAAGCATACCAAGTCGAATGCCATCATGGTGGTGCAGGAATACAAGCCGGGACAGTTCCGTGTGCTCGGTATGGGCGCCGGTCAGCCGAACCGTGTAGATTCGCTGCGCAAGCTGGCCGTTCCGAAAGCAGTTGAAAATCTGAAGCTCCAGAACCCGAAAATCACTGAAGCTGAAATCGCCAAAACCATCGGCGAATGCGTATTTGTTTCCGAAGCGTTCTTTCCGTTCGCCGACAGCATCGACGAAGCCCACGCCGTCGGCGCGCGCTTTATCGTTCAGCCCGGCGGCTCGATCCGCGACGACGAAGTCATCGCCGCCTGCGACAAATACGGCATCGCGATGGCGTTTACCGGAATGAGACATTTTAAACATTAGAAATTTCTGGAGTGCTCCAGCAAACGCAGTGCGACGGAGCTTTGAAAGCGGCCTCGCGCTTTGCTTGCGGCCGCACTCCAAAACAGATCAAGGAGAATTCGTATGGCCCAAACATGGTTTAAGCTTCAAAACGGTAGTGATGTGCGCGGCGTTGCGCTTGAGGGCGTACTCGGCGAGCCGGTCACGCTGACACCCGAAATCGTTCGTCCGATCGGCTATGCCTTCGCGCAGTGGCTGGCGGAAAAGAAAGGCGTTCCGACCGATCATCTCAAAGTCGTCGTCGGCAACGACTCCCGGCTTTCAGCGGAAAAAATCAAAATGGCGGTTTTTCAGGGATTGGAAAAGGCTGGTTGCAAAATGGCCGACAGCGGACTCTCTTCAACGCCTGCCATGTTTATGGCGACGGTTTTTGAAAACCACGCCTACGACGGTTCGATTATGCTGACGGCTAGTCACCTGCCGTTCAACCGCAACGGGCTGAAATTTTTCACTCGCGACGGCGGACTCGAAAAGGCCGATATCAAAAAGATTCTGACCATCGCCACGGAGGCTGGCTCGGCCACCTTCAAGCCGGTGAAGAAAGTCGTGAAGATCAATCTGATGGACGATTACTCCGCGTCGCTGGTCGCTGCGATTCGCAAGGGCGCGGGGCAAGGCGATAAACCGCTGGCCGGACTGAAAATTATTGTCGATGCCGGTAACGGCGGCGGCGGATTTTTTGTGGACCAAGTGCTGAAGCCGCTGGGCGCGAATACCAAAGGTAGTCAGTTTCTCGAGCCGGACGGTTCGTTCCCGAACCACGCGCCGAATCCGGAAGATGACGTTGCGATGGCGGCGATCATTGACGCCGTTAAAAACAATCAGGCAGATCTCGGCATCATTTTCGACACGGACGTGGATCGCGCCGGCGCGGTCGATAAAAACGGCGCGCCGATCAACCGCAGCCGCTTTATCGCGCTGATGGCTTCCATCGTACTCGAAGAGCATCCCGGCTCGGTCATCGTGACCGATTCCATTACCTCGACCGGTTTGAAATACTGGATCGAAGAAAAACTCGGCGGCGTTCACCACCGCTTCAAACGCGGCTACAAGAACGTCATCAACGAATCCGTTCGGCTGAACAGCGAAGGTAAAGAGTCGTGGCTGGCGATGGAAACTTCCGGCCACGGCGCGCTGAAAGAAAACTATTTTCTCGATGACGGCGCGTACCAGATTGCCAAAGTGCTGATCAAAGTCGCACAGCTCCATGCCGCCGGTAAAGGTTCGGTGGACGAACTGCTGGCCGGTGTGCCGGAGCCGAAGGAAGTCCGCGAGTTCCGCGCGAAAATCAAAGCGGAAGATTTCGGTGCCTACGGCGGCGACGTGCTCAAAAAGTTTGAGCAGTTTGTGGCTGACGAACCGGGCTGGTCGCTTACGCCGAATAACTACGAAGGCATTCATGTGACGGTTGACGCGGCGCACGGCAACGGCTGGGCGCTGTTGCGTAAATCGCTGCACGATCCGGTGCTGCCGCTGAACATCGAAAGCGAAGAAGATAGCGGCGTGGCTAAAATCGCCGCGCGGATGAAAGTTTTCCTGTCGCAGTTCGATCAGCTCGAACTGCCGAAAATTTGGTAAGCGGAGGATTCTTATGAGCCGGACGGTGCTGGTGACTGGAGCGACGCGCGGCATCGGGCGCGAGGTGACGAAGCAACTCTGCGAGCAGGGATTTACTGTTTTTGCCACCGGACGCGATCAGCAGTTACTGGACGATCTGAAAAAAGAAACCGGCTGTCTCGGCGCGGTTTGTGATCTGGCGGATTCAGATGCAGTCGTCGCTTTGTACGCGACGGCGCAGAAGGCCCTCGGACAGATTGATGTGCTGATCAACAACGCAGGCTTTAATCCCGGCAAAGAACCGCTGACGAAAGTAGATGTCGCCCGGATCGATGCTTCATATGCCGTTAACTTGCGTGCGCCGTATTTGCTCTGCCGCGAAGCGCTCAAGGAAATGAGTGCGCGCAAAAGCGGCCATATTCTGAATGTGGTCAGCACGGTCGCCCGCACCAGTCTGGAAAACTATTCGACGTACAGCACGATGAAGTATGCGCTGCACGGCTTTACACTTTGCCTGATTAAAGAGGCGCGGCAGTTTGGTGTTAAGGTCACCGGCGTTTATCCCGGCGGAACCGATACCGATTTCCGGACGGAAGAGCGTCCGGACTATATGCGGCCGGAATCCGCCGCGCAGATGATCGTTCATTGCATCAATGCACCGGCGGATGTGGTGGTACACGAACTGGTTTGCAGGCCGATGATTGAATCAAACTTCTGATATTGGAAAGGAGCGTGGTTATGAGTTTTCGTTGGGGAATTATCGGTTGCGGCGGAATTGCACATGCTTTCGCCCGCGGAATACAGTCGCTGCCCGGCACGGAACTGGTTGCCGTTGCGTCAAAATCGTTAAGACGGGCGCAGGATTTCGGTCTTGAACACAGCGTGCCGCAGGCCTATGGCGATTACGAAGAAATGCTGACCAGCGAAAGTCTGGACGCGGTGTATATCGCCACCACGCATAACTTTCATTACGAGAACGCCAAACTCTGTCTGAATCACGGACATTCGGTGCTGTGCGAAAAAGCCTTCACTGTGAATGCCAAACAAGCGGCGGAACTGATTGCGCTGGCGCGGACAAAAAACCTTTTCCTGATGGAAGCGATGTGGACGCGGTTTTTGCCTTGTATCGTCAAGCTGCGCGAGCTGCTCGCTGATGGCGCGATTGGTGATGTGACGCACTTGAAAGCCTCCTTTGGCATTCGCACAAAGAAATTGCTTCCGTGGCAGCGCATGCGAAGTAAAAAACTGGCGGGCGGCGCGCTCCTTGATCTCGGTATCTATCCGGTTTCCTTTGCCCGTATGGTATTTGGTCGTCCGCCGGCGGAAATCACCAGCCGCGCGAAGATCGGCTGGACCGGCGTGGATGAAACCTCAGAATATTTTTTCAGTTATCCGAACGGCGCCCGCGCCGAACTGTTTGCTTCGTTCCGGAAAGCCGTGCCGCACGATGCCGTGCTGACCGGTACAAAGGGATCGATTCATATACCTAATTTCTTTCATCCGCATCGCATGACCATCACCCGTCATGGTGCCGCGCCGGAAACGCTGGAAATACCTTATGCACCGACCGGCTACCAGTATGAAGCCGTCGAAGTTGCCGCCTGTCTGAATGACGGACGTATCGAAAGCGCCGTGATGCCGCTCGCCGAAACCATCGAAATCATGCGGACGCTCGACACGCTTCGTGCTCAGTGGAAGATGAAATATCCCGGCGAATAAGGCCGGTATTTTGTCCGCCGGACGTTCTCCGGCTGTCTTGAAAAGAAATTCTATACGGCGGGTTGCAATGAGCGAAGCAAATGCGCTGGCGGTATTTGAAAACTATAAAATTCGGCGGGTGTACGATGAGGCGGCGGAAATCTGGTTTTTTTGGTGATCGATGTGGTCGCCGCGCTGATTCAGCAGCCGGACTATCAGGCCGCCCGGAACTACTGGAAAGTTCTAAAAAACCGGCTGACAAAAGAAGGCAGTCAATCGGTTACAAATTGTAACCGGTTGAAAATGGTTGCCGAAGACGGGAAGATGCGATTTACCGATGTGGCTGATCCGGAAACACTTCTGCGGATTATCCAGTCGGTTCCGAGTTCGCGCGCCGAACCGATCAAGCTGCCGATGGGCTCCGGCGCGACACGAAGGTTGGAAAGAAACTTGGCGGCTCTGCGCTTTCGGCCTTTGGATTGGCTCACAGAGCCAACGCTACAGTGTAGAGTCGGCTCTATGAGCCGATTGCGGCGGAGCGGTTGCTCGGGAGTTTTTAGCCACAAAAAACACAAAAAGCTGTGGAGCGGGGAGTCCTTGTGGGTTTTTGGTGGCGAATCCCCGGGTTCGCCTTCCTAAACATCGGAAAATCGGGTTTGGCATCCCTCTTCATTCGTGTACATTTGCGGCCTCTTTTGAAAAAGGAATTCCTATGATTTACCGTATTGAAATCGGACTGAAACAGGGTGTACCGGATGCACGCGGACGCGGCGTGATCGGCCGGGCGAAAAGTGCGCTCGGCATGAAGATTAAAGCCTGCCAGACGCGCGACGTTTATAAAGTGGACGCCAATATTAAGCGCGCCGAAGCGAAAGCCGTTCAGCTCGGCTTTGCCGATGCTGTAGTCGCCCGTTCCGCCCTTGGCCGTCTGAAAGCGCCTGGAACTTTCGACTGGATGCTTGAAATCGGCTTCAAGCCGGGCGTGACCGATAACGTCGGGCGCACCGCCCGCGGCGCGATGGCCGATATTCTCGGCCGCGAACTGGCGTGGGAAGAGCAGGTTTACACCTCACTTCAGTATTTCCTCAAAGGCGACCTGACCCGCGAAGATATTTTGCATCTCGGCAAAGACCTGCTGGCCAATACGCTGATTCAGACCATTCAGGTTTTTTCCAAAGAAGAATGGCTGGCCGCCGAGCCTGACCTGACCGTTCCGGCCTTTACCGATCATCAGGAAATCAAAGTCAACGTCATCGAGCTGCCGGACGACGATGCCGCGCTGATGAAGATTTCCAGCGACGGCATCCTGTCGCTCTCACTCGACGAACTGCGCGTGATCCGTAATCACTACTTGAGTGATTCTGTGAAAGCCCATCGCGCCGAACTCGGCATGCCCGTCTGGCCGACCGACGTCGAACTGGAGTGTATCGCCCAGACCTGGTCGGAGCACTGCTCTCACAAGGTGTTTGCCGGAACGATCGAATACAAGGACGAAGAAACCGGCAAAGAAGAGATCATCAACTCGCTCTACAAAACCTATGTCAAAGCTTCGACGAAGAAGGTGGCTGAGAAAATCGACTGGCTGGTTTCGGTCTTCACCGACAACGCGGGCGTAATCAAATTTAACGAAGACCTCCATCTGGTCTATAAAGTTGAAACCCACAACTCGCCGTCGGCGCTCGATCCGTTCGGCGGTTCGATGACCGGTATTGTCGGCGTCAACCGCGACCCGATGGGCACCGGTATGGGTGCGCAGCTGGTTTCCAACGTCTGGGGCTACTGCCTCGGCTCGCCGTTCTATGATAAAGAAATTCCCGCCGGCCTGATGCATCCGCGCCGCATTCGCGACGGCGTGCACGACGGCGTAATCGCCGGCGGCAACGAATCGGGCGTTCCGTACAGCCGCGGCTTTGAATGTTTTGACGAGCGCTACCTCGGCAAGCCGCTGGTTTATTGCGGCACGATGGGAACCCTGCCGGTCAACGTCGGCGGACGTCCTTCCGAGCGTAAAGAAATCAAGGTCGGCGACTGGACTGTCATGTGCGGCGGCCGTATCGGCAAAGACGGTATTCACGGCGCAACCTTTTCATCCGAAGAACTCCGCACGGAATCGCCGGCGCAGGCGGTGCAGATCGGCGACCCGCTCACCCAGCGCAAGCTCTACGAATTCCTGATGGAAGCGCGCGACCTCGGTCTCTTCCGCTGTATCACCGACAACGGCGCGGGCGGCATTTCCTGCTCGTTCGGCGAAATGGGCAAATATTCCGGCGGCTGCGAGTGCGAACTCAAAGACGCGCCGCTCAAATATGAAGGACTCCAGCCGTGGGAAATTCTGGTTTCCGAAGCGCAGGAGCGCATGACGCTGGCCGTGCAACCCGAATGCCGCGACGCGTTTGAAAAATTGGCCAAACAACGCGATGTCGAAGCCGCCTTTATGGGCAAATACAACGACTCTGGCTACTTCACCGTGAAGTACGACGGCAAAGTGGTCGCCAGTCTCGACATGAATTTCCTCTACGAAACCGGCTGTCCGAAACTCCACATGAAGGGCGTCTGGAAGAAACCCGAAATTCCGGTGCCGGAAAAAGCGCGCGGCGGAAACCGCACCAAATCGCTCCGGCAGATGATGGGCCGCCTGAACATTTGCTCTCGCGAATACAAGAGCCGTATCTACGACGGCGAGGTCAAAGGTCTTTCCGTGGTGAAACCGTTTGTCGGCGTCAACGCCGACGTGCCGTCCGACGCGACGGTCATGCGCATTGAATACAACAAGGATCGCGGCGCAATTCTGGCCGAAGGGATCAATCCGTGGTTTTCCGATATCGACACCTACCACATGACCGCATCGGTCATCGACGAATCAATTCGCCGCGTCATCAGCGTTGGCGGACGGCTCGACCGCATCGCCATTCTCGATAACTTCTGCTGGCCCGATCCGGTGCAGTCACCCAAGACGCCCGACGGTGAATACAAGATGGCACAGCTCGTCCGCTCCAACAAAGCGCTCTACGACTACACCATCGCGTTCGGCACGCCGGCGGTTTCCGGTAAGGACTCCTGCAAGAACGACTCGACGCGCGGCGGTAAGAAAATCTCCATTCCGCCGACGCTTCTCATCTCCTCGATCGGTCAGATCGATGACGTGCGTAAGGCCGTTACCATGCCGCTGAAAGAAGCGGGCAGTTTGATCTACATGGTCGGCGTGACGAAGAACGAGCTCGGCGCTTCGGAGTGGAACCGCATGCTTGCTGAAGAGCAGGGCAGTCCGTGGAACTACGGCGGCGACGTGCCGACCGTGGATGCCAAAGCCGCGCTGGCGATTTACCGCGCGATGAATCAGGCGGCTGATCAGGGAATTCTGCTTTCGTCGCATACGCCGTCGAAAGGCGGACTGGCTGTCGGCTTCGCACTCATCTGTATGGGCGGCGGACTCGGCGCGGAAATCGATCTCGCGAAAGTTCCGACCCCTGGAAAGCGAAAACTCAAAGACGACCAGATTCTCTTCTCGGAATCCAACAGCCGTTTCATCGTTTCGGTAAAACCGGAAAACGTCGCACGGTTTGAATCGCTGTTCGCCAACCTGCCGGTCGCGCAGATCGGAACCGTCACCGCCGACAAAAAGCTGATCGTCAAAGGCGTTAAAGGTGCAACGCGCATCGACACCGATCTCGAAATGCTCCGCAAACCGTTCAAGAAAACGCTCTACGGCATTTAATGAATGTTTTGCTCCAGCACGGAAACGGCTGGCTTCGATTTGCGGAGCCGGTCGAAGTGCTGACGGCGCGCACATCGGATGAAGTTTATGAATGTCTGAAGAAAATCGAAACCAGCGGACTGTGGGCCGCTGGCTTTGTTTCCTACGAAGCCTCCGTCACGTTTGATGATGCGCTGAAAACTCATGTGCAGGGCGGGCTGCCGCTTTTGCAGTTCGGGCTGTTTAAAAATGTGGAGCAGACATCCCTGTCTGCTCAAATGCACAGGCAAGGATGCCTGCGCCACTATCAGCTTGGTGAGTGGAAGCCATCGGTGTCGCGGGGCGAATACGGCGAGGCGATCACGAAGATCAAAGAGCACATCGCGGCAGGCGATACCTATCAGGTCAATTATACCTTCCGGCTGAACGCGGAATTTTCCGGTTCGCCGTTCGACTTTTTCTGTGATCTGGCCGCCGCCCAGCAGGGCCGCTACGCTGCATTCATTGAAACGGATGAGTTTGCGATTTGTTCGGCGTCGCCGGAACTTTTCTTCGAACTCAACGACGGCGTGATTACTTCCCGGCCGATGAAGGGAACTAAGTCCCGTGCGCTGACGGCGGTAGCCGACCGCGCCGCCGCCGAAGCGTTGAAGAATTCGGCGAAGGACTGCGCGGAAAACATCATGATCGTCGATATGATCCGTAACGATATCGGCCGCATCGCCGAGGCCGGTTCGGTCGAAACGGTTAGCCGGTTCGATGTAGAAAAATATCCAACCGTCTGGCAGTTGACTTCCACCGTACGGGGTCAGGCCTTGACTTTTGCTAAACAGCAAAAGTCAAGGCCTGACCCCCTCCCGGTATTTAGGGCGCTGTTTCCTTGTGCGTCCATCACCGGTGCGCCGAAGGCGAAGACGATGGAGATTATCCGGAGTTTGGAAAAGTCGCCGCGCGGTGTTTATACCGGTGCAATCGGGTTTATCGCGCCGGACGGCGCGGCACAGTTCAGCGTAGCAATCCGTACAGCCGTAGTGGATCGGATTAATGGATCGGTGGAGTATGGGATTGGTGGAGGAATTGTGTGGGATTCCAATCCGGAAGATGAATATCGCGAGGCGTTGTCCAAGGCGGCGATCTTGACGAAGAAGATGCCAGAGTTCCAGCTTCTGGAAACAATGCGTTGGGAAAATGGAGAAATCTTTTTGCTGGAGCGGCATTTAAAGCGGCTGGCGGAGTCGGCTGAGTATTTTGATTTTGAATGTGATCTGGCAAATATCCGTAGCGCATTGAATGAATGCTGTAGGCCCGGTGACCCCACCGGGCGGACGCCGTGTGAGGGCACACGGCCTACAAAGATTCGCCTGTTATTAAACCAGAGCGGTGCATTTGAAGTTCAGACCTCTGAAATACAACGCGGTGAGGGCACCGCGTCTACGTTGGCGATCGCGAAAGAGCCGGTCGATTCCGGCGATGTGTTTCTTTATCACAAGACGACGAACCGCGCTGTTTACGAAAAAGCGAAGGCCGATTTCCCTGAGGCTAACGATGTTCTGCTGTTCAATGAGCGCGGCGAGGTGACGGAGAGTTGTATTGCCAATGTGGTGATCGAGCTGGATGGACGCAAGGTGACTCCGCCGGTTTCCTGCGGATTATTGGCAGGGACGTTTCGCGATGACCTGCTCGAACGGGGTGAAATCTGCGAGCAGGTTATAACATTGGATGATCTCAAGCGTGCAGATGCAATCTGCCTGATAAATTCTGTTCGCAAATGGCGGAAGGTTTCTGTTAACTGGGCGGCCTTATGAAACCTAAGATTTTGATTATTACGGGCTACGGCGTGAACTGTGAAGCGGAGTCGGCGCGGGCATGGGAGCTGGCAGGCGGCGAACCGGTTAAGGTTCATCTGAATGACCTGCTGGACAATCCGGCGCAGATGCGCGGCTTTCAGGGGTTGATGTTCATCGGCGGCTTTTCCTACGGCGACCACATGACCAGCGGCCACGTTTTTGCCCTGCGGGTGAAACATCATCTGCGCGAAGAACTCCAGAAGTTTATCGACGATAAGAAAATCATCCTCGGCGTCTGCAACGGTTTCCAGACCATGACGAAGATCGGTCTGCTTCCAGGGCTGAACGGCGAATACTTTGCGCCGAAGGTGTCGCTGATGCAGAACGACTGCGGCCACTTTCAGAATTTCTGGGTCAACCTGAAGTTTGAGGCCAAGTCGCCGTGCATCTTCACTAAAGGATTCGACACGATGCCGCTGCCGGTCCGCCACGGCGAAGGCAAGATTTTCACCACCGACAAGACGGTGATTGAACAGATCGAATCGCTCGGCTGCGCCGCCGCGCGCTATGCGGACGGCTTCGGCAGTCCGACCATGGACTTTCCGGCCAATCCGAACGGCTCGCTCAATGCGATTGCCGGACTATGCGACCCGACCGGACGCATCTTCGGCCTGATGCCGCATCCCGAGGCTTATCTTTTTCCGGAAAATCATCCCAACTGGGATATTCAAAAACTGAACGGCACGCTTCCCGCGCAGGGGCTCGGCCTGAAGTTCTTCGAGAACGGCGTGAAGTATCTCGCCGGAAAGTAGGACAGCCATCTTGGCTGTCCAGACAGGCTTGAAGCCTGTCCTACGTTGATTTTCCCAAAAGAGGCATTGACGGAACGGGGCTTTCCACGTAAAACGCCCGCTTGCTTAGGGGATAGGCCCACCATACTAAAGGAGAAATACCATGGCAGTTATTGATTTCGGCGGCACAAAAGAAACCGTCGTCACCCGCAAAGAGTTTTCGCTGGCGAAGGCTCGCAAAGTTCTGAAAAACGAAGTGATCGCGGTGATCGGCTACGGCGTACAGGGCCCGGCTCAGGCGCTCAACCTGCGCGACAACGGCTTCAACGTCATCATCGGCCAGTCCAAGCAGTTCATGCAGGACTGGAACCGCGCCATCAAAGACGGGTTCGTCCCCGGCAAAACGCTGTTTGAAATCGAAGAAGCGGTTCAGAAGGGAACGGTTATTCAGTACCTTCTTTCCGACGCCGCCCAGAAACTTTGCTGGCCGCAGATTAAGAAAAACCTGAAAGCGGGCGACGCCCTCTACTTCAGCCACGGCTTCTCGATCGTTTATAAAGATCTGACCAAAATCATCCCGCCGACCAACGTCGATGTTCTGCTGGTCGCCCCGAAAGGTTCCGGCCTGAACGTTCGCCGTAACTTCCTGACCGGCGCAGGCATCAACTCCAGCTTCGGCGTATTCCAAGATGCCACCGGCCGCGCCGAAGAGCGCTGCATGGCTCTGGGTATCGGTATCGGTTCCGGCTACCTATTCCCGACCACCTTCGAAAAAGAAGTGACTTCCGACCTCGTCGGCGAACGCGGCGTCCTGATGGGCTGTCTCGCTGGTGTCATGGAAGCGCAGTACGAAGTGCTCCGCAAGAACGGCCATAGCCCGTCCGAAGCGTTTAACGAAACGGTTGAAGAGCTCACCCAGAGCCTGATCCGCCTCGTCGACGAAAACGGCATGGACTGGATGTTTTCGAACTGCTCCGCCACCGCCCAGCGCGGCGCGCTGGACTGGGCTCCGAAGTTCAAGAAAGCCACGCTGCCGGTATTCAATGACCTCTACAAAGCGGTCAAAACGAAATCCGAAGCCAAGCGCGTGCTGAAAGTCTGCGGCGCCAAGGACTACAAAGTCCGTCTGACCGCAGAACTGAAAGCCATCCACGACTCCGAAATGTGGCAGGCTGGTGCAGCTTCCCGCTCGCTCCGTCCGAAAGGCGAAGCCAAAGTGATTGCCAAAGGCACCAAAGGTGTCGGCGGTCGCGCCACCAACTAAAGTCTGACTCCATCAGACGACGAAACGGGCTCTCAATCGAGAGCCCGTTTTTTTGTGAGGCTTGTGGGGCCATTCCTAATCGGTCTGTTTTGCAAAATCAGCTGAGAATAGATATTTCAGGCGAATTCGAACTGGTACATCATTAATAGCTGGAATGTAGGGATGTGTCGTGACGACTGCCTCTATTCGATCTTCAAATGGGCAGTTCGTACACTTCCGAATATTTTTGACGGTCAGAATATTATTGGTACTTAGTATGTGCCTGCTGATTAACTCCGGCCCGCTCCACGTCGGGTGTATCGGGCTAATTTTATAGTAATCGATTTCTGATCCATATCCCGGTGGTGCATTAACTCCCGAAATATACATATCACTCGTTAGCACGTAATGCTTCCCAATGAGGGAGCTGTATTCTGGAAGACGGCTGATATCTTTGTATCTCGCGATACAGCCGTTCAGCAACAGCAGGACGAGACAGATCAGTTTTTTCATTCGGATGCCCTTCTGTTTGTTGCGGCCGAAGGGTAGGAGGCTGGCGGGCGGCTGTCAATTCGCATGAATGTAGACGCGACGCCCTCGTCGCGTTGTCTGTTGAGGGGGGGGACGCGACGAGGGCGTCGCGTCTACGCTTCCAAACATTGGGAATCCAGCCCCCGGCCCAGTCATCAATCCACCCTTCCAGTATTCCATTCTCCACCCCCGGTTTTTTATTGGATATTGCAGTTTACAAGGGCGGGGGGCGTCTATATATTGTCGCGCTCAACGATAGAAGTAGTAAGAAGAAGAGAGTTAAGAAGGAGCCGTAAGTGGATACAGCAGTTAAAGCGGAAACCAGAAAAGAATATCAGCGCAGCGACCGGGATACCGGATCCGTTGAAGTGCAGGTTGCACTGCTGACGAAGCATGTAGAAGCACTCACCGTGCATCTCCAGAGCCACAAAAAGGACAACAGCACCCGTCGCGGTTTGATCACCATGGTCAACAACCGCAAAAAGCTGCTGAGCTATCTGTCCAGAACAGATAACCCGCGCTATAAAGAGCTGATTCAGCGTCTTGGTTTGCGCCACTAAGAATACCGAGGACGGCCCCGTTCACGACGGGGCTGTTTTGTTTCCGGGGAATCCCCCGTTCCAACACAGCGCCCTTTGCGGGCCGCCCGTTAATCCACCTCAGAGGCACGCATCCGCCTCGCCCGGCTCCCGGAAGTCATGGATGCAGAAGGAAAAAGAGAAATGAAAGATACAGTCAAAATACAGTTCGAAGTCGGCGGCAAGCCGATGTTCTTCGAGTCCGGCCTCCTTGCACAGCAGGCAGCCGGCGCAGTGAGCTGCGGCCTGGGCGATAACATCGTCTTCTCCGCCGTTACCGCCACCAATACCCCCCGTGAAGGCGTGGATTTCTTCCCGCTTCAGGTTGAATACCGCGAAAAATTCTACGCCGCAGGCCGTTTCCCCGGCGGATTTTTCAAACGCGAAGCCCGTCCGTCCGAAAAAGAAATTCTGACCGCCCGCGTCACCGACCGTCCGCTCCGTCCGCTGTTCCCGAAAGGGTATTGCAACGACGTGCAGATCAATAACATGCTGCTCAGCTGCGATGGCCAGATCGACACCGACTTCCTCAGCGTCAACGCTTCCAGCGCCGCACTGACGCTTTCCGAAGTTCCTTTTATGGGCCCGATCGCCGCCGTACGCATCGCCCGTGTCAACGGCAAGTTTATCGTTTGCCCGACACACGCCGAACTTGCTCAGGGCGACCTCGACCTGACCTACGCCGGAACCGCCGCTCTGCCGCTCATGATTGAAGGTAGCGCCAAGGAAATCAGCGAAGCCGATTTCGTCGCCGCCATGAAACTGGCGCACGAAGCGATTCAGCCGATCATCAAAGCCCAGCTCGAACTGCGTAAGCAGCTCGGACTGCCGGAAAAGAAAGTCGAAATTGCCGTCGCCGACGAAACCAAGCTGGTGAAAGCCCGCGAAATCGCCGGTGCCGAGCTGCTCGCCGCTCTGGCGACCAGCGACAAACTCGCCCGTCAGGAAAAAATCAGCGCGATCAAGAAGTCGCTCAAAGTCAGCCTGCTCGCCGTGTTCCCGGAAATGGCCGACAACGAATATTTCCACCTGTTCGACGAACTCGAAATCGAAACCCTCCGCAAAAACGTGCTCGAACACAAGACACGCGTTGGCGGACGTGGCTTCAACGAACTGCGCGAACTCAAAGCGCAGGTCGGTGTACTGCCGCGC
Organism: Kiritimatiellaceae bacterium; assembly: GCA_013141415.1. Taxonomy (NCBI): domain Bacteria; kingdom Pseudomonadati; phylum Kiritimatiellota; class Kiritimatiellia; order Kiritimatiellales; family Kiritimatiellaceae; species Kiritimatiellaceae bacterium. The sequence goes on from JABFQY010000005.1 coordinate 88,385, forward strand.
GTTCACGGTTCGGCGGTGTTCAACCGCGGCGAAACCCAGTCGCTGGCGATCGTCACGCTTGGCCCGAAGAAAGATTCGCAGTCGATCGACGCCGTAACCGGCGGCGAAACCGAAAAGAACTTCATGCTGCACTACAACTTCCCGCCGTACAGCGTCGGTGAAGTCGGACGTCTGGGTAACACCGGACGCCGCGAAATCGGCCACGGTAATCTAGCCGAGCGCAGCCTGCGCCCGGTTCTGCCGGACAACTATCCCTACGCCGTGCGCCTTGTTTCTGAAATCATGGGCTCCAACGGTTCGTCCTCCATGGCTTCTGTTTGCGTAGGCACACTGGCTCTGATGGATGCCGGCGTTCCGATCAAGAAACCGGTCGGCGGAATTTCCGTCGGTCTCTTCACTGGCGACAACGGTAAGGCTGATCTCGTGCTCGACATTCTCGGCACCGAAGACCATTGCGGTGACATGGACTTCAAAGTCTGCGGTACCCGCGAAGGGATCACCGGCTTCCAGGTCGACCTCAAGATCGACGGCCTGCGCTGGGATCTCGTCGAAGGTGCCTTCGAAATGGCCCGCGCCGGACGCATGAAAATTCTCGACTACATGGAAAGCGTCATCGCTGCTCCGCGTGAAGAAATGTCCGAGTTTGCTCCGCGTATCACCGTCATCAAAATTGATCCGGAAAAGATCGGCGCGCTGATCGGCCCCGGCGGCAAAGTCATTCGTGGCATCACCGACACCTACGGCGTGCAGATCGACATCGAAGAAGACGGCACCGTCAACGTATTCAGCGCCGATGCCAACGCCATGAAGGCTGCGGTTAAAGCGGTTAACGCCATCACGGCGGAAGCCGAAATCGGTCAGCTTTACGAAGGAACCGTCCGCACCATCCGCGACTTCGGTGCGTTCGTCGAAATCATGCCCGGTAAAGACGGCCTCGTGCACATCTCCGAACTGGCTGACTTCCGCGTCAACAAAGTCGAAGACATCTGCAAAGAAGGCGACATCATGTGGGTCAAGGTTCTCGATGTGGACCGTGACGGTAAAATCCGCCTCAGCCGCCGTGCGGCCATGGCAGAAAAAGATGCTCAGGCATCCACCACTGACTAATCATCGCACCGGTGTTAGACGAAAAGCCCTTCCGTTCGCGGAGGGGCTTTTTTGTTGGAGATTTTTACCACAGAGGGCACAGCGGCTCTTTTTTTCTCTGTGAACCTCCGTGACCTCCGTGGTTAACCCTCTTTCAGAAGTTCCTTCGGGTCGATGGCTTCGGTTCGGCAGATGTGGGAATAGTCGTCGTAACCATCGATGAGCGGTTCGGTGGCGAGGTCGCCGGCGCGCAGTTTCCGGATATTGGAAAAGAGCGTTTCGAGGAACGCTTCCGTCAGTTCCGGATTCATTGAAAGCCGCTTGCCGGTGAAATGTTTCTGCATCTTTTCGAGGTTGCGTTCCTGCAGGTGATAGACCGCCAGTGTCTTTTCATTCAGTTCCGGCGTGTTGTGCGCGCCGAAAAACTTTTCCTGAGCTGCGAAAGTATAGAGCGGGATCTGGCAGTCGAGATTCAGTCCAATCTCTTTTTCGAGTTGCGATACCGGAACGCCGCGCGACTTGCTCTTGTAGTCCACCACCAGCAGCCGGTCGAGTTCACCGTCTTTGTTGAAGATGAGGTCGATGCGGTCGATTTTGCCTTTCAGTCGAATGGAATTAACGTAGGACAGGCTTCCAGCCTGTTCCCCGTCGCTTGGCCATTCAGGTGTGGACAGGCTGGAAGCCTGTCCTACATTGTAGAGGGTTAGCGGCAGATCGTGTTTGGTATCGAACTTCATTTCGAACAGCGCCGGATAACGGTTTTCAGCCTGAGCGGTTTCAATATCCATGCAGACAAAGTTTTCGATCATCTGCAGCAGCTTGCGCTTTTCGGCTTCCCAGATGGATGGATGGCCGAGGTGGCGGCTAGGTCGCCGCTCCGCTTTTTTGAATTCTTCTTCCGCAATGCTGCGCGCCAGCATCAGCAACTCATCAGCTTTGTTCGGATCAAACACCGCCAACGGAATTTCACCGCTCTGCGCAATTTTCCAACGTAGATGCGACGCCCTCGTCGCGTTTTCCTCCTGTTGCGAACGCGACGAGGGCGTCGCGTCTACGTTAAATCTCTCTGCATACCAGCCGCTCTGTTTGGCGATTGCGGTGTAAATCTGTTCGAGGATGTCGTGGATGACTACGCCGCGATCCATCGGCGCGATGTCGTCTTCGTGCGTGAGATCGGGCCGGATGCTCAGCACCTTTTCGAGGAAGAAAACAAACCGGTTGCGGGCCAGCGATTCCAACGCCGTCGCGCTGAACTCCGGATTCTTCGCAATCCATTTATTGATCGTAGACGCGACGCCCTCGTCGCTCTCTTTTCCTTTGGAGGGTTCCGCTCCGTCGGAACCGGTCGCGACGGAGCGCGACCCTCCAGACCGCGCCGAGGGCGTCGCGTCTACGTTAAAAGCCAGCTTCGCTCTTGTTTGACGGACTTCATCTTCGGCGCGGCAGAGTTCCGGCGGCAGGATGGTATGAAATGATTCGCCCAGCGCCGGTTTTTCAATGCCGGTCAGTCCGCGCATCCGTTCGAAAAACTCGCCCGGCGCGCGCTCCTTGCCGTCGGCTCCGGTGCGGGTGTAAGAAAGCGTCAGCCGTTCCCGAGCCGCGCTCATTGCGGTGAGGAAAAGAATCTCTTCCTGAATCAGCGCCGCGCCGGTTTCGGAAAGCGCGAGCCGCGGACAGGGAATCTTCCGTTCGTCCAGAAAGGCCCGCAGCGCTTTGCGCTCGGCGTCGTTCAGCAGAGAATCGGTCTTCGGAATCTGCGGGAAGGTGCGGTCGTCCATGCCGGCGATATAAACTGATTCGAAGCGCAGGCCCGCCGCGTCCATCGGATTGACAATCCAGACGCCGCTTTCGGTTCCGGCTTCGTCTTTGAGCGTGACGTTATCCAGCAGTTCCTCAAACAGCGCGGTCAACCGTTCCGGCGCAACCGGCCGACTGGTGACCTCGGCAATTTCTTCAATCAGCGTCAGTACTTCATCGGGCAGGGCGAGTTCGTGCTGTTCGATGATTACTCCGATGTGTTTAGAGAACTCCAGATGCGTAAAACGTAGACGCGACGCCCTCGTCGCGTTTTCCTGTGTGAGGGACGCGACGAGGGCGTCGCGTCTACGTTCTTCCAAGAATTGGAACCCTTGGAGTTCTTTCGGCAGGCGGCGCAGGCGCGGCGGTTCTTTCAGGCGGATTTCCTGTACGAGCGTTTGCCGCGCTTCGGCGTCGAGGCCGGGCCACTGAATACCGGGCATTAACAGCAGGTCGCAGAGCCGGTCGCGCGAAAAGTTCTGCGGGAAGGCGAGCAGAGCGAGCAGTGCTTTAACCGGCGGATGAGCGGCGGCGGGTGTGCCGCGCCGGAAGTGGTACGGAATGCCGAAGCGCTGGAAGACGTCCGGGATGATGTCGGTGTACGGACTCAGATCGCGCAGGATCAGCGCGATGTCATCCGGCGCGGTACCTTTCTCTATTTCGCCGACGATGCGCCGTGCGGCATCTTCGATTTCACCGTACGGATGAGCCGAAACAAAAACCGAAACCCGCTCACGCGATTCCGACTCGAGAATATTGCTGTCGTCGGCTTCGAAGGCATCGGCGAAATCTTCCAGCCACGGTTTCCACTCTTCTTCGGATCCGCGCATCAGTTCGCTACGCACGACGGCGCAGAGCCGGTCTTCGGCGGCTTCGGCGTGCGCGCCCGGCAGGACGGAATAGATTTGTACCCGATCCGGGCCGAGCCGTTTTTTGAGCGCAACGGCGAAGCGTTCCTCGAACGGATTAAACCAGCGGACGGCGCGGAAATGAATTTCTCCGTCCAGCTCACGCGGCAACTCGCCGGATTCAATCAGCCGGAGCAGGGATGTATTGACGATAAAGCGGTCGGCGATGTCCATTTTTGTACACAGCGCCCGCCATGCAATCAGAAGTTGACCGATGCCGTGCAGTTTATGATCCGGCGCGTGAGCCAGCAGCCATTCGGTAATGGCCGGTTCGTTTTCGGCGAAAACGGAAAACGCTTCAATTATCTGCCGGAGCAGTCCGGCCAGCGCGGCGGGCGAGAGGTTCGCGAGCGGCTGGCCGGTCGCGAACGCGACATTCCCGGCGGCTTCTTCGAGGAGCAGCCGGGTTTCGGGTTGACCGGGTAATCGGCCCTTCAGCAGTCCGGCGCGGCGGGCAGACCGTTCGCACAGGGCGAGGAGTTTTTTCTGGGTGAAAAGCCGGGATGTGTCGAGGACTCCGGCATCCAGAACGCGGCGGCGCTCGGTCCGGCGTTTCGCCAGTTCGGTCGGAAAAATCATCAACGCCTCGCCGCTTATCTTCATGGTTGATGAAACTAGCAGAGAGCGGTAGGGTTTGCCACCGTTTTAGAACGGGTCAGCAAACAAGGAATTAAAATGAATTTTCAGAAGCGCGCCAAAGAAGTGATGGATGTCGAAATCGCCGGTATGGAGAAAGTCCGCGACAGCATCAACGGCAATTTCAGTACGGCCATTGAGTGGATTCTCGCGACCATAAAGAACGGCGGCAAGGTGATTGTCTCCGGCGTCGGCAAAAACTTTCATATCGGCCAGAAAATGGTCGCCACGTTTAACAGCACCGGCACACCTTCCGCGCTACTCCATCCGATTGAAGCCATGCATGGCGACTTCGGGATCGTCGGTGAAAAAGATATTGTGCTGGCGCTCAGCTACAGCGGCGGATCCGATGAACTTCTCGCCCTGCTTCCGGCGCTCAAACGGCGCGGTTTGAAAATCATTGGTATGACCGGCGACGAAACCAGTCCGCTCGGGAAACAGAGCGATCTCGTTCTGACGATCACGGTGGATAAAGAAGCCTGTCCGTTCGGTATGGCGCCGACCACCAGTACGACGGTGACGCTGGCGCTCGGCGACGCGCTGGCCATCGTTCTGCTCGAAGCGCGCGGCTTCAAAAAAGAAGATTACGCCAAGTTGCATCCCGGCGGCGCAATCGGCCGCACACTGCTTCTCAAAGTTTCTGATGTCATGCGCACCAAAGACCGTCTTGCCAAAGTTCAAAGCGGCGCCAAAGTGAAGGAAGCGGTGCTGGCGATGACCGGCGCGCGCGCCGGTTGTGTCGCGGTGGTGGACGGAAACGACCAGCTTCTCGGAATTTTCACCGACGGCGACCTGCGCCGTCACTTGATTGAAACGCCGGACATCACGGAAGTTTCTATAGACTCTGTCATGACGCGTAAGCCGGTTACGCTTAAGCCGGATCAACTTGCCGTGGATATTCTGAAAATCTACGAAGAGAAAAACATCGACGACCTGATGGTGGTGGACGACGCCGGCCATATTGTCGGTGCGGTTGATATTCAGGATTTGCCGAAGCTGAAGATTCTTTGATCTTCCGGTTACTCTTTGACCGGTTCGTTCTGTTTTCCGCATTTCGGGCAGCGGGCGAGCGGAGTGCGACTGGGTGCAATGTAGATATGGCGGCAGGTATCACAGCGGTAGATTGCTTCGCCGCTGTTTTTGCGTCGTCGCCGGAAGGTGACGAAATCATAGACTGCCGCCGCCGCGAAAAGGGCGGTCAGCGCCAGTGCGAGCTGAATCACAAATAGATTGAGCGGTTCAACCGGCATTATTTTTTATCCTCCTGCGCAAAGCGGATGTCGATCCAGCCTTCGATCTTTTCCGCCGCCGGTTTAAAGCGTAGCTGCCGGACGGCGCTGAGCAGGGCGGCGTTGGTTACCGGTGTTTCAAAAAGCGCGTGTTCGACGGTTCCGTCCGCGCGGACGGTCAGATTCACACGGACGGTTTCGGGCCGTCCGGTCAGGGCGATATTGAGCTGGAGTGTGTCGGCCCGTGATTTCAGTTCAGGGGACAGAAACAGCTGGATGCCTGCCGCAGGTTGCGAGATCAGACGTTGTGTTGCGCCGGGAACCGGCAGAGGGCTTTGCGGAAGCGCAGTTTCACCGCTCAGGAGCGCGCGGTCTATGCTTGGCGCGGCGGCGGTCGTTTGTGGCAGATAGCGAACGGGACTGGCTGGCTTTTCAAGTGAAAGGTGCAGATCAACACGGTTCCCGACAAAACGACCGCTGAAGCCTTCATCGGCCGGAAGCGCGAAGAGCGTCGGATCTTTGAATTTATGCAGGGTTTGATCGTCGACAATCATGCGGGCAACTCTGGGGTGTGCAGCGGAAGCAAATGTGCGGATGGGCGCGGGCCGGAAAGCGAACAGCCAGAAAAGAAACCAGCCGGCGGCGCAAAGCAGCGCGCCGGTAAGCAGGGGTGTAAACTGGATACGGTTTTTCACGGTGCGGGCACGACCGGTGCAGCGGAGACTGCCGGAATTTTCGGGGCCGGGTTTCGGGTGGCGATGAAAATCTGCCGGAATCCGGCGTGAGCGGCCGCATCGTAAACGGCGGCGGCAGTCGTTTGCGGCGTAGTGGCGTCGGCTTCCAGAATAAGTGCGGTGCCGGGGCGCTCGATTATTGCGGCGCGCAGAACCGGTTCCAGTTGTGCGGACTGAATCTGTTCGTCGTTGAAGAAAAAGAGGCCTTCACGCGAAACGCTCAGAACCATGTCGTTAAACTGTATGCCTCCGGTCTGCGAGACGACGGGCAGCTCCAACGTGATTCCCGGTTTGAGAACAAAATGCGAGGTGCCCAGCACAAAGGCGCAGAACAGAAGTGCCGCGTTAAGAAAAACGATGCCGGTCAGAAATCCGCGTCCGGTCCGGCGGCGCGGAATGAACGTGCGGTGCAGGTGAAGTACGGCTTCGCAGTCGTTACGGTTCATGGCGCTCTCCGGTGGAAGGATGAGAGAGAAAGTAAATGATTTCTCCGGCGGTCTGTTCCATGTCGAGCGCGATGGATTCAACGCGGCTGATGAGAAAGTGGTAGCCCGCGTAGGCGGGAATGCCCGTGATGAGTCCGGCGGCGGTCGTGAGCAGAGCCTTCCAGAGTCCGCCGGTCAGCGTGCCGATTTCGGCGAGCGGCGATCCGGCCTGCATGGCGGTGAGAATACTGAGCAGTCCGAGCACGGTGCCGAGCAGTCCGAGCATCGGAAGAACCTGTGCAAGCGTGATGAGCAGATTCGTATGACGTTCCAGGCGCGGAATTTCACGGATGCCGGCCTGCTGTACCGCCTTGATCATTTCATCTTTCGAATCGTTGCGGTGCAGCAGCGCTGTGCGGACGAGGTGGGCGGCGGGGCCGGGCGTCTGGTCGCAGATACTGATGGCCTCAAGGTCGTTGCCTCGTGTGAGGTTGATGATGATGCCGTTGAGGAAGTCATCGATTTTAATCTGGGCGCGGTGCAGGTGGAAGAGACGCTCCAGGAAAATCACCAGAGCAATGAAGCCGCACCCCAGAATCAGCCACATGACGGCGCCGCCGCTATTTATCCATCCAACCATAACTGCTCCTTTTCTGTTAAAGTGCCGAGGCGTGTTCGCGCTCGATCTTTTCGATTCGTTTTTGTGCTTCGTCTTTGGCAGGCACTCCAGCCTGAATAATCCGGTTGTAAATATTGATCGCCTCTTTCCACTGCTGCTGCTGTTCCTGAAATTCGGCGGCATCGAAAGCGGCGCGCGTGAACCACGGCGCGGCTTCCGGCGAGAGAGTTTCTGTCTGACCGGTGACGCTGTAAACAACCTCGACATAGTGCGCGAAGGATTTTTCTTTCAGACCGAGCTTGGCCTCACAGCGGGCCGTTTTATAAAGCGCCTGTAAGCGGAGCGCGAACGGCGCGGCGGGCCGTTTGTAAAGAGCCTGATAGGCGTCGAGCGCCGCCTGATAACGCGCAACTTCGGATGTGCCGAGAGTGAAAAGACAGTCAGCGAGGCGCCCTCGGGCGCGGTCGGCCAGCGGATCGTCCGGCGCGGTCTTAATGACTTCTTCGTAGGCGAGAATGGCGCGCGGAAATTCGCCGAGTTCGGTGAGCGTCTCGCCCTGCGCGAAGCGGGTTTTCAGCATCAGCGGACTGTCGGGAATTTCTTTGGCGAGACGGCTGTACAGGGTGAAGGCATCAAGAAAGCTGTTCTGCTTGACCAGCGAATTGCCAGCCCAGAAGAGAGCGTCGTCGGCCAGTTCGTGTTTCGGGAAACGCGCGGCGATGTCAAGGAAGGTGGCTTTTGCCTGCGCGTAGCTGCCGCGGTTATAGTAATGCTCGCCAAGCCAGAAAAGCACTTCGGGCGTCCAGACTGATCCGGGATATTTTTCGATGAAGGTCTGGCAGATCGCCAGTGCACCTTCGGTGTCGCCCTGCATATAACGGCAGAATCCGCGCATGTATAAAGCCTGCGGCGCTTCAGGCATATCGGGATAGTTGGTGCTGACAACCTGAAAGTTTTTTAGCGCGTCGTCCCATTTTCCGAGGCGATAGAAAATCAGTCCCTGCTGGTTCAGCGCGGAGGCTTTGGTGGCGGCGTTGGTGTATTGCGCGGCGATGCGGCGGTACTGTTCAAGTGCGGAATCCCACTGCTGTCCGCGTTTCAGCAGTTCCGCCTGTTGCAGTGCAGCCTGCGGAGCAAACCCGCTCTGCGGAAAATTCTTTTCTGTATCGTGGAAACAAAGGGTCGCCGCATTGGTTTGTCCGGCGAGCAGATTGGCAACGCCGCACTGGTACATCGCTTGAGCGGCGAACGGATGATTCGGATAGTTTTCCGTGACGCGGCGGTAATTGTCGCGGGCTTTTTCATACTGTGCTGCGGCGAGGCGCGCGTCGCCCGCCTTGATGGACGCTGTGACACAGCGATCGGGCTGCGTGCACTTAAGGGTGGCGTTTTCAAAAGCGGCGGCGGATTCTTCATAGCGCTTCTGTTCCCAGAGACTCCAACCTTTACCGGCCTGTGCGCGGGTTTGCACGGCGGGATCGACGGTAATGTCGAGTCCGGCCTGAAACGCTTTTTCGGCGGCGGCGTACTGCTGTGTCTTCAGCAGTGCTTCTGCTTTCTGAATCAGGATTTCGGCGGCGGTCGCAGTGTTCGGCGATTCTTTGACGGCTTCATCGAAGAGCAGGAAAGCTTCCTTGGTTTTAGTTTCGTCAACCAGCAGAGTGGCGCGGGCAGCTTTCTGGCGGACTCGTAGCGCAGCTTCGCCGGTCAGCTTTTCGGCTTTAGCGAGCGCGTCGGAGGCTCCGGCGGAATTTCCGGCGCGCTGTTCAATTGCGGAAAGTTCGACCCAGGCGGCGGAACGCAGACGCGGATGAGCCAATTCATTTGCACCGAGCGTCGCGAGCAGAGCGGAGGTTTCGCTCAGTTCGTCTTTACCGCCGGTTGTGATCAGCTGGCGCGACAGTTCAAGGCGGGCGTTATTCGCCAGAACATGATTCGGGAAACGCTCCAGCAGTTCGTGCAGTGCCTTGGCTGAGTCGCTCTTTTTGCTGCGCTCCAGATAAATTCCGGCCAGATCGAGCAGGTTTTGCGCGGCGTTTTCGTCGACAGGAAATCTTTCGCGGAAGGTTTCAAAGGTTTTTTGCGCCGACTTGGAATCGCCAGCCGCCAATTCAGCGCGGCCTTTCAACCGCAGGGCGGCGGGAGCATACGCGCTGTCCGCCGGAATTTTTTCCAAAGCCTGAATGACGGCATTTGAATTGCCGGCTTCAAAAAAAGTGCGGGCGCGCCAGTAGGCGAAAGCGTCCTGCTTCGGCAGGCTGGTGGACTCGTCGGCAAGAATCATGGCGTCGTTGAATTTTTGCTGACCGGCCAGTGCGCGGATCAGCAGGATTGTCAGCGTCGCCTCATCGTTCGGCGCACGCTGTGTACTGAGCACTTCCCAGATCTGCTGCTCGGCCAGTGGATAAAGCCCGTCCTCCAGCGCCGCCTCGATTTGACGGGTCGGAAGCGGCTCCTGCGCAAACAGCGCAGGCGCAAGCAGAAGCAATAAAGCAGAAAGCCTGAAAACCCGGAAATTCATTGGCGCGGAGTATCACGTTTCCATCCGCCTTCTTCCAGTCTTTTTCCAAAGCTCATTTCCGGCTGGCGGCTTGATGTCCGGGTTCCGGGCCTCCCTGATTTTTTTTGCCTTCAGACCGGAGCCTGCTACGATGCGGAACACTGTTAGTATGAATGTTGTAAGGGGTATTATGAACCGGGTTGCTATTCCGCATACTGATCTTCTCGCCGCGCCGCTGGCGCTGGGAACCGCCAATCTGGGCGTTAATGTCAGTGAAGAAGAGGGGAAAAGGATTCTCGACCGCTTTGTCGGGCAGGGCGGCAATCTGATCGACACGGCGCGGGTTTATTCGGACTGGATTCCGGGCGAGAAAAACCGCAGCGAGCGGATTCTTGGCGACTGGCTGGCGGAACGGAAGGCTCGTGATCGGGTGCTCATTTCCACCAAAGGCGGGCATCCTTTTCTTCCCCCTTGCGCCGACACGGTGCCGCGCCTTGCACCTGCGCAGCTGGACGAGGACATCAGTGGAAGTCTGAAAAGCCTGCGCGCTGAAACCATTGATCTCTACTGGCTTCACCGGGACGATCCGGCTCTGCCGGTCGGCCCGATCATGGACAGCCTGCACCGATTCCAGAAGTCGGGGCGGATTCGTTTTTACGCGGCATCGAACTGGACACCCGAACGCATGGAAGAGGCCAATGCCTATGCGTATGGGTGCGGCTATGACGGATTCGTTGCCTCACAGGTGGAATGGAATCCGGGCGTTTTTCACCGGCTGCCGGGCGGCGATCCCACGATGCTTAATTTTTCCGCCGGGTTCCTGCGCCTTCATCGGGAGACCGGCCTCGCCGCTATTCCTTATGCGTCGCAGGCCGGCGGCTACTTCAGCAAGCGGAGCCGCGACGCCGGTTCGGTCAGCGGCAGTCCGTACGACACGCCGGAGAATCGTGCGCTGCACGCCGTCCTCGCAGAGATTGCGGAAGAGCTGCGGTTCTCCATGACGCAGGTCGTGCTGGCCTATCTCTGGTCGCATCCGTTTCCGGTTATCCCGATCGTCGGTTGCCGGACGCTGGAGCAGTTGAATGACAGTCTGAGCGCCGCCGGTTGCCGCCTGCCGGAAGAGGCGATGTTTAAAATAAACCGCCTGATCAATCTGAACGGGTGATCTGTGCGGGAAGCAAGGTTTGAATTTGACAGGGAATCAGATGAGGTTAGGCTCGCCATCAAGTATGTATGAGTTGAAATCCATCCTGCTGGTTGCCCTGGGCGGAGCACTCGGTTCCGTGGTGCGCTATAAGCTTTCCGGCTATGTGCTTCACCACACCATCGACTGGCAGTTTCCGGCGGGAACATTCGTCGTAAATGTCATCGGATGTTTTGTTATCGGTATACTGGCCGGACTCGCCGTCAAAGAAGATTTTTTCTCCGCCGAAACCCGCATCTTCCTTTTCACCGGAATCATGGGCGGCTTCACAACCTTTTCCGCTTTCGGCCTCGAAACCTTCTACCTGCTCCGCCGTGGCGAACTTCTGGCGGCGGGAAGTAATATTGTACTCAGTGTCATTGTCGGCCTGATCGCTCTCTGGATCGGCTTCATCTGCGTCCCGCACAGCGGCAGCGGTTTTTCTAAAGAACCTGCTCCGGCTGACGCTGCGAAAAACGACAGATGAGTCTCTGTTGGGACAAGTTTTGATTTGACGAGGGAAGATATTGGCTCAGGCTCGGCAGCAAGCCACAAACAAATGGCGGAGCATAGTTCATGGAAGGCATTCTTGTAATTATTGGCATAGGCGCTGTTATAGCCCTGATTTCTTGGATTAATAGCGTAGTCGAAAAGGGGCGCAGATACGATACCCTTAAGCCTCGCCTTGATAACCTTGACCGTGCTGAGCGGGAATTTTCCATAAAAACCACGCAGACGGAACAAAAACTCGCGGCTTGGATGAAGCAAACTGAGCAGAGTTTTTCGGATCGGACAAAGCAACTCGACAACAGAGAACAGGGTGTGCTGGCCCTATCAAATCAAAAAGCTATCGGATTCCCATGGTTGGCTAATGCATACGCAGATTTTTTTCACCTAGAAGAAATGAAACTCGCACGTGCGCTTGAGACAAAAAAACATCCAGCGTTCACCGCTGCTGAAAAAGTGCGTGAATCTGCTTTGCGGCGACGCGAGGCGGAACGTGTTGCCCGAATATTAAAATATCAAATTGAATTTTATGAGAATCTATTTCCGTGGCTTGCCGATCTAAAAAGTGAGGACATTGAGGATGAGATCATACGAATACGGGTAGGCAGTATCGAAGATCCCGTCGATGATGATGCGGCGCGAAAGTGGCTTACCCCAGAGGAATACTCTCGCCTTCCTTCCCGTGAAAAATACCAGACGGCACTAGACAGGTATTGGACGAAGAAAAAGAGCAAGTGGGAGATAGGTCGGGATTATGAAAGATATATAGGCTGGCGATATGAAAGTCAGGGGTCAGTTGTCTACTACCAAGGGATTATTGAGGGCTTTGACGACTTGGGAAGAGACCTAATCGTATCAAATGGAAATCGTGTGCAAATCGTTCAGTGCAAGTATTGGTCGAGGGGAAAGACTATTCACGAAAAACATATTTTCCAGTTATATGGGACAATGATTGCATACAAGATGGATCATCCAGAAAAAGATGTTCTTGGCCATTTTATCACATTGACTACGCTTTCGGAGCGCGCTCGACAGTTTGCGAACTACTTGGGGATAAAGGTTACCGAATCTACGGCTCTTGAACGCTATCCGTGCATCAAGTGCAACATATCGCGGGGGAATAAAGAAAAGATATATCACCTGCCGTTTGACCAACAGTACGATAAGACGATGGTTGAGCTCGGCCAAGGGGAATGTTTCGTATCAACCATTGCGGAGGCTGAGGATAAGGGCTTTCGGCGCGCTTTTAGATATCACGGAACGAAATAATAAAAAACGCTGTTTCCAATCATTGGGAATCATTCGCGTTAATTCGCGGTTTCTCAATTCCTCAGCATTTCAGCCAGATATTTGCCGGTATAGGATTCGGGAGTTCTGGCAACTTTCTCCGGCGTTCCGGCGACGACAATTCTTCCGCCGCGCTCGCCGCCTTCGGGGCCGAGGTCGATCAGCCAGTCAGCGCGTTTAATGACGTCGAGATTATGTTCAATCACCAGCACGGTGTTGCCGCCGTCGCGCAAGGTTTCCAATACCTGGATGAGTTTATGAACATCGGCGAAGTGCAGACCGGTGGTCGGCTCGTCGAGGATGTAGAGTGTTTTGCCAGTCGCTTTTTTGCTGAGCTCAGCTGACAGCTTGATGCGCTGGGCTTCGCCGCCGGAAAGCGTGGTGGCGGACTGACCGAGGCAGAGATAGCCGAGGCCGACTTCGCGGAGCGTACGCAGTTTGCGTTCGATGCCGGGAATGGCGGCGAAAAATTCGCACGCTTCGTTGATGGTCATCGCGAGCACTTCGGCGATGTTTTTACCGCCATAATGCACCTCCAGCGTTTCGCGGTTATAGCGTTTACCGGTGCACTGCGGGCAGGTGACATAAACGTCCGGCAGGAAATGCATTTCGATTTTCAGCAAGCCGTCGCCCTGACAGTGTTCGCACCGTCCGCCTTTGACGTTAAAGCTGAAACGGCCTGGCCCGTAGCCGCGCACTTTGGAGGCGGGCAGTTGTGTAAACAGGTCGCGGATGATGGAGAACGCGCCGGTATAAGTCACTGGATTGCTGCGCGGCGTACGGCCGATCGGCGACTGGTCGATGACGATCACCTTGTCGATCTGCTCGACGCCGAGCAGTTCTTTGTGTTTGCCGGGGCGCTCTTTGGAGCCGAAGAAGCGACGGTAGAGGGCGCGTCGCAGCACGTCATCTACCAGCGTGCTCTTGCCGGAACCGGAAACTCCGGTGACGCAGGTGAGCAGTCCGAGCGGAATTTTGACGTTGATGTTCTTGAGGTTATTTTCTGTCGCACCGCGAATCTCGATGAACCCGGCGGCGGCTTTATTCCGCGCGGCGGGCAGTTCGATTTCAATTTCGCGGCGCATATATTGTGAGGTCAGCGAGTTTTTGGCTTTGAGCAGTTGCGCCGGTGTTCCGGCAAAAACAATTTCGCCGCCGTGGACGCCCGCGCCGGGGCCGAGGTCGATCACATAGTCGGCTTCGCGGATCGTTTGCTCGTCGTGTTCAACGACGACGACCGTATTGCCGAGATCGCGCAGTTCCTTGAGCGTGGCGAGCAGGCGGTCGTTATCGCGCTGGTGCAGACCGATACTCGGTTCGTCGAGAACATAGAGCACGCCGGTCAGGCGCGAGCCGATCTGTGTGGCGAGCCGGATGCGTTGCGCTTCTCCGCCGGAGAGCGTACCGCTTTCACGGTCGAGCGTGAGGTAGTCGAGGCCGACATCCATCATGAAGCCGAGGCGCGCCTGGATTTCCTTCAGGATATCGCGGGCGATGACGGCCTCTTCTTTTGTCAGGTTCAGGCCGGCGAAAAATTTCTGCGCCTGTTCGATGGAGAGGGTGCAGATTTCGTAAATGTTTTTTCCGCCGACGGTGCAGGCCAGCGTTTCGGGGCGCAGGCGCGCGCCGTTACAGGCGGTGCAGCGCTGGTTGCCCATGTAAGCTCGCAGCCGTTCTTGATTGGTTTCGCTTTCGGAATCGGTGTAGCTCCGCTGGAGATTCGGGATGAGTCCCTCAAACGGCTTTTGAATTTTGTGGCGGCGCAGGAAATAGCTGATCGGCTCGTCGCCGGAGCCGTAGAAGAGAATTTTTTTGAACGAGGCGGGCAGTTCGTTAAACGGTGTGCTGAGCGGAATGCCATACTGGTCGGCGACGGCGGCCAGCAGTTTTTTGTGATAGATGATGGCGCGGCGTCCGCCGCGCCGCCACGGATGGATGGCTTCTTCGAGCGGCAGTGTTTCGTCGGGAATGACCAGCTCTTCATCGAACGTGAGCATATTGCCGAGGCCGTGGCAGGTCGGGCAGGCGCCGTACGGACTGTTGAAAGAAAAGTGTTTCGGCGTGAACGTTTCAAAACTGATGTTGCAATCAAGGCAGGCGTTCTTTTCGGAGTAGAGGCGGTCCGCCCATTTGTCGCCGCTTTGAATCATCGCGATCATCAGCCCTTCGCCGGTGGCGAGCGCCAGTTCGACGGAGTCGTTGATCCGGCTGCGCGCGGCGGGATCAATCACCAGCCGGTCGATGACGGCTTCGATCGTGTGCTTTTTATTTTTGTCGAGATTGGGAATGGCGTCGAGCTCGTAGAGTTCGCCGTTGACGCGGACGCGGACAAATCCCTGCCGTCCGGCGGCGGCGAAAATTTCCTCGTGTTTTCCTTTCCGTCCGCGCACCAGCGGCGCAAGCAGCATCACTTTTGTTTTTTCCGGAAACTGTAAAAGCTGCTCGGTGATGTTTTCGGCGCTCTGCCGCTGGATCGGTTTGCCGCAGGAAGGGCAGTGGACTTTTCCAATGCTCGGAAACAGCAGGCGGAGATAGTCGTGGATTTCGGTGGTGGTGGCGACGATGGAGCGCGGGTTGGATCCGGCGGTACGCTGTTCAATCGAAATGGCGGGCGAAAGACCTTCGATGGTGTCCACGTCCGGCTTTTGCATCTGTTCGAGAAACTGGCGGGCGTAGGCGGAGAGGCTTTCGACGTATTTGCGCTGTCCCTCGGCATAAAGCGTGTCGAAAGCCAGCGACGACTTGCCGGAACCGCTTAGTCCGGTAATGACGGTGAGTTTATTGCGGGGAATGCGCACCGTGATGTTCTTCAGGTTGTGCTCCCGCGCCCCGCTGACAGTAATCCACTGAGTGTTCATGTGACCTTGATTTTCCTGAGCCTGTAACCGCAATGAACCCTAACACAGGCGGGTTCCGTTTGGGAAATTTTTATAACTAACTTGCATTAATCCAGCATCCGAAAGTATAAACAAAACGGTTGTATTCGGTCGAATAGTGCAATAGTTGAAAGGGCTCGATATGCGTATTACAGCAAGTGTGGCGGGGATTTTATTAATAGCCGCAGCGGCGGTTGCTCTGGATGACAGCACCGATGCGGCGGCAGTTTCGCCGGATGATGTTGCTATTACCTCACAAATTCGAGCAGCGAAAAAACATGTTTCTGTCGGCACAGTCAGCATCAAGGAGACCAAAAATGCGAAGACTGGCGTAAAGTCTAAGGTCATTACAATCACGTCAGAACAGGATAAGGACAGTCCCTTTGTCGGCACCATGCGGTTAACTGCTGAGATACGGGACGGCACCAATATTTGGTACGGCCAAAAGTTGCAGGTGCAGAAGAAGAAGTTCAGGACGGCAGGTAAGGTGGTGACGAGCGAGATTGATTATAGCGGCGAAGATGTCTGGAATTTCAGCGTACCGTTTGGCAAGGACAAGAATGTTGTACGTCCGGATATCAACGCATATGCCGCCGAGTACGGATTTGTGGTTAGTAACAAGGTGGCTGGCGGCAAGGCTGCCAGCAATAATTTTGTGGTTGTTGCTGCGAAATACAAAGATGTGGATAGCGCAGATGAGATTATGGCGCGCAATCAGGGATCCAAAAACGTTCTCAAAAACGGATTGACCGGCAGGGCGTTCAAGCAGGGTGAAGGCGCTAGTGGCGATGGCGGCGGTGGCGAATGATACCCTGTGGCCTGCGAGTGCTTTTATGAAATTAACATACACGCAATTAATGGGAAAACCGGTCGTCGGCAGTGCACTGGCCGTGGCATCTGGAATTTCTTTCTTCTGCAACTGCGTCATGATGCCGTTGGTGGGGCGGGCCGGCTCCAGAGCGCCGCATACCAACGTGAACTGGCTGGCGTTTTTGGCGGTGCTGGGGATGACCTTTACGCTGGCGGCGCTGGCAGCCTGGTCAAAGCTGATGCGCCGCGCAGACGATAAAAGCCCGCTGCCTTACTGGTCGCTGGGGCTGTGCGCAATCTGCGTGATCCTCTTCGTTCTGCTAATGACCGGTCGGCTGGCGATCTGACAGAGGAATCAGTGTTGTATGTATAAAAAAAGCGCTCCATTCGGAGCGCTTTTTGCTTTTGATAAGGAGCGGTTTAACACCGCTGTTTCAGTCGCAAGAGCCAGGTTAATCCGCCGCCGAGAGCCAGCAGAAGGGCTGTAGCCGGTTCGGGAACAGCGACGGGGCTGCTCCAGCCGACGGTTGGAGAATCTGAAAGATTGGCACCACCGCCGATATCAGCATTGAAGTTACTATGATCCGTCCCGCCGTTGATGCTGGCCAGTTGAATGCTCCAGCTCTGATTTTGTCTGAGGCTGGTATAGGTTTCCAGATAGCTCCAGGCTACGGCGAAGTCAATGAATGTAGTGTCGCTAAAATTGGCCGTAGCTTGGTTGTCGGTTGTGCGGATATAGCCGTCGGTTGTACGTCCGCCGCCATTGATATCGGTGGCTAGTTTGGATCCTTCACTGCCGTCATTATCCGTCACGTCAGTGGTGCCCCATGTCGATCCCACGGTGTGGCGGACGTTCATTTCCAGTCCGTGCCATGCATTATTTTTAGAGTAACTGTCCCATGAAAAGGCGTAGTCGATACCACTTACGCCATTACCTAAAATATCAATCAGCACAAGGTGTGTGCCCAGATCCTCCTGATAGGGGCTTTGATCTACTCGCATGCGGAACATCACATAAGAGCCGTTGTTAGCGTAATAGAGGCCGGGGGTTGCGGCATTGCCGACAAATTCGGCTGTTGAATCTACCCCGTTATCGGCGTCATAGCCGCCAAGCGAAGTCCATGTTGAAGTCCAGTTGGTATAGGTTCCGATCTGATTGATCACTGTGCCGAAACTTGTTGCCGAGATAAGAACCGCCGCGACAAAAAAAGCTGATAAGCGCATAAATAACCTCCCGTTAAATGCGGATATATTGCCCGTATTTTGAAGTGGCGCAATGTCAAAATTCGGAACAGGGCGTAAGGAATTTCATTACGAATGCGCTTTGTAGAGCGCCCAGACGGCGAGGGTTTTGGCATCATCTACCTTTCCGGCGCGGATCATGGAATCCATTTCCTTTTCGGTGACGAGGACGGTTTCGATGTTTTCGTCCGGATCAAAGTCGGTTTCGCCGGGTTCATGAACGTCGGCATAGAAGATGTCAATCCGCTCGGTGCAGTAGCCGACCGACGGATAAATCGAGGAAAGAAAGCGGATGGAATCCGGCGAATAACCGGTTTCCTCTTTCAGTTCGCGGATAGCGGCGGCTTCCGCCGCCTCACCGAAATCGACATTTCCCGCCATCACTTCAAAACAAATCCGTTCCATGGCTTTGCGGAACTGGCGGATAAACACAAACCGGCCGTCGCGCCGCCGGGCGATTACTGCCACCGCCGGGCCGTGGCGGATAATCTCGCGCGTTCCGGTTCGCCCGCCCGCCAGTTCAACATCCAGCACATCCAGACTCAGGATGCGTCCTTCAAAAACCGTTTTCGTTCTAAGCGTTTTCTCGTACATATTTTGTGTCTCCTTGTCGGCGATGCCACCAGATGCAGAATAGACGAAAAATCCTCGCCGTGTCATTTGTCAAATCGCGGCGAAAAGCTAGAATGCCGCCATGACACACGCCCGACAGGAATGGGAAAAACTCGAAGCGCGCGACCTTGCGCCGTACGCCGCGCACAGCGCCCGCAGTCTGGGCCGCCTCTATCCGGAGCCGGATCATCCGGTTCGTCCCTGCTTTCAGCGCGACCGCGACCGTATTCTGCACAGCCGTTGCTTCCGTCGCTTGGAATATAAAACGCAGGTTTTTGTCAACGGAACCGCTGACCACTACCGCACGCGCCTGACCCACACGATCGAAATGGCCGCCGTCGGACGGACGCTGGCCCGCGCCTTTCACGTCAACGAAGACCTGACCGAAACCATTTGTCTGGCACACGATGTCGGCCACAGTCCGTTCGGCCACCGCGGCGAAGATGTGCTCGACGATCTGATGAAAGATCACGGCGGATTTGATCATAACCTGCAAAGCTTGCGCGCTGTCGAAAAACTCGAATATCAGTATCCCGGGTTCTGCGGACTGAACCTTTCATGGGAAGTACGCTCCGGACTGCTCAAACACGAAGCCTCCCGCCCCGACGCCGAACTCGACGGTCATCCGATCGGCCCGTTCCAATATCTGGAAGCCCAGATCGCCGACGTCGCCGATGACATCACCTATCACGCTCACGACGTGGACGACGGACTTGAAGCCGGACTTATCACGCTCGACCAGCTCGAAAAGCAGGCCTTCTGGAAACTGGCCGCCGCCCGCACCCGCGAGCAGTATGCCGCGCTCGACGCCGGACATTTCCTGCGCATCACCATCCGCAACCTGCTCGACCTGCAGGCGCAGGACGTTCTGCGCGAAGGACATCTGCGCATTGAAAAGCACAATCCGAAGACAATCGCCGCCGTCATGACCGCGCCGGAACGGCTCATCACGTTCGGCAGTGAAATGGGTGGACTGCTCGACGAATTTTCAAAGTTTATGTACCGCCAGCTCTACGAACATCCGACGGTTCTGGACGCCAACCATGAAGCCGTCGCCCTGATGCGCGGACTTTTCCTGCACTACGTCAAACATCCGGAAGCGATGGGGAAAAAAGCACAGACGCGGATTCCGGAAGAAGGACTCATGCGCACCGTCTGCGACTACGTCGCCGGCTGCACCGACCGTTACGCCCTCGAAGAATGTATCAAGTACGGCATCGGCGCGTAGTGATCAGGAGTCAGAGGTCAGACGCCAGCAGTCGGAGATCAGACGGGATGAACGTCAGAGATCATGGACGCGGTGCGAGTCCACGTTCCCGGAATCGATTTGTTCGCCTTTTTTACCACTACTGAGTTTCAAGTACAGCCACACAAACAACAACCCGAACACCGCGCTCATAATCAGAGTAAATGTGGCGTCAAAGACTCTGAACTGGCTCGGACGTTGGAACGCCGAGAGAGCAAGTCCAACCAGCACATTATAGGCAGCCCCTTTGCTGTATAGCGCACGACCAGGAATCAATCGGTGGAACAGTGAAAAGCCCAACCCAATGATCGCGCCCAGAGCTCCAACCAGCATGGTGATGAAAACAAAACCAACAACCATTCCCAGAGGCGGGAGATTGACGCCAGATGAAGTCATCCGACCAGAAACAAGTCCGTAGAAGAGACCGACTAGTTCAAGCAATGCGTATGTGATAAACCCAGCGAACGCCAGCTTCGACTTTTTCATAATTTATCCGGGGGACAGTGTTATTAGCCTTACTTCAGTTTTGTACGGGTTAGATTAATATCGCCGTGAATGTAGCTTGAAGGCTCAAGGGCGGCAAACTGGAAATGGTTTGTTAATTTCTCGCCCGGTGAGGCCGCCGAGCCTACAGTTCTCCGGCTGAATTTGTAGGCTCGGTGGCCTCACCGGGCGAAGTTATATGAATGATTTAATCAAACAACTTGAAGCGCGGCTGGCGGCGGCGGGTAGCGGGAACGCGAAGCGCGCCGCCGAGGAGCTTGCCGCGCATGTGATGGGTTGCAGGCCGCTCGAAATTTATTTCAAAACCATCACGCCGGAGCAGCAGGCGGAGCTCGAAAAACTGATTGTCCGCGCAGAGCAGGGCGAGCCGATCCAATACATTATCGGTCACGTCGATTTCCGAGGTTTGGAAATCCGCTGCGACCGCCGCGCGCTGATTCCCAGGCCCGAAACTGAACTTCTCGTTCAGGCTGTTTTGGATAACGTAGACGCGACGCCCTCGTCGCGTACAAAACAGACGAAACGCGATCCGCCTTCGCCTAAGGCTACGGCGCGACGCGACGAGGGCGTCGCGTCTACGTTAAAGATCGTGGACGTTGGCTCTGGTACTGGTTGCATTGCGTTGGCGTTGCTTTCGGAACTGCCGAACGCTGAAGTTGTCGCGGTCGATGTTTCGTCGGATGCGCTGGCGCTGGCAAAAGAGAATGCCGAGCGGCTGGGATTCGGCGGCCGGTTTACTGCTGTGCAGGGAAATCTTCTCAATGTAGACGCGACGACCCCGTCGCGTTGTAAACAGGAGAAACGCGATCCGCCTTCGCCTGAGGCTACGGCGCGACGCGACGAGGGCGTCGCGTTTACATTTTTTGCGGAGGCTTCGCTCGACATCGTGGTTTCGAATCCGCCGTACATTCTTTCCGGTGTCTGCAAAACGTTGGATCCGTCTGTGCGCGACTTTGAGCCGAAGCTGGCGCTCGACGGCGGCGCGGACGGCCTCGATCTGGTTCGTCCGCTGGTTGAACAGGCGGCTTGGGTTCTGAAACCCGGCGGCGGCATCTTTCTTGAAATCGGTTACGACCAAGGTCTTGCCGTTGCCCTGATATTGAAAGATGCTGGTTTCCAACGGGTTGAGATCAAAAAAGACTACGCCGGACTCGATCGTATCGTCATCGGTTTCCGGCGCTAAAGCCAAGCCCCACGGCTTCCGGCTGAAATAAAAAGAAGAAAAGCATTGAATAGAAGCGTCTTGGGCTGGTAAAAGAAAGCAATTGGATAGTTAAACGAAAGGCGCGTTGCATTGACTTCAGCTTTTTCAGACCGCAAGAAAGCCATTCTCGACATGCTTGCCGAGGATAGCAGCGTGAGTGTTTCGACGCTCGCGCAGGTGCTTGGCGTCAGCGTGGTCACAATCCGCACCGATCTTGGCGCGCTGGAAGAAGAAGGTTTTATTGTTCGCACCCATGGCGGCGCCATGCCGGCTTTCCATCCGCACATTCTCGACCGGATGCGCCAGAGCAAAGACAGCAAAGCGGCGATTGCCAAAGTTGCGGCAGAAAAAATTCAGGACGGCGACACCGTCATTATTTCTGCGGGAACCACCACGGCGCTGATTGCCAAATATCTGCTGGGCAAACGCAACATCCACATTGTCACCAACAACACGCTGCTGCTGACCTACGCCCGAACCAACCCGCAACTGCGCGTCACACTGGTCGGCGGCGAATTCCGTCCGTCGGAAGAAGGACTGGTCGGTCCGCTGGCGATCCAATCGCTGGATCAGGTTTTTGTTTCCAAAGCATTCATCGGCGTGGACGGAATTTCCGTCAAGCACGGGTTTACGGCGCATCTGGTGGAAAGCGCTGATCTGGTGCGCAAAATGGCGCAGCAGGCGCAGCAGGTATATGCCATTTGCGATTCCAGCAAGTTCGGCAATCCGGGCTTTGCGCGGATTCTGCCGTTTGACGGCGTGGACGGACTGATCACGGATGCCGGGCTGAGCACTGAATTTGAAAAGGATCTGCGCGAAGCAGGTGTGAGTATTTACAAAGCGGAACTTTAAGGAGCGTATTTTATGGCAACAGAAATTTTGATGCCCCGGCAGGGTCAATCCGTTGAGTCCTGCATCATCGCCGGCTGGAAAGTGAAAGAGGGCGACACGGTTGCCGAAGGTCAGGCGCTGTGCGAAGTCGAAACCGACAAAGCGACCTTTGAAGTTCCAGCGCCTGCCGCCGGAACCATGCTTGGAATTTTTTATGCGGACGGCGCAGACGTGCCCGTTTTGAAAGTGATCGCAGCCATCGGCAAGCCGGGCGAAGATGTTTCCGGCCTGCGGCCGGAAGAACCGCAGAATATTGAACAGAAAACTTCGAAGGAAGAAGTGAAAGACCCTTCTGCGGTTCAGGTTTCAACATTCAATATTCAGCGTTCTGGTTCAGTGACCGGATTGGCTTCGCCTCGGGCAAAGCGTTTGGCTGAGAGCAAAGGCGTCGATATCGCAGTAATTCCGGGAACTGGACCGGAAGGTCGCGTAATCGAACGCGACGTCAAAGCCGCGCTCGCCGGACAGGCTCCGCTTTCGCCCGCCGCCAAGGCGAAGATTGCCGCAATCGGTAGCGGTATCGGCGGACGGATTCTTTCGTCTGACGTTCAGGCTCCGTCTGCCGCGCCCGCACCGGTTCCGGCGGCACCGGAAGTCAGCTATAGCGCTGAACAGATGGGTGCGCTGAAAGAAATTGCGGTCAAAGGTGTACGAAAACTTGTCGCCGGCCGGATGCTCAACTCCATGCAGACGACTGCGCAGCTCACCATGCACACGTCGGCGGATGCGCGCGCGATTCTTGCAGCCCGCAAACAGTTCAAGGATTCTACCGACAAAGCCGGAATCACCATCAACGATCTGGTGCTCTATGCTGTCGCACAGACGCTGGTTAACTTTCCCGAACTCAACGCCTACTGGCTCGGTAGCAAAATGGTGCAGTTCGAAAACGTCCATCTCGGTTTTGCGGTCGATACACCGCGCGGCCTGATGGTGCCGGTTATCCGCTTCGCTAATAAACTTTCGCTCGAAGAGATCGCTGCGGAAGCCAAGCGGCTTGGCTCGGCCTGTATCAAAGGAACGGTTGATCCTGATGCGCTCAAAGGCGGAACGTTTACGGTCACCAACCTCGGCGCGGCGGGCATTGAAATGTTCACGCCGGTGCTGAACGCGCCGGAAGTCGGTATTCTCGGTATCTGCTCCGTGCAGCCCAAGCCGGTGATGAATAAAGAGGGCGGAGTCGGCTTCATTCCGCACATGGGACTTTCAATCACCTTTAACCACTGCGCAACTGACGGAGCTCCCGCCGGACGCTTCCTCGCCGCTATGCGCGACACGCTTGCCGGTCTGAAATTTTAAGGAGACATTTATGGCTACAGAAATTTTAATGCCGCGGCAGGGACAATCCGTTGAGTCCTGCATCATCGCCGGCTGGAAAGTTAAAGAAGGCGATACCGTTGTCGCAGGTCAGGCGCTGTGCGAAGTCGAAACCGACAAAGCGACGTTTGAAGTTCCTGCTCCGGCGGCGGGAACGGTTCTCGGAATTTTTTATGCAGAGGGCGCGGACGTACCCGTTCTTAAAGTCATTGCCGCCATCGGCGCTCCCGGCGAGGATGTTTCGGGGCTGCGCCCCGCAACGGCAGGAGTCAGGAGTCAGGAATCAGAAGTCAGTAAGCCGGTTGAAACGCCGAAGGTTGAAATCAAAACGCCGACTCCTGCTCCCCGACTCCTGACTCCTGAAAATTCAGCGTCAGCTGAATTTGACATCATCATCATCGGCGCGGGCCCCGGCGGGTACGTCATGGCTGAGCGCGCCGGACACCTCGGCAAGAAAGTTCTGCTGGTTGAAAAAGAACATCTCGGCGGCGTCTGCCTGAACTGCGGCTGTATTCCGACCAAGACGCTACTCAACTCCGCCAAGCATTATGTCCACGCCAAGGAAGCGCCGGAATTCGGCGTGACCACCGGCGAAGTCAAATTCGACATCACCAAGGCGATGGCCTGGAAAAAAGAAGTGATCGAAACACTGCGCGGCGGCATCGGCTTCATGATGAAGAAGAACAAGGTCACCGTGGTGACCGGCAGCGCGAAGCTCCTCGGCCCGCGCAAGGTGCAGGTTGGCGACAAAATTTACGAAGGCACCGACGTGGTGATCGCTACCGGTTCATCGCCGTTTGTTCCGCCGATTCCCGGCGCGAAGCAGCCGCACGTGATGACCAGCACGGAAATTCTGAACATCACCGAAATGCCGAAAACACTGACCGTCATCGGCGGCGGCGTGATCGGTGTCGAGTTCGCCAGCTTCTTCAGCAGTCTCGGCGTCAAAGTCGACGTCATCGAAATGCTTGAAGAAATTATTCCGTTCATGGATCGCGCTCAGGCCAAGGAATTCCGCAAAGCGCTCAAAGGCAAAGTGGAATTCAATCTCGGCTGCAAAGTCACGGCGATTGACGGCCACGATGTGAAATACACAAACGCTAAAGGCGAATCGAACTCCATTCAGGCGGACATTGTGCTGATGTCGGTCGGCCGCGTTCCGAATCTGGCCGGTATGGGCTTTGAAGAAGCGAAGCTCGATTTCGACCGGCGCGGCATCAAGGTGGACGAACAGCAGCGAACCAATCTGCCGAACGTTTACGCCATCGGCGACGTGACCGGTAAATCGCAGCTGGCGCACTCCGCGACCCGCATGGGCGAAGTAGCGCTCAACACGATCTGCGGACAGCGCGACCGTTTCCGTATGAACGCGATTCCGTGGGCCGTTTATTCCATGCCCGAAGTGGCCGGTTGCGGTTATACCGAAGAACAGGCGCAGGCCGCCGGGCACAAAGTCAAAACCGCTTCACTGCCGCTGACGATGAGCGGGCGCTTCCTCGCCGAAAACGGCAAGCGCGGCCCCGGCTCCGTCAAAGTCATCAAAGACGCCGATACCGACGTACTGCTCGGCGTTCACATGGTCGGCGCAGGCTGTTCCGAAATGATTTACGGCGCGGCGGTGATGATCGAAGCCGAGCTGCGGGTGAAAGACATCCGCGAAATTGTTTTCCCGCATCCGACGGTCGGCGAAGTGATTCGCGATACCATGTTTGCACTGTAAAACGCAGAATATTGAACAAGGAATATTGAATGTCGAAGGAAGAAAAGTTTGACCTTGAAGAACGGCTGATTGATTTTGCGGCACGTTGCATCAAGGTTGCGAATTCCTTGCCGAACACGCAGGCAGGTCTGCATCTGTCCGGACAACTGACGCGCAGCGGTACTTCGCCGGCTTTGAATTACGGGGAAGCGCAAGGTGCTGAATCCCGTAAGGATTTTGTTCACAAGATGAGAATCTGTCTGAAAGAGCTTCGGGAGACTCGCATCTGTCTGAGGATTATTATTCGTTCCGAGATGTTCAGTGAAGAAAAGCTTCAAGCGCTTATCGATGAAACCAATGAGCTGATTTCAATTTTTGTAACCAGTATTAAAACCGCAAAGGCGAATATGAACCGAACTTCGTAATTCGAAATTCCCTGTTCAATATTCGATATTTAAAAGGAGTAAAACCATGCCCAAGATTCAGAATGTTTGTCCCAAAGAAGTCCGCAAAGCGGGCGAAATCACTTTCAAGCCGATTCCGGTCAACCAGTACAAACCGGACTATAAGAAGGAAGTGAAAAAGTACGGCGTCGAGCGTCTGAAAAAGATGTACTACGACATGCTGGTTGTCCGCGAATTTGAAACCATGCTCAACCAAATCAAGGTGCAGGGCTCGTACGCGGGAATCGAATACAACCATCCCGGTCCGGCGCATCTTTCGATCGGTCAGGAAGCGGCCGCTGTCGGTCAGGCGGTTCACCTCACTACCGAAGACTACATCTTCGGCTCGCACCGCTCGCACGGCGAAATTCTCGCCAAGTGTCTCTCGGCGGTTTACCAGCTCGATGACGCTCAGCTTACCAAAATCATGGATGATTTTTTCGGCGGCGCCACGGTGAAGCCGGTGAAAGACGGCTCGCACAAGAGCGTCAAGGATCTCGCCGAAGATTTCGTACTCTACGGAACGCTGGCTGAAATTTTCGCCCGCCAGAACGGTTTCAATAAAGGTCTCGGCGGATCGATGCACGCGTTCTTTATTCCGTTTGGCTCTATGCCGAACAACGCGCTTGTCGGCGGCTCCGGCGACGTTTCTGTCGGCTCGGCACTCTTCAAGCTGATCAACCGCAAGCCCGGCATCGTCATCGCTAACATCGGCGACGCGTCGCTCGGTTGCGGCCCGGTCTGGGAAGGTTTCTGGATGGCCGCGATGGATCAGTACCGCACGCTGTGGGACAAGAGCTTCGGTGCGCCGCCGGTGCTGTTCAACATCATGAACAACCACTACGGCATGGGCGGACAGACCGCCGGCGAAACGATGGGCTACGGCATGGTCGCGCGCATCGGCGCCGGGATTAATCCGGAGCAGATGCACGCCGAGCGCGTGGACGGCTACAATCCGCTGGCCGTTGCCGACGCCACTGAACGGCAGAAAAATATTCTGCTCGAAGGCAAAGGCCCGGCGCTGCTCGACGTCGTCACCTACCGCATCTCCGGTCACTCACCGTCCGATGCTTCCTCCTACCGCTCCAAGGAAGAAATCGAAGCGTGGGAAGCCAACGACTGCGTCAAGCTGTTCGGTGAATACCTGATCAGCAACGGCGCACTGACCGCCGATGATGCTGCCGCGCTGAAAGCAACGGTTGTTGCCAAGGTCACCAAGACGCTCAAACTGGCCACCGACAAAACCGTTTCGCCGTACACCGATATCAACATCATCGAAGGTGTGATGTACTCCAACGGCAAGGTTGAAAAATTCGACGACCGCAAGCCGGACGTTCTGATGCCGATGGAAGAGAATCCGCGCGTCAAGAAGCTGGCCGGCAAAGCCCGCTATGCGTTCGACGCCGACGGCAAGCCGATCGGGGCCAACAAACTGTACACCTACCGCGACGGCATTTTTGAAGCGATGATTCACCGTTTCTACACCGATCCGACGATGATTGCGTACGGTGAAGAAAACCGTGACTGGGGCGGAGCGTTCGCTTGTTACAATGGTTTGACCGAAGCGATTCCGTATCACCGTCTGTTCAACTCGCCGATTTCCGAAGGCGCGATTGTCGGTTCCGCCTGCGGTTACGCGCTGAGCGGCGGCCGCGTCTGCGTCGAGCTGATGTATTGCGACTTCATGGGCCGCGCCGGTGACGAAATTTTCAACCAGATTTCCAAATGGCAGTCGATGTCCGCCGGTATCTTGAAGATGCCGCTGGTTCTGCGTATTTCTGTCGGTAACAAATACGGCGCGCAGCATTCGCAGGACTGGACCGCGATGGTTAATCACATTCCCGGCCTGAAGGTTTACTATCCCGCCACGACCTACGACGCAAAGGGTATGCTCAACCTCGCGCTGGCCGGAACCGACCCCGTTATCTTCTTTGAATCGCAGAAGACCTACGGCATCGGCGAAATGTTCGAGAAGAGCGGCGTACCGGAAGGCTACTACGAAACGCCGGAAGGCGAACCGGCTGTTCGTCGCGAAGGTAAAGACCTGACGATCATCACGGTCGGTCCGGTGCTTTACACCGGCATCAAGGCCGCTGACGCGCTGAAGGCCAAGTACGGCCTGGAAGCTGAAGTGATCGACCTGCGCTTCGTCAACCCGCTTAACTACGACAAGATCGTGGCGTCGGTGAAGAAGACCGGCCGCGTGCTGCTGGCGTCGGACTCTGTGGAGCGCGGAAGCGCGCTGCACAACATCGCCAACAATATTTCGCAGCTTTGCTTCGACCACCTCGACGCTCCGCCGGTTGTTGTCGGCGCCAAGAACTGGATTTCGCCCGCCGCCGAAATGGAAACGGATTATTATCCGCAGCCCGACTGGATGATCGATGCGATTCATCAGCGCATTCTGCCGCTGCCGGGCCATGTCGTGAAAAACAACTACACCACCGGCGAAATGCTGCGCGTTGCCCGCAAAGGAGTGTAAGCGAATGCAGGAAATCAATAATCACGTTCATTCGACTTACTCGTTCAGCCCTTACGCTCCGGCGGAAATTCCCGCCAAGGCGAAAGAGGCAGGGTTGGGTACGGTCGGAATTATGGATCATGATTCGGTTTCCGGTTGCGAAGAGTTTCTAGATGCGGCCAAGGCGGTCGGCATTGCCGCCACCGCCGGTTGCGAAATCCGCGTCAACATGGATGGCACGTTGGTGGAAGGGCGCAAGACCAACAATCCGGACGAACCGAACGTCAGCTATATCGCTTTTCACGGCATTCCGCGCACGCAGTTAAAAGCGGTCGAGAAATTCCTGAAACCGATTCACGACGCGCGGATCGCCCGTGATCGGAAAGAAGTTGGGTTGCTCAACGCGAAGCTGGCGAAACTCGGCGCACCGCAACTCGATTTCGACGCGGACGTGATGGCGATTTCCGAAGCGGCCAACGGCGGGTCGATTACCGAGCGCCACATTCTTTATGCGCTGTCGCTGAAACTGATCGCGGCGTATGGCAAAGGGCAGAAGTTGATCGATTTTGTCGAACAGCAGATGAAAATTCCAATGCCTGAAAAATTGAAAACGGTTCTGCTGGATATGAACAACCCGCATTACGCTTATGACCTGCTCGGCGTGTTCAAATCGGCGCTGGTTCCGGAGTTTTTCATCCTGTCCGATAAAGACGAATGCATCAACGTCGTCAATGCCGTCAAATTCGCTAACGACATCGGCGCGATTCCGGCTTACGCCTATCTGGGCGACGTTGGCGAATCGCCGACCGGCGACAAGAAGGCTGAAAAATTTGAGGACGACTATCTCGACGAGTTAGTGCCGGAGCTGAAAAAGATCGGCTTCAAGGCGATCACCTACATGCCGCCGCGCAACACCAAGCCGCAGTTGCTTCGTTTGCAGAAACTCTGTCAGGCAAATGGCCTGATGGAAATCAGCGGCGTGGACATCAACAGCTCGCGGCAGGAGTTCAACTGCCCGATTCTACTTGAGCCGGAATTTCGCCATTTGGTGGATGCGGCGTGGGCGCTCATTGCGCATGAAAAACTGGCGGCGGAAAATCCGCAGCTTGGGATTTTTAATCCGCAGAATCCGCTGGCTGCCCAGCCTTTGGAAAAACGCATCGCGAAATATGCAGACATTGGAATGCGAATTGACCACACCCAACCGGAAAGGGCGATCGAACTGATATGAACGCACTTGAAATTTCCCCGCTGTTGCGCGGCCTGACCTTTGACGGAGAAAAAGGCAATATCGTCGTCTTTAAAGACTGCATTGGAAATGCAGAGCTGAAATGCTCCGCCGAAAATCTGACGGCGCAGTTTAAGCCCGGAATGCGCTCGGTGAGCGTCGAAGGTGTTGGCGCTTTTCTGCTCGGCGAAGATTACGACGATGCGGTCACCGGAACTTCCAATGCTCGGAAAGCGACCGGCCGCGCGGCCGTGGTGAATAATAAGGTCTGCATAGTGACCGGCGGCGCGCAGGGCTTCGGCGAAGGAATCGTCCGCGAGCTGATCAAAAACGGTGCGCTCGTTTTTATTGCCGACATGAATGCGGACGGTGCGAAGAAGCTCGCTGCGAATCTTAATGCCGAAGCCGGACGCACGGTCGCCTTCGGCGTTGCCGTGAATGTGACCGATGAAGATTCCGTTAAAGCGATGGTGGATCAAATTGTTCTGACCGTCGGAGGCATCGATCTGTTCGTCAGCAACGCCGGTGTGCTGAAGGCCGGCAGCGTCAAAGAAATGACGCTCAAAGATTTCCGGTTTGTCACCGACGTGAACTATATCGGCTTTTTTCTTTGCACCAAACATGCCGCGCCGGTGATGGCGGCGATGAATAAGCCGACCGGGAAATATTTCACCGACATCGTGACGATCAGCTCTAAGTCGGCGCTGGAAGGCTCCAACAAGAACGGCGCTTATGCCGGTTCGAAATTCGGTTCCGTCGGCCTCGTGCAGAGCTTCGCCAAAGAGTTGGTGACCGATAACATCAAGGTCAACACCGTTTGCCCCGGCAACTTTTTTGACGGGCCGCTCTGGAGCGATCCGGAGCGAGGGCTGTTTGTTCAGTATCTGAATACCGGCAAGGTGCCGGGTGCGAAAACGGTGGTCGATGTCCGCCGGTTTTATGAAAAACAGGTTCCGATGAACCGCGGCTGTTTCGGCGACGACGTAACCAAAGCGATTCTTTACTCTGTGGAGCAGAAGTATGAAACGGGACAGGCAATTCCTGTGACCGGTGGACAGGTGATGTTGAACTGATTTTTAAAACAAGGAGCAATCATGAAAACCAAAGCAGTACGTTTATACGGCGAAAAAGATCTGAGACTCGAAGAATTTGATCTTCCGCCGATCAAGGATAATGAAATTCTGGCGCGGGTGGTTTCCGACTCTATCTGCATGTCCTCCTATAAAGAAGCGGGTCAGGGTTCGCGCCATCAGCGCGTACCGAAAGATATTGCAACGAACCCGGTCATCATCGGTCATGAGTTCTGCGGCGAAATTCTGGAGGTCGGATCCAAGTGGGCCGGACAGTTTAAGGTCGGTCAGAAATTTTCTATTCAGCCTGCAATAAACTATCCGCACGGCCCGGCTGGACTGCTGTCTGCTCCCGGCTATTCTTATCCGCACGTCGGCGGCGATGCACAGACGATCATTATTCCGAACGAGGTGATGGAAATGAATTGTCTGCTGCCGTTCAACGGCGAAGCGTATTATCACGGATCGCTGGCGGAACCGGTTTCCTGTATCGTCGGCGCATACCACGCCAATTATCACACCAAGCCCGGAACCTATGTTCATAATATGGGAATTGTAGAAGGCGGCGCCGTGGCGATTCTGGCTGGCGTCGGCCCGATGGGTTTGGGCGCGATTGATTATGCGATTCATTGCGACCGGAAACCCGCTCTCGTGGTGGTAACCGACATCGACACCACCCGGCTTCAGCGGGCGGCATCCATCTACACGGTGGAAGAGGCTGCGAAAAACGGCGTGAAACTGCTCTATGTGAATACAGCGGAAGAGGGACATGGAACCGACTATCTCAAGTCGCTGACCCCGAACGGCGCCGGATTCAACGATGTGTTTGTTTACGCGCCGGTCAAACCGGTCGTAGAGCAGGGCGATAAAATTCTGGCCTTCGACGGTTGCCTGAATTTCTTTGCCGGCCCGACCGATCCGGAATTTTCCGCTGGCTTCAATTTCTTCCGCGTTCACTATGCAGCGACCCATCTGGTCGGAACCACCGGAGGGAATACCGACGACATGCTTGAAGCGTTGAAGATGATGGAGGCCGGAGACTTGAATCCATCGACTATGATTACGCACGTCGGCGGACTGGATGCCGTTATCGAAACCACGCTCAACCTGCCGAAGATTCCCGGCGGCAAGAAGTTGATCTACACCGGTATTTCGATGCCGCTGACCGCACTGGCGGAACTGAAAGACAAAAACTGCCCGCTCTGCAAAAAGCTGGCGACGATTGTTGAAAAGCATAACGGACTCTGGAGTCCTGAGGCGGAGAAATATCTGCTCGCCAACGCTCCGACGATTTAATCCGCTGACGATTCAAAGAGAAAAGGCGCTTCGGATATTCCGGAGCGCCTTTTTTCATGTTGGACGTTGCAGTGTAAGCAGGGTGAAGCTGACGGTGACCGTCAGTTGATCGAGCCGCTGCACGCTAGCTTTTGCTTCCGGGCCGGAGCACCAGAAGATCGGCGTCATCTGGATCAGATCGGCGAGTTGCGCCGCGTCGAGTGTCTGCTGATAGCTCAACAGTTCCCGGTGCGTTTCCTTGAAGTGCGGCGCGCATTTGGCGGCGGCCTCATCGGCTTTTTTTTCGAAGTCACCGGCATTGGCCGTCAGCTGCGAACGCAGTTCAATCAAATGGTTCGGGCCGGGTACGCCGAGAATCAGTGCGCCATCGGGTTTTAGTACACGGACGAATTCGTCCGGATTACGCGGAGCGAGAACGCTGAGAATGACATCCATTGAGTGATCGGCGAACGGCAGTTTGCGCATTCCGTTGGCGACAATCCACTTTGCCTTTTTGTACCGCTTGGCCGCGCACCGGATAGCTTCTTTTGAAATATCCACGCCGAAAAATTGTCCATCGCGAGACTCGCTCAGTGCGCCGAGGAAATGACCTTCGCCGCAGCCGCAGTCGAGAATTGTCGATTGTGGATTGAGGATTGCTGATTGACGGATCAAGCCGGTGAGGGGATCAAAGGCGCCGGAATCGAGGAAACGGCGGCGCGCCTGAATCATATTGTCGTCGTCGCCGGGATGGCTGGAGCGCCGCTGGTGGCTGAGCAACAGATTCAGGTAGCCCTCTTTTGCCGGATCGAAGGTGTGGCCGTTTTCACAGCGACACTCCCGCCCGCTCCATGTCAGAGTTTTTTCGCAGGCTGGGCAAATGAGGGGTGATGGATTCATGCGGCGGAGATTTTAACCACGGAATACACTGAATACACAGAAGTATGTACATTCATTTGTTCCGTGTTTTCGGTGTATTCCGTGGTTAGCGATTTTTATTTTTCATGCTGGAACCGCGGTGAATGCTGGCTCGTCCAAACCTTTCGCGGATGCGGTCAACGGCGCGACTGAGACCTTCACGTTTTGTGGATGTTTGTTTGTTCGGGCTTTTGAATAGATCAAGTTGCGGAGCGTCGGCGGTACGGCGCAGTCCGCTGACGCCGAAGCCGATCAGTCGCACGGCGCTGTGCAGACTTTCTTTCCGGAACAGTTCGAGCGCGGTGTCGCGCAGAGTGATGTCGTCGCAGCAAGGCGGATCAAGCCGCCGCTGGCGGGTAATGGTGGAGAAATCGGTCCAGCGAAGTTTGATCTGCGCGGTAGCGGCATAATAACCGGCACGGCGCAGTCGCGTGCCGACTTTATCAGCCAGATCGAGCAGGGCGGCTTCGACCACTCCGGCATCGCACTGATCTTTGTCGAAGGTAATTTCGTTGGAGATACTTTTCTCTTCGCTGTCCGTCGTGAGTTCGCGGTCATCCATGCCGAACGCCAGCCTCAGGAAACTCGCGGCGGAATTGTCACCGATCCATGCGGCGAGCTTTTCCGGTGCGACGGTTTGGAGATCGCCGATGGTACGGATCTTGTGCGCGTCCAGAATTGCCTGCGTCTTTTTACCGGCGCCCCACATCCGTTTAACCGGTAACGGCGCGAGGAATGCGGCGATGAGTTTTTCCGAAGCCGGAACGACGGTGAGCCCGTCAGGTTTATTGAGATCGCTGGCGATTTTGGCGAGGAACATATTGGAGGCAACGCCGACGGAGCAGGTCAGCCCGGTTTCTTGCAGTACGGCGGTTTTAATTTTTTTGGCGATGGCTGGGCCGTCGCCGAAAAGATAGCGCGCACCGGTGACGTCGAGGAACGCTTCGTCGGATGAGAGCGGTTCGACCAGCGGCGTGAAGCGCCGGAAGATTTCCATGATCTGTCCCGATACTTCGTGGTAGCGCTTCATATTCGGCGGCAGAAAGACGGCGTGTGGGCAGAGTTTGAAGGCAGTGCGCGACGGCATGGCGGAATGGATGCCGAATTTGCGTGCCTCGTAGGAGCAGGTTGAAACCACGCCGCGCTTGTCCGGCGGCGAACCGATCACGACCGGTTTGCCCTTCAGTTCGGGATGGTCGTGCACCTCGACCGCCGCGAAAAAGGCGTCCATGTCGATATGAAGAATAGTTTTTTCAGACATCGGCGATGTGTTTAACACGTTTCCAACTTGTTGAAAACAAAGCTTCACGCTTTCGTCGCTGGACGGCTTGTCGGGAGGCTCATTACAGAACAATCAGGGAGTTTATTTTCTATAAAAACTTTGGTTTTTGCGAAGGGAGAGGAAAATGCGGGCATGCCGTGCGGATATTGCAAAGGCCGCCCGGTCGAAAACGAAAGGAAAAAAATGAAAATCAGCCAATGGATTATTACGGTCTCGGTCGCAACAGTTTGCGTTGCGGCGCAAGCGGCTCCGGTTGAGTGGGGCGGGCATTATTACGAGCTAATCGGTTCAAACGGAACGTGGGATCAGGCAAAAACGGCGGCAGAGAGCCTGAGCTACAGCGGATACATAGGCCATTTGGCAACGTTGAATTCAGAGGCGGAATTTAATTTCGTTAAATCCATGTCGGCTCTTGGTGCTTGGAATATCAGCTGGGTCGGCGCTCATAAAGTTGGTAGCGATTACGTCTGGGTCAATGGAGAAGGAACGGTTGACTTCTCGGGGTGGTCGACCAGTCCATGGGCGTCCGGACAGCCTGATGGTAATGTCGGCGTCGCAATAACCGGCAGCGGCTACGGGAGCAATCTCAGGACACAATCGGGAACTTGCGGCGAATACATGGTGGAATATGGGGCTGCCATTCCCGAGCCGGCGAGCGCACTGATGATCGGGCTGGGCGGTCTGCTGATCGCCGGATACCGCCGCTTCTTCGGTCGCGTCTAATCTGGTTCCAAACGTTGGAAGAACGCGCTCCGGAATTCCGGGGCGCTTTTTTATGCCTGTTTGGTCGAAGATTCGCGCAGGCCGACGGTGCGGTTGAATACGGGCTTCACTGAATCGGTGTCGATGTCGGCGCAGAAGTAGCCGATGCGTTCAAATTGGAATTTTTCGCCGGCCTTCGCCGCCGCCAGGCCGGGTTCAATGAAGCCGGTAATCACTTTGAGTGAATCGGGGTTCAGATATTCTTTGAAATCAGCTTCTTCGGCGGCGGGATTTTCACTGGTGAACAGGCGATCGTAGAGGCGTACTTCGGCTTTGATGCCGTGTACGGCGGAAACCCAGTGGATGGTGCCTTTGACTTTTCGTCCGTCAGGCGCATTGCCGCCTTTGGATTCAGGGTCGTGTGAACAGTGTAGTTCGGTGATGTTGCCGGAACCGTCTTTGACGACGTTTGTGCAAGTCACCAGATAAGCGCCGCGCAGGCGGACTTCGGTGCCGGGGGCGAGGCGGAAGAATTTTTTCGCTGGCTCTTCCATGAAGTCCTCGCGCTCGATGTAAATCTCACGGCTGAACGGAACCGTGCGAATGCCCATTTCCGGTTTGTTCGGATGGTTGGGCAGTTCGAATTCTTCGGTCTGTCCGGCGGGATAGCTGGTGATGACGACTTTAAGCGGATCGAGTACGGCCATGCGGCGCGGCGCGATTTCGTTGAGGTCGCTGCGGACATGGTGTTCGAGCAGGGCGACGTCGGTAAGGCTTTCGGTTTTGGTGATGCCGATTTCGGTGCAGAAGGCGCGGATGGCCTCGGGCGTGTAGCCGCGGCGGCGCATGCCGCAAACGGTCGGCATGCGCGGATCGTCCCAGCCGTTTACGAGATTTTCTTTTACCAGTTCGAGCAGCTTGCGTTTGCTCATGATGGTGTAAGTGAGGTTGAGGCGGGCGAATTCGTACTGGTGCGGCTGGTAGAGTTCGAGCGTTTCGAGAATCCAGTCGTAGAGCGGGCGGTGGACTTCAAATTCGAGCGTGCAGAGCGAGTGGGTGACGCCTTCGATGGAATCTTCGAGGCAATGGGCGAAGTCGTACATCGGATAGATGCACCATTTGTCACCGGTGTTGTGGTGGCTGGCGTGTTTGATGCGGTAGATGGCCGGGTCGCGCATGTGCAGGTTCGGTGAGGCCATGTCGATCTTGGCACGCAGAACGTAGGTGCCGTCGGCGAATTCGCCGTTTTTCATCCGATTGAAGAGGTCGATGTTTTCTTCGATGGAGCGGCTGCGGCCCGCCGGTTCTTTGCCGGGCAGGTGCGGCACGCCGCGGTATTCCTTGAAAGCATCGACGCTCAAATCGCAGACGTAGGCCTTGCCGAGCTTGATCAGTTCGACGGCGCATTCATACATGCGGTCGAAATAGTCGGATGCCCAAAAAAGGTTTTTGCCCCAGTCGAAGCCGAGCCAGCGGACATCGTTTTCAATCGCCTCGACGTATTCAGTATCTTCGGCGGTCGGGTTGGTGTCGTCGAAACGCAGGTGACAGCGTCCGCCGTATTTCAAGGCGGTGCCGAAGTCGAGGCAGATGGCTTTGGCGTGGCCGATATGCAAATAGCCGTTTGGTTCCGGCGGGAAGCGGGTGACGATCTCCGAGTGTTTTCCAGAGGCTAAATCCGCATCAATGATCTCATGAATAAAGTTGCTGCTCATAGTAATTCCTTAAAGGCAGTTATTTTTCTGCCCGATTTGACGCCGAATGGCAATCCTTTGCATGGAATATCGGACAGACCGTCCGGTTTTTAAAGTTGACTTATAAGGTGCTAATTAATTAAAACCCGTAAATCTGATAATGATTTGTTAGTTTAACTCGGAGGGTGGATTATGAAAATGTCAACCAAGGGTCGGTACGCGGTTCGTATTTTGCTCGGTATCGCCCGCTATCAGAAAAACGGGCCGGTTTCCAAAAAGATTGTTGCTGCGGAGGAATGCATCTCTGCCGACTATATTGAACAGATCATCGTTCCTCTCAAAAACGAAGGACTGGTGATTGGTCTGCGCGGCGTCAAAGGCGGGTTCGTGCTCGCCAAAGACCCTGCCAAAATCACGGTGTATGACATTCTCCGCGCTTCCGAAGGCGAAATGTCGCTGGTGGACTGCGCCCGTAATGACTGTAAAGGTCGTGACAAAAACCTTTGCGTAACCCGTCCGGTTTGGGAAGGTGCCTCACAGGTTCTTGAAGCCTATTTCTCAAAAATCACGCTCAAAGACCTGCTCAACAAAGAAGCGGATCTAATGAAAAACCGCGCCGCCAGTTACAGCATCTAAGCGAGGAATTTTAAAATGAAAATTTACGACAGCATAACGCAGACCATCGGCGGAACGCCGCTAATTCGGTTGAACCGTCTTGCCGCAGGACTCAAGGCAACCGTGGCGGTAAAACTGGAATCACGCAATCCGCTTGGCAGCGTCAAAGACCGTATCGGTATTGCGATGATCGAAGCGGCGGAAAAAAACGGTGATCTGAAACCCGGAGCAACCATCGTTGAGCCGACCAGCGGCAACACCGGCATCGCGCTGGCCTTCGCCGCCGCCGCCAAAGGCTACAAACTGATTCTCACCATGCCGGAAACCATGAGCATCGAGCGGCGCAAACTGCTCGCCGCGCTTGGCGCGGAGTTGATTCTCACGCCCGGCTCAGAAGGTATGCCGGGAGCGATCAAAAAAGCGGAAGCGCTGGTCGGAACACTGCCAGACGCATACATGCCGCAGCAGTTTGACAACGCCGCCAATCCCGAAATCCATCGCCAGACTACAGCGGTTGAAATCTGGAACGACACCGACGGCTCCGTTGATCTGTTCGTCGCGGGAGTCGGAACCGGCGGAACGCTCACCGGTGTCGGCAGTGCGCTCAAGAAGCGCAAAGCCTCCGTTAAGGTGGTTGCTGTTGAGCCGACTGACTCGCCTGTCATTTCCGGCGGCAAACCGGGTCCGCACAAAATTCAGGGAATCGGCGCGGGTTTTATACCGACCAACCTCGACACCAAACTGATCGACGAAGTGATGCTGATCAGCTCCGCCGATGCCGGAGCAACCGCGCGGCGCCTTGCCAAAGAAGAAGGAATCCTTTGCGGAATTTCTGCTGGCGGCAATGTCTGGGCCGCGCTTCAACTGGCTAAACGACCGGAGAATGAAGGTAAGCTGATCGTCACCGTCATTTGTGACAGCGGCGAGCGCTACCTTTCCACTTGGCTTTTCGACGAAGCTTGAGCCGAGGTACGATCCATTGATCTCCACTGAGCGGGCGGAACGCCGTAGCGTTTCCGGAATGCCCGGCTGAAATACAGAGGATCTGTGAATCCGCCCATACGGGCAATATCGCTGATCGGAAGAGATGACGCTTTAAGTAGCGTCTGAATCCGCTCGAACCGAACCTGCTCGATATATTCTTTGATCGAAATTCCGTAGCGCTTTTTAAAACTTCTGAACAGGGTGACTCGGCTGACCTGCAACGCATCGGCCAGCGTGTTTACGTTAGTAACGGTCTGTGGATTAAATTTGATGATCTGCCGAGCGGTTTCAGTGACATCACGTTTTAGAGACGGCGTATGACGTTCGCAGCGTTCTTTCAGCAATTCGAGAAGCTCCCATCCGGCACGTACGGCGGATATTCCGGAGACGGCTTCTTTCTCGAACTCCTGCTTCAGAATGTTCAACTTGATCCAGAATCGGTCGAAGTCTGACACGTTTAAAATCGGCTGATCTGCCGTTAGACCGATTTGTTCCAAAAGCGCATCAAGGCGGCTTCCAGAAATTAAGATATAGATGTAGTTCCACGGCTTTTCCGGATGGTCGTAATAATGGTAGTGCTCGCCCTTGCGGAAGATGAACAGGTCGCCGCGCTTTGCTTCATAGGCGATTCCGTTGTGCAGAACGGTTCCTTCTCCTTCCAGCACGGCATGAATGGCTGTGATTGCTGCGACCTGTTCCCACTTAAAGTTCCCAAGGCTCTGAAAGGTCGCCAGCGTGGTTAGGAAAACATCGGCATCGGCAGGGAACGGACTTCCTGCAGGATGGATCTGCTGGTCGAATGTGTCTGTCGTTCTCTGTATCATTTATCCATATCTGTAAAACATAAATCCTGTCGCTTCAACCAATATAACATGATTAACGTATGCGATTTCTAGTTGTCGCCAGTTGTATTGGTGAAACAAAATTAATAGCAGGAGTGCCCTATGGAGCTGATGTCGATTGACGGAATTGATGACTTGGAGATGCGCTTGAAACGTCAGGATGCGTTTTGGGACTGTGAAATTTTGGATAGAGCCTGTGTGACGATGAGCTGCCAAAAAAAGGAAGAAATTCCCCTTCCTGTGAGCCATCATGCAACCTGTAAAGATTGGTGGATGGACGCGGAGTTCCGGGCCCAACAGGCAAAGAGGATCGCGCAAAATAGAGTGTATATGGGAGATGCGTTACCTTGTGCTTTTCCGAATCTCGGTCCGGACTTTTTCCCGGCAATTTACGGCGGTGAAATTATTTTTGAAGCCAGTACGTCATACATCAAGCCGTTCCTGAACGATTGGGCGGATGCGGATGGATTGAAACTGTCCGGCGAGAATCCATACTGGGAAAAAATGGAAGAGCTCTATGCGGCGTACATCGAAGCCGGGAAGAACACCTTTTACACCGGCTGGCCGGACCTCCATCCTGGAGCGGACTGCCTCGTTGGATTTCGCGGACCGCAGAATTTGGCCATTGATCTGTTTGACGACCCGGATGCCGTGAAGAAAGAGCTGAAAAAGGTCACCGCTGATTTTTTCAAAACGTATGAGCACTACTACAAAAAGCTGAGTTCCGCCGGACAGGCCTGTACCGGCTGGCCGGGAATCGTGTCCACCCGCCGGTGGCATGTGCCGTCCAACGATTTTTCCTACATGATCAGCCCGGAACAGTTTAACGAATTTTTTCTCGAGGGACTTCGGGAAGAGTGCAATTACTTCGACGCCTCAATCTACCATTTGGACGGAGTCGGCAGCTTGCGACATCTGGACCGCCTGCTGGAAATCAAAACGCTAAACGCGATTCAATGGGTGTGGGGCGCCGGACGCGGCGAAGTGACGGACTGGATCGGTGTCTTTAAGAAAGTTCAGGCCGCTGGAAAAGGAGTTCAACTTTTTCATGTGTACCCGCAGCATCTGGATGTGCTGATCGAAAATCTTCGTCCCGAAGGGGTCTGGATGGGAGTCTGCGGAATTGAGTCAGAAGAGCATGGCGCGGCGGTTCTGAAAAAAATAAACCGTTGGAAATAGTCGCTGGTGATGGCAGAACCTGTTTGAGAAGCCCGAAAAATCTTTCGCTTCGGCATCAAACAGTCTAAAAACTCCGCCATGAGTACGTCTTTTGCCAATGTACCGCTTCAATGGGTCGGGCCGGTCAAAATCGCCGGGCCGGAAATTGATATCGAAACCGAACTGCCGCTGGCGACCTACGAAACGCCGCTGTTCGCTTCCGTCAACCGCGGCGCGCGCGTCGCTACCGCCTCCGGCGGAATCAAAGCGGTCGTCATCGATGAACGGATGAGCCGTTCGGTTCTATTCGAAGCGCCGGACGCCATCGTCGCTTTCCAATGTCTGGAAAAAATTAAAGCAGAATTTCCGAAGTTTGGAACCGTCGTCGCCACGACCAGCCGCTTTGCCAAACTGATCGACATGCATTCGCAGATCGCGGGCAACCTGCTTTTTATCCGCTTCGAGTTCACCACTGGCGACGCCTCCGGCCATAACATGGTCACCTTCGCCAGCGAAGCGCTGATGACCCGTATTCTTGAACTTTGCCCGGCGCTGAAATACGAATCGATCTCCGGCAACTTCTGCTCCGACAAAAAAGCCACCGGCGTCAATGGCATTCTCGGGCGCGGCAAATATGTCGTTGCCGAACTGACCGTTCCCGGAAAACTGGTTCAGAAATATCTGAAAAGCACGCCGGAAAAAATCGTCCAGCTCAACATCCGAAAAAACCTGATCGGCACCATGCTGGCGGGCGGACTGCGCTCCGCCAACGCGCACTACGCCAACATGCTGCTGGCCTTCTATCTCGCCACCGGCCAGGATGCCGCCAACATCATCGAAGGTTCGCAGGGCGTCACGCAGGCGGAAGTCCGCAACGGCGATCTCTGGTTTTCCGTCACCATTCCCAACCTGATCGTCGGCACGGTCGGCAACGGCAAAGGACTTCCGTTCGTCGAAGAAGTGATGCAGAAACTCGGTTGCCGCGAAGAACGCGAACCGGGCGCCAACGCCCGCCGCCTTGCCCTCATCTGCTCCGCCGCCGTTCTCTGCGGCGAACTTTCCCTCATGGCCGCGCTCACCAATCCCGGCGAACTCATGGCCGCTCACCGCAAGCTGGAAAGAAAGGGTTGAAAACACGTCAAGTTCAAGATGTGCAGAAGATATAACCCCAGTTAGTTTATAAAGAGGCAATATGGTCAAATTTTTAAGATGGCGGTTGTGGTGTGTATTGTTAGGTGTATTTCTCGCCGCAGATATAGGTTGTGGTGAGGAAAATACTCAGGCCTTTGGCATCAGCTGGTCTCAAGTCCATGTTCCAGAGGGATATATTGTGTTGGTAAAAAATACTTCTGATGTCGGAGCCATCAAATTCATCACCAGCACGAATAACAACATACGGTTCTTATTTTATGAGAAAGAATCCAGTGCA
This sequence comes from Kiritimatiellaceae bacterium, assembly GCA_013141415.1. NCBI lineage: Bacteria > Pseudomonadati > Kiritimatiellota > Kiritimatiellia > Kiritimatiellales > Kiritimatiellaceae > Kiritimatiellaceae bacterium. The sequence continues at coordinate 129,795 of JABFQY010000005.1, forward strand.
GAATATGAGTGGTGCTCTTTTGACAAAAGAAAAACCGTTGCGGATAGAGGGCGGAAATGTTTGGCCGAGTCTGGATTGCGATTTATTGCCAAGCTAAGCTTTTCATTAGGAGAAGAGCATGTTGATTTTAAGTCGTTTAAATTTCGCTGGAATTATCCGTCAGTTGTTTGGTTTGGAACCACGGCAAGAGATAGTGGAATAAAATTTGCGCCAACTGCCTGGACGCAGTTTGAGCAAGTGGATTTAAATGACAAGAGACTAAAATGGTTCGAGTACGATGTGCTAAGGACAAATAATCTGGTGTTGTCGTTGGATCGACTTCCGGGAGGAAGCGGAAGTTTATAGTATTTTTGGCTGTGGGGTGCCGTGAGGCAACGGAATTTTATGAGCGAACTTGAGAAACGGAAAGTGGAGCACGTTAAGATCGTCGCGCAGAAGGATCCTATTTCATGAATAACGAGCTGCACCTAAGCCAGAGCCTTTTTTCCGAAATCAGATCGCTGATCGAGCAGGGTCGCCAGCAGGTGGCGGTGACGGTTAACGCCGCGATGACGCTGTTGTACTGGCAGGTCGGCAAGCGGCTTAATGACGAGGTGCTGAAGGATCGGCGGGCGGAATACGGACAACATGTGGTTGCCGCCTTGTCGCAGCAATTGACGGCGGAGTACGGTAAAGGCTGGAGCAAGCGGCATTTACATCATTGTCTCCGCTTTGCGGAGACTTTTCCCGATCCTCAAATTGTGAACGCACTGCGTACACAATTGAGCTGGACCCATATTCGAACCATCCTTCCGATTGACGATGAGCTGAAGCGGACGTTTTATATTGAGATGTGCAGGTTTGAGAAATGGAGCACACGGACGCTTGAGGAGCGCATTCAATCCATGCTTTTCGAGCGTACGGCGATCAGTAAAAAGCCGGAAGAGACCATTCAGCGTGAACTTCAGCAACTGGGTGCCACGGGTCAGATTACCCCCGACCTAGTGTTTCGCGACCCGTATTTCTTGGATTTCCTCGATTTGAAGGATAGCTATTCGGAGAAAGACCTTGAGTCGGCAATTACCGCCGAGTTGCAACGGTTTATCACCGAGCTGGGCAGCGACTTTGCCTTTATGGCCCGGCAGAAGCGGATCCCGATTGACAGCCGCGACTATTACTTAGATTTGCTTTTTTATCACCGTCGGCTTAAGGCGCTTGTGGCGATTGATTTGAAGCTTGGCGAGTTTGATGCTGCCTATAAAGGCCAGATGGAGCTGTATCTGGCGTGGCTCGAAAAACACGAATCGGTTGAGGGTGAGAATTCACCCATCGGACTGATTCTGTGTGCGGGGAAAAATCCGGAGCATGTCGAGCTGTTACAATTGCACAAGAGTAATATCAAAGTAGCCGACTACTTTACCATTCTGCCTTCCAAAGAGGTGTTGCTGGATAAATATCACAAAGCGATTGCCATTGCCCGCAACAGCATGACCTTGCGGGGCGAAAGGGAAGAATCATGAGCGAACTTGAGAAACGGAAAGTGGAGCACGTTAAGATCGTCGCGCAGAAGGACGAGATGGATCGCCGCAAGTTTTACTTCGACGAGATCCGTCTGACGCACCGCGCACTGCCGGAGATTGATCTGAAGGCGATTGATCCGTCGGTCGAGTTCATGGGCAAGAAACTTTCGTTCCCGTTGCTGATTTCGTCGATGACCGGCGGCGGCGATAAGCTGTTCCGGAAGATCAATACCAACCTCGCCGCCGCCGCCGAAGCCGAAGGCGTGGCGATGGGCGTCGGTTCCCAGCGTATCTTTTTCACCGAGCCGACGGCCAAATCCAGTTTTGATCTTCGCCACGTCGCGCCGACGACGCTGCTGTTTTCCAATCTCGGTGCGGTACAGCTCAATGAAGACATGACACTCCAGCACGCCCGCGCCGTGGTGCAGATTCTAAAGGCCGACGCGCTTTGTTTGCATTTGAATCCGTTGCAGGAAGCGGTTCAGCCGGGCGGCGACACCAATTTCTCCAATCTTCAGAAAAAGATCGGCGAGATTGTTCGGGGACTCGAAGTGCCGGTGATCGTCAAAGAAGTCGGCGCGGGAATTTCCGCCGCCGATGCCGAACTGCTGATTGATGCCGGTGTGAAATATATCGACGTCGCCGGTTCGGGTGGAACGTCATGGAGCCGCGTCGAAGGTGAACGCAGTAACGATCCGTCGCTCGGCGAACTTTTTCAGGACTGGGGCATTCCAACTCCGATGGCTCTTAAGCAGCTCGCCCCGCTTAATGTCACATTGATTGCGTCCGGCGGCATCCGCTCCGGCGTGGATATGGCGAAGGCGGTCATTCTCGGCGCGTCGCTCTGCGGACTGGCCCGCCCGTTCCTGAATCCGGCCATGGAGTCGGCAGAAGCCGTCCGTGTCGTGATTCAAAAACTGAAGCGCGAGTTTGTCACCGCGATGTTTCTGCTCGGCGCGGATCGTGTCGAAAAAATCCAAGGCCATGACGCGTTGATTGTAAAGTAGGACAGGCTTCCAGCCTGTCCAGGAGATGTTGAATCTAAAAGGGAATAGACAGGCTGGAAGCCTGTCCTACGTTAAAACAATGAAAACCGGCATCGACCAGATTTCGTTTTACACCTCGCAGTATTTTCTCGATCTGAAGACACTGGCGACGGCGCGTGGTATTGATTCGGAAAAATTTTATACCGGCATCGGTCAGGAGAAGATGGGGATTCCGCCGCCGGACGAAGATGTCGTTACGATGGCCGCCAGCGCGGCTTTTCCGCTGAAACAGCAAGGCGCGCTGGATGGCGTCGAGGCGCTGCTGTTTGCCACCGAAAGCGGTATTGACCAGTCGAAGGCTGCCGGAATGTTTGTCCACGGACTGCTCGGTCTGCCGGAGCGTTGTCGTGTGGTCGAACTGAAACAGGCCTGCTACAGCGCGACCGCCGCACTGCGGTTGGCGATGGGGCTCGTCGCCATGAAGCCGAAGAGCAAAGTGCTGGTGATCGCTTCCGACGTCGCCCGCTATGAACTCGGCAGTCCCGGTGAATCGACGCAGGGATGCGGCGCGGTCGCTTTCACGGTTTCCGCCGATCCGCGTCTGCTGGCGATTGATCCTGAGGCCGGATTCTACGCCGATGATGTGATGGATTTCTGGCGGCCCAACTATCTTTCTGAGGCGCTGGTGGACGGCAAGTATTCGACGCTGGTTTACATTAAAGCGTTGCTGGAGTCGTGGAGGCAGTACGCCGCTGAGAGCGGCCGCTCGCTGAATGACTTCGCCCGCTTCTGCTACCACATTCCGTTCACCCGCATGGCCGAAAAGGCGCACCAGAAACTGGCGAAGGGCACTTCGGATGACGAACTGAAAAAGGTCATCGGTGAATCGCTGATCTACAGCAGGCAGGCGGGCAACTGTTACTCCGCGTCGCTTTACGTCGGGTTGGCTTCACTGCTCGATAACGCGGCGGAGGATCTGGGCGGAAAACGGATCGGGCTTTACAGCTACGGTTCCGGCTGCGTCGGTGAGTTTTTCAGCGGCGTTGTGCAGAAGAACTACCGTGACGCGCTGTTTGCTGGCCAGCACCGGCAGATGCTTGCCGGACGCACGGAGCTGACGTTCCAGCAGTACGAAGACATTTACCATTACGGCATTCCGACCGACGGCGGCGAACATACGTTCCCGCAGTACCGCACCGGGCCGTTCCGTTTTGCCGGTATGCAGGGACATAAGCGCATTTACGCCAAGGCCCGGATTTGATTTAATACGGCCAGATGAAAGCCATTGCCCCAGGTAAACTGATTTTGAGCGGCGAGCATTCCGTGGTGTACGGAAAACCGGCCGTCGCGATGGCGATTGACCGCAGTGTGACCGCCACCATCGAAGATTCCGACGACGGACAGATTTCTTTCGAGATGCAGGGCGTCAGCGAACGCGATTCGTTCACGATGCTGGCGCTTCAGGATTTCAAGCGTCGGGCGCTTTACAACTATCATCTTTTTCTTGAAGGCAAGATGGGTATTCGCGATGTGCTGCACAAACCGGTCGATCTTTTCAAATTCGGCTTCATCACCGTGCTCGACGGACTGCACCGCTCGCTTGAGACCGGCATAGTCATTAAACTCAAGTCGAGCATTCCGGTAGGCAGCGGAATGGGATCGTCCGCCGCATCGGTACTGAGCGAACTGCGTGCGCTCGGCCACTACCTGCGCGTCGACTTCAAGCCGGAGTGGTATTATGAGTTCAGTCTGGAAGCCGAAAAACTCCAGCATGGGCATCCCAGCGGCGTGGATTCTTATATTTCGCTTTACGGCGGATGCGCCGCATTTCAGAACGGCACGGCCCGTTCCGTACCGCTTCCGCGTATGAAAATGTATCTGGTCGAAACCGGCACGCCGGAAGCGACCACCGGCGAATGTGTCGTGCAGGTCAAAGAGCAGTTCCAGAACGACCTGATCTGGAATGATTTTGAAGCGGTCACCAATGAAGTCGAAAAAGCGGTGCGCGAAAATAACAGCGCGCTGATGCGGTCGCTGCTTCGCGAAAATCACCGGCTGCTTTGCCGCATTGGCGTCGTGCCGCAAAAGGTTCAGCAGTTCGTCGCCGACGTCGAAACGGCGGGCGGCGCGGCGAAAATTTGCGGCGCGGGTTCGATCCGCGGACAGAGCGGCGGAGTGGTGCTGGTGCTGGCCGACTTTATGCCGACCACACTTGCGACCAAATACGGCTACAACGTTTCGCCGGTGCGCGGAGACCCTCTCGGGACGAGAATTGTATGATTGGCGATTTAAGATTTTCGATTTTGGAATGAACAACCAATCATCAATCACCAATCATCAATCATCAATCTGGGCTTCCGCTCCCGGAAGCCTGATGTTGCTGGGCGAACACGCCGTACTCCATGGCCGCCGTGCGCTGGTTTGCGCCATCAATAAACGAATCACTGTTTCATTCTCAACAATTGATAAACGGATTCTTCGGATTGTTTCAGACCTTGGAAGTTACGAAGCGCCGCTCGGCGCACTGGCTGATCATCCCGATTTCCGCTTCGTGCTGGATGCCGTGAAGCAGTATCCGCTGACGCAGGGAATCGAACTGAAAATCGAATCGGAGTTTTCGAGCGATATCGGCTTTGGTTCATCTGCGGCCGTCACCGTTGCAACCCACGCCGTGCTGATGCATTTTCCGAGGTCTCGGACCTCGGCTACAAAAATTCAGGCTGAAAATTGTAGGGCGGGGGCCGTGACCCCGCCTTTCGATAAGGATGAGTTATTCAAACGTTCGCTGGCGACGATTCATCGTGTGCAAGGACGCGGTTCCGGCGCGGATGTGGCGGCGAGCGTTTTCGGTGGCGTGGTGGCCTATCGTGCCGCGCCCTTCGAGAATCCTCAGGGCAGGCCGTTGGAGATTGTTCCGCTGACGGGATCATTTCAGCTGACGGCGGTTTATTCCGGCTCCAAGATGAAAACGGCGGATGTGATTCGCTATCTCGAAGAGCGCCGCGCGCTGAACGCCGATTATTTTGAAAAGATATTCGACCGGATGGACGCCAGCGTCGGTGAGGTGATTGACGATTTTTCGCAATTGGGCCGGATGCTGATTCTGAATCAGAAGCTGATGGAAGAGATGGGCCTCTGCAACGCCGCGCTGTCGGAAATTATTCAGGAGTTCCGCGATCTGAAAGTCCCCGCCAAAATTTCCGGCTCAGGACTCGGCGATTGCGCTGTCGGCTTAAGCGAAATTCCGAAGTTTGGAAGGTTTCAAACGTATAACCTGCAAGTCGATTCACGCGGCGTTTTATAATGTTACCGGAACAGGGAGCGGTGTAGCAGGATTCCAAACCTTAGGGAGATTTCTCCTATGGTTTGATAAAAAAACGTAGACGCGACGCCCTCGTCGCGTTCATCTCTGTAGGGGAAACGCGACGAGGGCGTCGCGTCTACAGGACTAACCGTTAATCCACGCCCGGATATGTTCGGGCAGGGCGGTGACGGCGGTGACTTCGACTTCAACATCGATTCCGCTGGAGGTCGGTACGCGAACCCGGCTGCCGGCTTTGGTTCCTGCAAGCGCTTTGGCCATGCCGGCCTGCGATGAAATGATGTGCAGGGTTTCGTCCTGGTCCCATTCGCCGAGGATGTAATAGTTTTCGCGGTTGCCGTCGGCGTAAACGAGTTCAACCCCGGTGGCGATTCCGACGACGTCGCACGGGAAGCCGGTGAAGTCGGTCGGTTTCACTTCGTCGAGAGCTTTCTGCAGTTCTTCGGCCTGCAGGCTGAGCAGGCGCTGTTTTTCTTTGGCGAATTTGAACTCGGAGTTTTCGCGCAGGTCGCCGTAGCTGCGGGCCAGTTCGATCTCTTTGGAGTTTTCCGGGATTTCTTTTTTGAGGATGTGCTCGAACTGATCTTTCTTTGCCTGATAGCTGCGTGGTGAGGTGATGCGCGGGTTCTTTTCTTTTGGCGCGGCGTTGGTTTTCTTGAGTACGATTTCGTGCAGGTCGGGGCAAATCTTGATGGTTTTGGCCTGTAACGACTGGCGATCGAGTTTGCTCCATGCGGGAGAATCACTGATGCGGCGCATAAAGTCGCGGCGCTGGGAGTCGCTCATGGCGGCGAGGATGCTCTTGAGTGAATCGTTGTCTTCGATCTGTTCACGGAGCTGGTTCTGTGCGCGCAGGGCGGCGCCGCAGTGTTCCTGTTCGATCAGTTCAATGGTCTGGAAGGCGAGGTCGGCCTTGTCGGTGAGCTGCCAGCCTGCGGCGCGTTCTTCATTACGCAGAATCCAAAGAAGCAGAGCCGGACTGCATGCCCGACGACGAACGGTGTCGCGAATCTGTCCGGTCAGTTCGGTTTCTGCACCGTTGCGGATGAGTGCTTCGATGGTTTCGTTGAGCGCGGTGGTGCCGAATTCGGGCAGGCGGCGAAGCAGGAAACTGCGGGCGGTTTCAGACGCGGTGAAGAGACGGCTGATGAAGGCCTGCATAAAGCGGGACGGGAGTTCTTCGAGCAGGGCGGGCAGGTCGTCACGTCCGGCCAGCTTGGTCAGTTCTGCGGTACAGTCCACGCTTTCGGGTTCGACGCCGAGCTGTTCGGCATAAACCAGCGCCTGGGCAATCCATCCGGGCTGGTTAAGCGATCCGCCTTTAACGGCGAAGGCGAGGCGGTTAGCGATTGCTTCTTTCATGTACGATTCAAGAGTCTGGAATTTCTGCGCCTGAATTTCTTCCAACCCCTGGAAAACGGCAGGCATGTCGCGTTCGGCTTTGAATTTTTCGAACCAGATTTGATCGTAGGCCTTGGCTTTGCGGCGCAGACGCAGCGGATCGGTACGTTTGGATGGAATTTCGATTAACGGATCGTTTTTGAGATCTTTGCGGGCGGCATCCCAGAATTTTTTCCAGTCGGCTTCCGTGGCGATCAAGTCGGGCATGAAATGATCCTGAATCAGATTGAGCGAGAGCGGGCCGTAACTGCGCAGAGTCATGCGGATGATTTCGGCGGGATTCTCCTTCATCAGCCGGACGAATTCGTCGGGGTTATTGTGACGAACAGCCATCAGGTGATCGTCGGTGAGAACGTCGAGTGCGTCGGCGGCGTAGGAGAAGGCCAGTTCATGGTCACCTTTCTTTTCGAAAGAGACTTCGACCTTTTGATAGAACGGGTCAACGCGGTTGACGATTCCGAAGCCCCAGGTTTTGTTATAGCAGAGCATTCCTTTTTTCATGGAGCGCAAATGTTTCAGGCGCAAAAAAGCCTCTTCGGTGGAAGAGGCTTTTTCGAAGGCGGGTTCGATGAACTTCTGCTCTTTGCGGCTGGTTGCCAGAATGTGCAGGAGTTCTTTCTGCGCAATGGCAGGGGAGGTGCCTTGTTTAAGGGCGAGCCATTCGTAGGCGGCGACGGCTTCGTCGAGCAGTTTCCGGTCGATCAAGGTATCCTTGAGCAGTTCGCCCCATTCGACGGCGCGGACTTCCTTGCCGTCGGCGCAGAGGGCGTCGAGCTGTTCGAGCAGATCGGCGCAGGGAACGGTTTCGGCTTCGAGTTGGGCGAGCAGTTGTTCTTCGGTCAGAGCCATGGTTTTTCCTCCTTGACCCTTCGACTCGCCCTCCAAGGTGATGGAGTGCTCGCTCAGGATAACCTTACGGCGCGTCAAAGGGTCAACCTTGAGCCAGGCGCATCGCGCCGCGCCGAAACCTTGGCAACTACCACAATTGCCAAGGCGCTTATTGTTTCGGCAATAAGCGGGTTAAAATGGTCAGACACCATACGCCTTCCCGCCGGTCTGGCAAAGCCAAACATCATGTTTTCCTGCGGCGTTTCAGACTCCTGAGGTTTGGCAGAAACTGGGCTGTTGTGTCGGGGCAGACCTTTCGAATTGAGGCAGGGTAAATGCATGGCTTTTTCCGGCGAAATATACTATACGTAAAGAGAGCGGGGGTTAGATGATTCTTATGGGAAACAAGCTAAAAATAGCGGGTGTCAGCGCGGTTCTGATGTGCGGCTTGAATGGCATGGCGGCTGATCCAGCGCGGCCTGCTGAATTTGTGATTGGGCAGACGGTTGTGCGTACAAACACGGTTGGGTTTGGCGCAGAAATAAGCCATCCGCAAACGATTAATAACTGGACGGATAACCCCGGAATGGAACCGCTTGTTGCGCGGGAATATTGGGAGATCAGCGGCGGCGGTACCAACGCAATCGGCAGTTATGCGGATTGCAACACGCGCAAGTCCGATTCTTTGTGTTCCGGTTTTTATGACGGAGCCCATTATCGTCTGTACCGCGAAAATTATACTTTAGGCCGGATTGAAAAAATTGCGGAGGGGACTGTTCCTGCGGGAGGGTTTCTTGCAGACGGATATATGACGGTCGGGAGCGCCGGCGAAAGCATAAAGACGTATGCGCCTAATACAGATGTCGCAGATAATTATCTGATTCAAAATGGAGAGACGTGGTATTACGCCGTAAAGGCGCACGACATAAACGGGAACTGGTCCGATTTTTCGGCGGCCGTTGCCGGGGTGACCCCGCAGGCGGGAATTACGAACGGACCGCGCATTGCGACGCAAACGGTAGCGGATCCGAAAGTTGGAACCGTGTATGCCGAGTCCAAGCCGTTTGAAACTTTATCAGCATTGGGCGGAACCCTTCCGCTGAGCTGGACGCTTGTTTCCGGTGTGTTGCCGGATGGGATGAGCTTGAGTAGCGCCGGGAAAATTTTTGGAACCTGTTCGACGACTAATCCGGTTTCGTTTGTTGTGCGGGTGACGGATGGCGAAAGCCGGACACACGAAAGAACGTTCAGAATGTTTTGGCCGGATCCTGCCGGTGACGGGGCCGCGCCAGCCGCGCCGACGAATGTGGTGACGGAGGCCCGTGACGGATTTGTTTACATCCGCTGGGATACTCCGGCAGAGAGCGATATTACAGACTATCAGATTTACCGCTCGCGTGTTCCGGTTACATCGCAAACGGAACGGATTTATTTAGATGCTTCCGGAGCCGTCGTTCCGGTGTCGGGCGATTTGCTGTTTGTAGAAAAGGAGTGGCAGGATGCTCCGGCACCTGAGTTGAGCAGTCTCCGGATTGTTCAATATCAGGGAACAACAAAGTGGAGTCCTTACGGCAATAAAGTGAGCATGGTGTTTACGAATCATCCCGGCACACTTCCGGCACAGTTCACAAACGAATATCCGGGGGCAGGATGCTTGAAAGTGACGACTTCCACCAACGAGCTCTTCGGGATTTGGCAATATAAGACGGCGAGTACAAACGGCGGCTCATGGAGTACCGCTCAGTTTACACCGGGCCAGACGTACCGGATGGAATGCTGGGTTTACGGAGAGGGATTAACCAATGCTTCGCTCCGGTTCAGCTATGGCAGCTACACCGATCAAGCAGTCACCGGCATTGTCAACGGGGCGTGGACGAAGCTTTCGGTTAACTTTACAGCGACCAACTGGGTGACCAAAGCCGGATCAGTTTTTGGACCGTACTTCCGTTTTCAAGGGCCGGGGTCTGTGTACCTTGATAATGTGGTGGTCTATAACGTGAACGATCCGGCGGGTCCGTGCCATTATTCCCAGAGCGTTTTGGATTTGTGGAAGGACTATGTCGGTCAGGCCGCCGCCACAAACAAAGGGGTGCTACGGGTGCGCTATAACACCGAATCCTTCGACCACATTATGAATCCGGCGGTGATGAGCGAGCGCGGCTGGGATAATACGAAAGGCGCCTCCAAGGGAGACGCGTTGCACATCCACGATGCGTTGGCGATCGCGCTGGCAACCGGAACGAACGCAGTTACACGGTCAGTTCCGTGGATTATCGCCAGTCTGGAATGGAGCGAAGCTGACTATGTACGTCTGGCGGAATATCTCGCCGGCCCGGCGGGAACGCCGTACGGTGATCTGCGCATCGCACAACGCGGCGGCGTTACGACGCCGTGGATCGATGAGTTCAGAAAAATCATTATCGAGATGGGTAACGAGCCGTGGAATACCGGTTATTTCTTTGGATTCCGGGGCGGGTTCACAGGAGAGTCCGGTCGTACCTATGGCCGTTTCTGTAATTATATCTGGGATTACGTCTGGACGAATTCTCCGTACATGACGGATAAGCTTAAGCCGACGATCGGAACGTGGACAACGTCACTCGAAACCGACGGATTTTCAGCCAACGCCCGTCGTGAATGCCCGCGTGCCAAAAATATGGCCATGACGATGTATCTGGGCGGCTGGGAAAAGGGGCAGGACGGGCAGATTGGCGGGACAACGTGGAGCGATGACGGCGTACAGCAATGGCCGATTTTTGTCGACCGTTCCGGAATCGGGGTAATCAGCAATGCTGTTGCGTTTCAGACTCTGATGGCCGCCGAAGGGCTTCCGTTTGAGTGGATGGTTTATGAAGCCGGGCCGAGTTATCTGATGAACGGACTGAACAATGTGACGTTGACCGCAGAAGAACAGGAAACATCCAGACGCTACGGGCGTACGCTGGCCGCCGGCATCGGGACGCTCGACTATTTTCTGTACGGCGCGTACCGGAATCTTCATGAAACATCCTTTTTCTCGTTTACTCAGGACGCCGGGCTTTGGGGATCGCATACCTACATATGGAACGGCTACCGCCCGCATCCAGCCTTTCTCGGCCTGACGCTGATTAACAACTACGTCAAAAGTCCGTCCTCCATGCTGCTGACCGCGCCGCTTAACGTGCCGTCGTTTGATCTTTCGTATTTACAGGACGGAGTGACTCAGACGAAGCCCGGCATGAGCCTGGCGTCGGTCTATGCGTTCCGTGACGGCAATCGCTACGCCGTACTTCTGCTGAATAAAAAGGTGGATGGAGTGCATAGCGGCTATGACTTCGGCGACGGAACCACTCCGGCGACAGTTCATCTGCCTTTCAGCAATCCAAGTTCGATCACCCTGTATAAAATTTCCGGCGACCCGCGTCTGACCAATGTGGATCAGGACAACTTCCAAATCGTGACGCAGTCGGTCAGTACGGCGGCGTTCTCGCAGGACTTCACGGTGAATATGAATACCGGCGGAACGACCAACGGGTTGCCGGTGGGCGGCATTTTTCTTTATGTGTTTGAAGGCGGCACAGCGGATACGCTGCCAGCTAATCCCCAAGTGACTGTTACCCGTGCTTCGACCCAGAACGATCCGCAGGATGGAAGCGTTGCAAACGAAGTTCGTTTCTCTGTGATTTTCGACCGTCCGGTGACTGGATTTAACAGCACGAACGATGTGATCATCGGCGGCACAGCGTCTCCGCAGACGGTCGGTATCAGCGAAATCGCTTCCAGTCTGGGAACTCTCTACGAGGTGGTTGTCAGCGGGATGCTTGCGCCGGGAACTGTAACCCTCAGTGTTCCGGCAGGCGCGGCGCAGGCGCAGGATACCGGAAACGGAAATGAGGGTTCCGCTTCCTGTAGTGCGGCGATTAGTTTTTACCGCGGGCTGACTTTGCTGGGTTGGGAATTTATCAACTTGCCCAATTCGACGAATCAGAATCCCAATGCGACGGTGCGGCACTCGTTCATGTTGCTGTCCTCGCTAACAAATGGTCCCGGATGCAAAACGAGCGCCAACAACTATTATAATGGCGACGGCTACGCGATCGGAAATGTCACATCAACCAATCTGGATTTGGGCGATTATCTGACCTGGACGGTGACTCCGACGAATGGCTATGCGATGAAACTGATTTCGATTCGGTTAGGGGCTTTCGGTTATATCGTGAGTAATGCTTATAATGCCCAGCTTCGCTGGAGCACGAACGGGTTTGCCAGCTACAATACAGTCAGTCTGGCGCCGACAAACCAGCTGGTCGGCGCAGGTTACCATGAAGGAACCGGCACGGAACTTACAGGGGATCTTAAAGGATTTACGGAGTTGCAGAACATCAGTCGTGCCGTTGAATTCCGCTATTATATTTGGAACGCCTCTGTTGCCGCCGGGATCGGCCGGCTGGGCGCGAATGCAGACACAGTGGATTTAGAGATCGTCGGCTTCGTGGCCCCGGAAGGGCAGCTTCCGGTCGATCTCGACAATGACGGCCTGCCGGACTGGTTTGAAAATCAGTACTATGGCGGCTTTACCAACGCCAATCCGTCCGCAATCACCTCCAATGGCTTTAATACCGTATATGAAGCCTATCTGGTCGGGATCAACCCCACCGATCCGGACGCCCTGTTTAAACTTTCCGGGCGCCGGAATGAACTTGGGTGGAATGCGGTTTCCGGCCGAGTTTATACTATTTACTGGACCAGCAACCTGCTCAGCGGATTCCAGCTGTTGGGAAGCAACCTGACCGCATCAGGAATTTTTAACGACATCGTCCACAGCAACTGGCCTGCCGGATTCTATAAAATTGATGTGCATCTAGCACCGTGACAGTTTCGAATCTAAACACCCCGGAAGATTTACCGCCGATTTTTCGTGTACATTGGCAATCGTTCGCGGTTAAAAACTCTCTATGAGAAAAATCGGCATTATAGATTACGGAATGGGCAATCTGGGCAGTGTTTCCAATGCCTGTAAATTTTTGGGGCTGGACGCGGAAATCATCTCTGCGCCCGGTCAGATGGATTCCTGCCGTGCCATTATCCTTCCCGGCGTCGGGGCGTTTGGCGACTGCATGGCTCACCTCACGGAGCACGGCTTTGTTGCGCCGATTCAAAAATGGGTTTCCGGCGGAAATCCGTTCATGGGTATCTGCCTCGGTCTGCAGGCGCTTTTCCAAACCTCGGAAGAAACTCCGGACGTGGCCGGACTCGAAATTTTTAAAGGAAGCGTTAAACGCTTCCGGATTTCGCCGGAGCTCAAGATCCCTCAGATCGGTTGGAACGCGGTGAACCAGAAAAAGCCGGACTGCCCGATGTTTGCGGGCGTGGACACTGGCGCTTACTTTTATTTTGTCCACTCGTTCTATGTCGCGCCGGAAGACGCCGACATTGTCGCCGGAGAAACCGATTACGGGATGAAATACTGCTCGGCGGTTTTGAAAGACAACGTTTTTGCCGTTCAGTTCCATCCGGAAAAGAGTCAGGCCGTCGGCCTGCAAATGCTCAAAAACTTCGGCGCGCAATGCGGCTAAGGGAATCCCGAGTTTCGGCGTGCGGCAGATTTGCGCATGTGAATGCGCAGTTCATCACTTTCTGGAATATGGTTTTCGTGTTACATTAGCGGTGGAGAGGTGCCGGACAGAATTCAGGTCGAGAGCCCTCGAGTTGTAAGGTGAAGATAATGCGCGGAATCAGTTTATATTCAATCGTCTTGGCTGGCGGGCTGGTCGGGTTTTCCGATGAGATAACCCGACCTGCTGATTTTGTGATTGGTCAGACCGTTGTGCGTACGAATACGGTTGGGTTTGGGGCGGAGTTCAGTCATCCGCAACGGATTAACAACTGGACGGATAATCCCGGTTTTGAGCCGCTGACTGCGAGGGGATACTGGGAGCTCAGCAGCGGTGGCAGCGATGCAACCGGAAATTATGCGGACTGCAAAACCAGCGACTTCGACTCCCTGAGTTCCGGTTTTTATGATGGGGGGACCTATCGTCTGTATCGCGAAAACCATGTGCTGGGCCGGATTGAAAAAATTGCAGAAGGGACGATTCCTGCGGGCGGCTATATTGCATCGAAATATATGCAGGTGGGTAGCGGGGGGACTGCTGTAAGTGCCTATGCACCCAACACAGAAACCACGGATGACTACCTGATTCAAAATGGAGAGACGTGGTATTACGCCGTCAAAGCACGCAACGTCAGCGGGAAGTGGTCGGAGTTTTCCGCCCCGATCGGCGGAGTGACTCCTTTGTCATCGATTACGAACGGGCCGCGCATCAAAACCTCTTCCGTGGCGAACCCGGCGGTGGGTACGGTGTACTTGATAACCAAGCCGTTTGCGACCCTGTCGGCGGTTGGCGGCACGCCCCCGCTGAGCTGGACGGTTCCTTCCGGCGCTCTGCCGTCCGGTATGAGTTTGAGCAGCGACGGAAAGGTTTATGGAACCTGTTCGACAACCGATGCGGTCTCTTTTGTTGCGCGGGTGACAGACAATACAAGCCTGACACACCAGAGAACCTTTAGAATGTTCTGGCCTGATCCGCCCTCCAGTTCGACAAACGCACCGGCTGCTCCGACGAATGTGACGGTGGCGGCGAATAACGGCTTTGTTCATATCAGTTGGGATGCGCCGTCGGCGGGCGATATTACAGACTATCAGGTTTTCCGTTCCCGCGTTCCGGCTGCATCACAAATGGAACGGATTTATCTGGGCACAACCGGTGCAGTTCCCATGTCGAACGACATGTTGTTTGTGGATAAAGAGTGGCTGGAGGCTCCGCCGAAAGAAGCCAGCAGTCTGCGGACTGTGCAGTATCTTGGGACGGCATCAACGTGGAATCTGAAAGGAAGTGGTGCCGTGCAGCAGATTGTGCCGCATCCCGGTACGATTCCCGCGCAATTTAAAGATTCCGGCGAAGGGTGTTTGAAGCTTTCCACCAGCACAAATGAGGTGTTCGGGATATTCATTTATAAAGTTGCCGGAGTGTCGAATGATTTCTGGAGTGTAAATCAGTTTACTCCGGGGCAGACCTACCGGATGGAATGCTGGGTGTACGGGGAAGGCATGACCAACAACACAGTGCAGTTTAAATATAACAATTACACGGATCAAACGGTGACCGGTGTTGTCAACGGAGTCTGGACAAAGCTTTCGGCTGATTTCACTGTGACGAACTGGGTTTATGCTACTGGATCGGCTTTCGGGCCGAACTTCTGGTTTAAAGGGCCGGGCACAGTGTATGTCGATAATGCAGTAGTCTATAACGTGAACGATCCGGCCGGCCCGTGCCATTATTCCCAGAGCGTTTTGGATTTGTGGAAAAACTACGTCGGTTCGGCCAGTGCCACGAATAAAGGGGTGCTACGGGTGCGCTACAACACCCAATCCTTCGACCACATTATGAACCCGGCGGTGATGTCTCAAAGAGGATGGGGGAATACTGGGGGTGCCGATAAAACAGATCCCTTGCACATCCACGACGCATTGGCCATAGCGCTGGCAACCGGAACGAACGCAACCGCGCGAACAGTTCCATGGATCATCGCCAGTTTGGAATGGACAGAAACCGATTATGCCAAGCTGGTGGAATACCTCGCCGGCCCGTCGGGAACGCCTTACGGCGATTTGCGAATTTCACAGCGTGGCGGCGTTACGACGCCGTGGACCACTGAGTTCCGTAAAATTGTCATCGAAATGGGTAACGAGCCTTGGAACACCGGTTATTTCTTCGGTTTCCGCGGAGGATTTTCCGGTGAATCCGGCCGTACCTACGGACGCTTCTGCAATTACATCTGGGACTATGTTTGGACGAATTCTCCATACATGACAGATAAGATTCGTCCGGTAGTTGTAGCTTGGGCTGGCGCAATGGCGACAAACCAATTCACGGCGGAAGCCCGCCGCGCATGTCCGCGAGCAAAAGACGTTTCAGTGACGATGTATCTGGGCGGATGGGAAAAAGGGCAGGAGGGACAGATTGGCGGAACCACCTGGAGCGATGATGGCGTACAGCAGTGGCCGGTTTTCCTCGACCGTTCCGGATCTTCTTCAATCAGTAATTATGTTTCATTACAGGCGGCGATGGCGGCGGAGGGACGTCCGTTCGATTGGCTGGTTTACGAAGGCGGGCCGAGTTATCTGATGAACGGACTGAATAATGTTACCCTGACAGCAGAGGAACAGGAAATCTCCAGACGCTACGGGCGCACACTGGCCGCCGGCATCGGGACGCTCGACTACTTTTTATACGGCGCTTACCGGAATCTTCAGGAGACGTCTTTTTTCTGCTTCAATCAGGATGCCGGACTTTGGGGATCGCATACCTACATATGGAACGGTTACCGCCCGCATCCAGCCTTTCTCGGCCTGACGCTGATTAACAACTACGTCAAAAGTCCGTCCTCCATGCTGCTGACCGCTCCGCTGAGCGTGCCGTCGTTTGATCTCTCCTATTTACAGGACGGAGAGACGCTGGTGAAGCCGGACATGAGCCTGGCATCGGTCTATGCATTCCGAAACGGCAGTCGCTATGCGGTGCTGCTGATCAATAAGAAAGTGGACGGGGTGCACAGCGGGTACGATTTTGGTGACGGAACCACTCCGGCGACAGTTCATCTGCCGTTCAGCAATCCAAGTTCGATCACCCTGTATAAAATTTCCGGCGACCCGCGTCTGACCAATGTGGATCAAGAAAATTTTCAGATCGTCACGCAGTCGGTCAGCACAGCGGCGTTCTCGAAGGACTTCACGGTGAATGCCAGTACCGGCGGAACGACCAATGGACTGCCGGTGGGCGGGGTTTTTCTCTATGTATTTGAAGGCGGCACAGCGGATACGCTGCCAGCTAATCCGCAGGTAACAGTTGTCCGGGCATCAACCCAGACCGATCCTCAGGACGGAAGCGTTGCGAATGAAGTCCGTTTCTCCGTGCTTTTCGACCGTCCGGTGACTGGATTTAACAGTACGAACGATGTGATTGTTGGCGGCACCGCGTCTCCGCAGACGGTCAGTATCAACGAGATTTCTTCCAGTCTGGGAACTCTTTACGAAGTGGTTGTCAGCGGAATGCTTTCGCCGGGAACTGTGACGCTTAGCGTTCCGTCCGGCGCGGCGCAGGCGCAGGATACCGGAAACGGAAATGATGTTTCCGCTTCCTGTAGCGCGGCGATCAATTTTTATCATGGTCTCACTTTGCTTGGCTGGGAGTTCATCAATCGGCTCGATCTATCGACCAATCTTCCATATCAAAACCCTAATGCCACGGTACGGCATCCATTCATACTGATGTCCTCACTGACGAATGGTCCCGGATGCAAAACAAGCGTCAATAGCTATTACAACGACGATGGCTATGCGGTCGTAAACATCAATTCGACAAATTTGGATCTGGGCGATTATCTGACCTGGACGGTAGCTCCGACGAATGGACATGCAATGAGACTGATGTCTATCCGGCTTGGAGCCTTCGGGCCGTCAGCAAGTCCCTACAAAATCCAGCTCCGCTGGAGTACAAACGGATTTGCCAGCTACAATACGGTTAACCTGACTCCGACAAACCAGTTGATCGGCTCGACAACTGGCACGGAGCTTCAGAGCAGTCTTATGGGATTCGCCGGACTGCAGGACATCAGGAATGCAGTCGAATTCCGTTATTACATTTGGTCGGACACCAGTGCCGGTACCGCTGGAGGAATCGGTCGGCTGGGTGCGAATGCTGACACTCTGGATTTGGAAATCAAAGGGATCGTGGCGGAAGAGGGAATGCTGCCGGTGGACATGGATGGCGACGGCCTGCCGGACTGGTTTGAAAATCAGTATTACGGAAGCTTTGTTGGCGCCGACCCGAATGCGATGGCGGCCAACGGCTTTAACACCGTGTACGAGGCTTATCTCGCCGGACTCAATCCCACCGATCCGTCAGCCCTGTTTAAACTTTCCGGGCGCCGGAATGAACTTGGGTGGAATGCGGTTTCCGGCCGGGTTTATACTATTTACTGGACCAGCAACCTGCTCAGCGGATTCCAGCTGCTGGAAAGCAACCTGCCGGCATCAGGAATTTTCAATGACATCGGCCACAGCAACTGGTCGGCCGGATTTTATAAGATTGATGTGCATCTGGCAGAATAATCTTTGCCTGCGTGTCGTCTGATTGACACACCATGGTTGCAAAGGTACAGTTTGCGCCTTATTTATGAAAAACGACCTTCAACTTGAAACGCTTCGGCACAGCACGGCCCATGTTATGGCCGCCGCTGTTTGTCGGCTTTACGAAAACGTTCACCTCGACATCGGTCCTTCGACCGACGACGGCTTCTACTACGACTTCGATTTGACCCAGCGCCTGACGCCAGAAGATTTTTCGGCGATTGAAGCGGAGATGGCGAAGATCGTCGCTGAAGACCTGCCGTTTGAGCGGATTGAAGTCAGCCGCGCCGAAGCCGTGAAGATGCTGGCCGGTCAGAAATACAAACTCGAACGACTGGCCGATATTCCCGAAGGCGACGCGATCAGCTTTTACAAATGCGGAACGTTCTTCGACCTTTGTCGCGGCCCGCATGTCGAAAGCACCGGAAAAATCCGCGCGTTCAAACTGCTGAGTCTGGCCGGTTCCTACTATCGCGGCAAAGAAACCAACCCGATGCTTCAGCGCATCAACGGCACGGCGTTCACCAACGACAAGCAGCTCGGTCTTTACCTGAAGCAACTCGAAGAAGCCAAGCTGCGCGACCACCGCAAGCTGGGTAAAGAACTCGATCTGTTCAGCGTACACGAAGAAGTCGGCCCGGGGCTGATTCACTGGCACCCGAAGGGCGCGCGTATCCGTTCGCTGATTGAAGAGTTCTGGCGGCAGGAGCATTTCCGCAATGGCTACGAACTTCTTTACACTCCGCACGTCGGCAAGGCCAACCTCTGGCAGACCTCCGGCCACCTCGATTTCTATAAAGAAGGCATGTATGCCCCGATGGAAATCGACAAGTCGGACTATTACGTCAAGCCGATGAACTGTCCGTTCCATATCAATATTTACAAGTCCGACATCCGTTCCTACCGCGATCTGCCGCTACGCTGGGCCGAGCTGGGCACCGTGTACCGCTACGAAAAAGCGGGTGTGCTTCACGGCTTGCTCCGCGTTCGCGGCTTCACGCAGGACGATGCGCATATTTTCTGCACACCGGATCAGATTGAGGACGAAATTAAGGAAGTGCTCCGCTTCTCAACCTTCATCTGGAAAACCTTCGGCTTCGAAAGCATCACCGCCTACCTTTCCACGCGGCCCGAAAAAGCCGTTGGCGATCCGGCCCGCTGGGAGCAGGCAACCGCTTCACTTGAATCTGCGCTCAAGGCGTCGGGTCTTCCTTATGAAGTGGATGAAGGCGGCGGTGCCTTCTACGGCCCGAAGATTGACCTGAAGATTAAGGATGCGATTGGCCGCGAATGGCAGATGAGCACGATCCAGTTTGACTTTAACCTGCCCGACCGTTTTGACCTCAGCTACGTCGGCGAAGACGGTGAAAAACACCGGCCCTATATGGTGCACCGCGCGCTGTTTGGAAGCATTGAGCGTTTCTTTGGCATTCTGGTTGAGCACTACAGCGGTGCCTTTCCGGCCTGGCTCGCGCCGGAGCAGGTTCGCGTCCTCCCCCTTTCAGAAGATCAGACGGTCGTTGCCGCCGAAATGGCTGCGGCGCTTCGCCAGCAGGATATTCGCGCAACAGTTGACCGTAAGTCCGGCAAGATCGGCGCGAAGATCCGCAATGCGCAAATGGATAAAGTGCCGTACATGCTGGTGCTGGGTGCCAAAGAAATCGAGAGCGGCACCGTGGCGGTGCGCGACCGGACCGGCGCTCAGGAAGTCATGACTCTGGCTGATTTTGTTGGAAAAATTAAACAGGCTGTGCAAAGTAGAGCCTGATTTAGAGAAAGCAACCGGGAGGAAGTTATTAGCAATCAGAATTACAAAGAGCGGCCGCGCAGAGAGTTCGGCCCGAGAATGAACAATCAGATCCGTGTGCCCGAGATTCGCTGTATCGACGAAAACGGCGAACAGATGGGAATCATACCGACCCGCCAGGCGCTGGTACGCGCCCACGAAGCGGGCCTCGACCTCGTAGAAATCTCCGCCACATGCAAGCCGCCGGTCTGCCGTATTATGGATCACGGCAAGTTCAAGTTTGAGCAGGAGAAAAAGAAAAAAGAGCAGAAGAAGAAGCAGGTTGCTGCCAAGCTCAAAGAAGTCAAATTCCATGTCAACGTCGGCGACCATGACTACCAGACTAAGCTACGTCACACGCATGAATTTATTGCTGGCGGAGACCGTGTCAAAGTTTCCCTCATGTTCCGCGGACGTGAAAACGCCCACCGCGAACTCGGGTTCGAGCTGATGAAGCGTATCATTGCTGACTGCGCCGAAATGGCCGCCATCGAACAGGCTCCGCGCCTGATGGGCCGCAACATCTTCATGATGATCGTCCCGAAAAAGACAAAATAATTTTCAATCTCCGGAAAACAAAAAAGCCGTTCCAAATTTCCGGAACGGCTTTTTGTCTTATACGACAGGTAAGGGACGGGTGTATTCGCGCACGGCTTCTACGGCGCGCCGCTGAATGAATGTCGCAATGTCCGGATCAATGGCGACCTGCTGAACCAGAACAGCGGGCGGAGGGAAGCTGGCGCCGCCGGTCAGCGCGGCGTAAAAGGTGCAGGCGACCGCATACCCGCCGTACATTCCCATGTGAACGGTGTCGGCATTATGCCACGTCAGGTCAGGCCGCTTCTCATAACAGCGGCGCAGCGTTTCGCACACCGGAACAATCGGTGCACCGATTGCCCGTCCTACACCAGTGCATTGTTTCATGAAGGTGCGCCGTTCAGTATCGGTCGCACTCCGGTGACCGGGCTGGGCATAAAGCAATGGTTTCGCGCCGCCTGCCTTGATCGCAATGTCAAATTTTTCGGCATACTCCACGAACTGTGCGGCGGCATCCAGTTGCTTGTCGTATTCCTGCAGAACCACAAAATCAAATCCGCCGGATTTGATCCGGTCAAGCGCATCGGTCTGGTTGTAGTGAAACTCAAGATTTTTTCCGCCATGAACGGACCGGTGCGGTTCGATCCTCAGGTCGCAGGTTCCGATCTCAAGCATGGCCTGTACGCTCTCGGGGGTGGCCCAGAAAAAAGTCATGCTGTTACCGATAAAAAGAATTTTCAGTTTCCGGGCATCCGGCGAAGTCGGCTGCCGCTTGCCGATAAATAAATCGGCAGCATTTGCGACCGGCGTAATCTGTCGGATGGTTTTCGGCGTTCCCTCCCGGGTTGAAAATACCTCGATACCGGAGATCATGCCGTTGATGGTGAACTCGATATCGATCCGGTCTGTAGCGGTGCATCCGGCGTATTCAACGACTGTGGGGCAGGCGAAGCCGCCAGCTGCGCGGTACGGATCAAAATCGGACAGAACCTCCGCGCCGTTTATCTTCACTCCGAAAGAGCGCCCGCCCAGCTGATAATTGCAGTCGTACGTTTCGGCAAAATGGAGGCGGACGATGTACGTTCCGGCTTTAACCGGAAGACTGTACCGCTCCATGCCGTAGTGTTCACTGCGGTAGACTTCCGGCGCATCGGCACAGTGAATGGGCAGTGTTTCTTCCCGGACGGCCATCAGCCCTCCGGTGAAAAAACCGTCGGCCATCCAGCGGTTTCCGTCCGTATCGGTGTACTCACTCGCGCTTCCGCAATTGATCCGGTAAACAACATCCATAGGGTTCAAGATATGAGAAATTCTGGCGGGCTGTCAGCAGAATTCGGCGCACATGCCTTCGAAGTTTAAATCAAGCTCTCGCGCTGCGCCGCACTATTCCTCAATGCACTTGCTGGAACAGGACAACGCCATCCGGATGGAACTCGAGATGCAGGCCGTATTGCTTTTTCAACCACTGGAAACTCCGGCGCGAGAAAAAGCAGACGTGCGTTGCGTCGTCTTTGTAGAACCACTTGTCGAACGTCGGGGCATCGTCGCGCAGCTGGGTCATAATGCCGATCCAGCCGCCGGGCTTCACCAGCCGCAGGAACCGTTCGAACTCTTCGCGCGGACGGCAGAAATGCTCCATCGTTTCCGAGCAGGTCAGAAAGTCGTACTGCTTTTCTAAAACCGCCGGATCGTTGGCGAAGTGCAGGTCGTAGTTGTCACAGGCATAACCGGCTTCTTCGAACAGCACCGAAAGCGTCGGCTCTTGTCCGCAGCCGAAGTCGAGTCCGCACGCGCCGGGCGAGAGTTTCTTTTGCAAAGGCCTGCCCTGAGCTACGTCGAAGGGGCGGAACAGCCGGTTCAGAAATTCGCGGTAGCCGGAATCGGCCAGACTTTGACTATGGAAATCATAGCGCGCCTTTTCCGCTTCGGGTGAAAGGTGAAATTCCGGCGGAACGAAAACTAGATCGCACTGCGGACAGTGGAAGTACTCGCGCTTCCGGTCGCGGTGAAACAGCTCCGTCGCGCCGTTGGCACAAAGCGGGCAGGCTGAAATAGATTCTTGTTTCGTCATGAGGACGAAAAGCTACCACGCCCGCACAACAACGCAAAAGAGCAATGGCCACAAAAAACACGAAAATGCACAAAATGAGATATTTTCCCGCAGTTCTTCTCGTGAACTTTTGTGTTTTTTGTGGCTATGAAATCCAGATATTCCGGATTCTGTTGCCGGATGGAATCCCCAAACCGTCGCTGAACCCATTTGACGAAGAGTTCGCCTCAACCTAGACTCGCTCCCATTCAGCGCCTGACAATTTTGTTATGACGCACATTAAATGTTTGGTAGGGGATGAAATGAGTAAGCTGGAGAACGAAGTTGCAAGTGCCCTAGCGAAGGCAGACATCCAGTTCGAGTGTCAGAACAAAATACCATTGGATGATTGGCCTTGGAAGAGACCGCGTTCTCATAAACCGAAATGCGATTTCTTTCTGCCGCAAGCGTCTATTTATGTAGAGGTCAAAGGGTTCATGACAATCCACGCCATGGCTAAAATGTCGTGGCTTTGCCGTCAGAAGAACATCCGGTATTACATACTCCAAGGAAGTGAGACCGATTGGAATCCGTACCTGAATTCTCCACTAAACAACCCAAGCCCGTCTCAGCGCACCATTCAACAGAATATTGAGCAGCAGATTCAGGAACTCCGTTTATTTATCCAGCACGGTTCGGATGGCACCTCTCAATTATCACTGGCTCGCCTCAAAGACTATATTCGGATCAGGATCGAAGAGTATACCGGTTGGAATGGCGAATGGTACTGATGTCTTGTCTATGAACAATTTTGAACTCAAGGGTTTAGTGATTCCGGTGGCGACTCCGTTTATGGAGAGCGGGGCGATTGATTTCGGCGCGTTTCTGGCGCACCTCGACTGGTTGGCCGAGTGCGGCGTACACAATCTGCTGGTGAACGGCACGACCGGCGAGTTTTTTTCGCTGACGCCTGCCGAACAGTTGCAACTGCTGCAAGTCGCCCGCGAAAACTGGGACGGAATCGTTATTGCCCACACCGGCAGTCCGGTGCTTTCAACTTGCATGGAAGCCGCTCATACTGCCGAAGAGAGCGGCGCCGATTTTATCGCCGCGTTGCCCCCGTTTTATTTAGCCGGTGCGCCAGCCGCCGGTCTGGCCCGCTGGTTTAATGTGCTGGCTGAGTCCACCGCGCTTCCGTTGATTCTCTATAACTTTCCAAAGCATACCGGCAATCCGCTGACGCCCGAGATTCTGGCGCAGGTTCCTCACTACGGAATGAAAGATTCTTCCGCCGACCTCTCCCTCATTCCAGCGACACCGCGCTACTTTGTCGGCGGCGACCGCAAAATCTCCGCTGCGTACGCGGCGGGGGCCAAAGGGTTTGTCAGTGCCTCGGCCAATATTGATCCGCTTCCATACATTCGAATCGAACGGGAGAGGACACCCGAAAATCAAGCGGCGGTGGATGCGGTGAACGCCCGAACCAACGGACCGTTCGCCATCGCCCGCATCAAGCAGGCTCTCTCCGAAATCATTCCCGGCTATCCGCCGTATGTCCGCCCGCCTCTAAGTACGGAATTTTTTCACCACCCGCTTCGCTAGAGAAGACTTCGGAGTAAGGCAGAGGACTCCCCGACTTTCTACTCTAAATCCCTCTGACTTCCTCCAGCGAAGCGGGTGGTAGAAAATCTTTTTTCAGATTACAATCCACACCCATCAGCCTAATTCCGTATGACTCGTGGTAAAAACATGAAAAAGAAGATTTTATTTCTCCAGCTTCCGCTGCTGGACAACGACACCTCGACGGCTCATGAAAATTTTCCGTTCGCGGCGCTCTGGCTGTCGCACGCGCTGTCGCAGCATCCCGAAGGTGAGTTCTGGGAAGTTGTTCCGGCTCCGGCGAAGTGGGACGAACTGGATAACGCGCAGTTGCTCGAAAAGATTCTGGCGAGCGGCGTCGATGCCGTGGCGTTTACGCTTTGTCTCTGGAACGTCGAGCGCAGTCTGCGAATCGCCCGGCAGTTGAAGGAAGCGCGCCCGGAACTTTTCCTGATGGCGGGCGGCCCGGAGATTTCGGAAGACCATCCGTTTTTGCTGGAGGAGCCGGTTTTTAATGCGCTGGTGACCGGCGAAGGCGAGGCGGTTTTCCCAGAGATTCTTAAAGGAATCCGCGCCGGTAAATTGCCTGCGTATGACAACGTGCTGATTTCATCGGATAAAGGATGGAAGCGCGGAAGCAAGCCGCCGCCACAGATCGATCTGGCGTCGGTGCAGGTTCCAGTGGCGTCACTGATGGAATGCATTAAGGTGCGTCCGGCGGTTTATATCGAAACATCGCGCGGCTGTCCGCTGACCTGCACCTACTGCCGCTATCACCATTTGCAGAAAGGCGTCCGCGCACTTCCGGCGGAAGCGGCGGCGCGGCGCGTCCAGCAGTTGCGCGATGCCGGTGCGCGGGAAATCCGTTTTGTTGATCCGACCTTTAACGCCCGCGCCGACTTTATCCAATTGCTGGAACGGCTGGCGGAAATCAACACCGACCGGAAGCTGGGATTTTTCGCCGAACTGCGCGCCGATACGCTGACGCCGGAGCAGGCGGCGCTGATGGCGAAGGTTAATTTTCTGGACGTGGAGATCGGCGTGCAAAGTACCGATCCGAAAGTGCTGCGCACCATCCGCCGTCCGGCAAATATCGCGCAAGTTGAGCGCGGCATTCGGCTGCTGACCGGCGCGGGCGTCAAGGTGACGCTCGACCTGATGTACGGTCTGCCGGAACAGACTCTGGGCGATGTGCTCCGCAGTATCGAATGGGCGCGCAGTCTTGGGCCGAATATCACCATCCAATGTATGCAGACGCTTTTATTGCCGGGTACCGATCTTCGCGAGCAGGCGGAGCAATACGGAATGCAGGCGATGACGCTTCCGCCGTACGGCGTGTTTTCCACTTCGACGATGCCGGAGGACGATATGCGCCGGATCGAAGTTCTGTTGCATGACAGCGCCGACATGCCGGCCGATCCGGTGACGGCGCGCTTTACCGGCTACCGGCTGAGCGGTTTGTTTCAGGATCGCGTCGGACAAAACCGTCGCGCGGTAACGTTTCACGGAAGCGACTTGCCGGAAATCTGCCGGATGATCGAACAGCTAATTACCGATGAACCGGATATGCTCTGGCAGTTTGTACTTTGTCCGGAACGTGAAGAGCCAATTGAGTTTCTGGAAGCGCTGATTGCGGTCATCAAAAAACAACCGCCGCATCTGCTCGACCGCTTTGCTTCGGCGGAGCTGTTCGGACAGATCGCCTCGCGGCGTATTTTTGTCCGGCTGAAAAAAGGCCGGACGTATGATGCCGAATGGCGCGAACAGGTCGAAGAATTGCTCGGCCGTCATTTTGTGTAAATGCTGTTTGAATCGGCGCGCCGGACTGATACCTTCTCCGCCTCTTATGGCATTACTCAGTTTACAGAACCTTCATATCGCGTTCGGCGGACCTTCGTTGCTCGACGGCGTGACGTTGCAGATCGAGCCGGGCGAGCGCATCTGTCTGGTCGGACGCAACGGGCAGGGGAAATCCACGCTGCTGAAAATTGTCAGCGGCGAACTGGAGCCGGACAAAGGCGAAATTGTCCGTTCGCGTGAAGTGAAGATCGCCCGGTTACAGCAGACGGTTCCGCAGGATATTCATGGATCAGTCTATGATCTGGTTTCCAGCGACTGGAATCACGAGCACGCGCTGGATCATCCGGTGGAGAAAGCCATCTCGCTGCTGGGGCTCGATCCGGAGCAGGAATTTTCGGCACTCTCCGGCGGAATGCGCCGCCGTGCGCTGCTGGCGAAGGCGCTGGTGAACGAACCGGATCTACTGATTCTCGACGAGCCAACCAATCATCTCGATATCGAGTCCATTCAATGGCTGGAAAACTTTCTGCTGCGCTGGCGCGGCACGGTACTTTTTGTAACGCATGACCGCGTCTTTCTGAAAAAACTGGCGACGCGGATTGTCGAGCTCGATCGAGGGAACCTGACCAGCTGGGCCTGCGACTATGAAACCTATCTAGCCCGCCGTCAGGCACTGCTCGAAGCCGAAGAAGGGCAGCGAGCCGAGTTTGACCGTAAACTTGCGCAGGAAGAGGTTTGGATTCGTAAAGGGATCAAGGCCCGCCGGACGCGCAACGAAGGGCGTGTTCGTGAGCTGGAAAAGCTGAGGAAAGAACGTGGTCAACGGCGCGAACGCACCGGCACGGTTAAGCTCCAGCTGAACGAAGCAGAGATGTCCGGGCGCAAAGTGATCACTGCCAAAAATATTTCCTGCGGCTACGGCGGCGCGGACATTATCAAAGATTTTTCTGTCGAAATTCTGCGAGGCGACCGTATCGGCATCATCGGCCCGAACGGCTGCGGGAAGTCCACGCTGCTTAACGCCTTGCTGGGACAGCTTGCGCCGCGGCAGGGCGAGATTCGGCACGGCACGAAGCTGGAAGTTGCCTATTTCGACCAGCACCGCATTGCCCTCGATGAAACGAAGAGCGTGAAATGGAATCTTTGCGGCGACAATGAATATGTGAATACCGGCACAGGCCGTCAGCATGTGATTGGCTATCTGCAGAATTTTCTCTTTTCTCCCGCCGATGCCCGCCAGCCGGTCGGTTCGCTGTCCGGTGGTGAGCGCAACCGGCTGATGCTGGCGAAAATTTTTGCCCAGTCTTCCAATGTGCTGGTGCTCGACGAGCCGACCAATGACCTTGATGTCGAAACACTCGACCTGCTTGAAGAGCTGTTGGTGGAATATCAGGGCACGGTGCTGCTTGTCAGCCATGACCGCGCTTTCATCAATAACGTGGTGACGGAAACGCTCGTGTTCGAAGGCAACGGACAGATTGCCGAGTATGTCGGCGGCTACGATGACTGGCTGGATCAGAGAAAGGCTAAGGAACAGGAGTCAGGGGGCAGGAGTCAGGAGTCAGGGGGCAGGGGACAGAAAATCCAAAAGCGCAAGCTGTCGAATAAAGAGCGCGAAGACCTGAAGAACCTGCCGAAAAAGATCGAACAGCTTGAAGCAGAGCTGGCTGAACTGAATCAGAAATTGAATGCGCCGGACTTTTACCGCCGCCCGGCGGATGAAATTAAAAGCGTCACGGAACGTGCCGGAGTTGTTTCGGTGGAGATGGATGCCGCCTTCGCCCGCTGGGCGGAGATTGAAGAACTTCAGGCCAGTTGATTATTCTTCGAGTGAGCGCAGGAGGCCTTTTAATGCCATCTCGGATTCCAGTGCCGGTTTGGATTTTTCTTCCTCAACCCGAACCAGTTTTTGAAGACCGGCGGCCAGCGTTTGTTTGGTTGATTCGGTGACGTGTTCGGGGTGGGCGTAGAGGTCTTCGATCAGTTTTTCGAGCGCGTGGCCCAGCTGTCCCTGTACTGTGCCGTCGTTCGCTTCCAGCGCTCTGGTGACATGCGAACGGGAGGCCTTGTAGATTTTTTGCAGCACGCTGTGCAGCGTGGCGGGGTCTTCGGAAGAGGTAAACATCGCCAGCAAGGTGGGAAGATCGTCGGCGGTCAGGTCTTCGGGTATGGCTGCGGCGTCGGCGGCCAGAAAAGAGGCTATGGTCGGTTCCCGGCTCAGGAGATCTTTGATTTCAGAAATCAGCATTTTGGGCGGACACTGCGCTTTGGCGAAAAATTTATAAACACCCAGCCTGGTGGCCTCGTCAACCAGTGTCCGGATGTATCCGCTGGAAAAGACGATCACAGGAATATGCCGCCAGAGCGGAACGTCACGGATCGCTTTGAGCAGTTCCACGCCGGAGATGCCGGGCATGTTCAGGTCGAGGACGATTGCATCCGGGCGGTTCTGGCCGAGTTTTTCAAGAGCTTCGTTTCCGCTGTGCGCTGCATCCACAGTGAACCCTTCGCTCTGAAGTTTGGCCTTGTAGAGCGTGGTTACGAACTGGTCATCGTCAATTAGCAGAATCGATTTCATGGCGCGAGTGAGCAGTTAAAGTACGTTTCCAGACCGAGGCGGATATCATGCATTTCACGGTCAATGGTCTGCAACCGCTCGCTGATATCTCCCGGGATGGCTGTTTTGCAGAGATGTTCCAGTTCGCGGAAGCGGGCGGCCAGTCCGCTCATTCCGCAGGATGCGCAGGATCCGGCAATTTTATGGGCAACAGCAGAAGCGGCGGCGGCGTTTCCTTCCTCGATGATTCCGGCAAGGCGCGTTTGTTCCTGACCGGTCAGCTCGAAAAAGAGCTTCATCAGTCCCGCTGCGAGTTCCTGATTCTGGCAGGCCGCATCCATCAGAACACTCATATCCATGCCGCTGGGTACATTCATCAGTTGCGGACTATAAGGTCTTACTGCCGGAGTGCAACGGGAAAGAAATGGAAATTTAGTGAAAGGAGCAGATTGTCCGGTTTCGTCTTGTGCGCCGGATTGGAATCCGTACGATGTCCGGCTTCTGTTTTTAAATGCATTACGGACCTTTTATGTGGATATACCTCGGACTGATTTCATCTGTACTTCTGGGCCTTTACGACGTTTGCAAAAAGCACGCACTGAATCATAACGCCGTATTGCCGGTGCTGTTTCTTTCCACGGTTGCCGGGTTTCTTCCGATGCCATTTTTTCTGACGGCTTCACGTCTCGCCCCGGAGATGATGCAGCAGATTCACTGTTATGTTCCGGTCGCCACGCTTTTCGAACATCTGCACATTCTGCTTAAAGCAGGAATTGTTTCCACTTCGTGGGTACTTGCTTACTTTGCCATGAAGCACCTGCCGATCTCGCTCTTTTCGCCGATCCGCGCCTCCGGTCCGGCCTGGACGCTGCTGGGTGCGGTTTTGCTGTTTCATGAACGGCCGCTGCCGATGCAATGGGCCGGTATTGCGGTGATTTTCTGCTCCTACTACGCCTTTTCGCTGATCGGCCGGAAAGAAGGCGTGGTGTTTCACCGCAGCAAATGGATTCTTTATATCTTCCTCGCCACCCTCATCGGCAGTGTCAGCACGTTATACGATAAATACCTGATTCAACAGCTCGGTTACACGCCGATGCTCGTCCAGTTCTGGTTTGCTTTTTACAATGTCATGCTGATCGGCCTTTTCACCGCCATATTTTGGTGGCCGCGCCGCATGGAGTACACGTCGTTTGAGTGGCGATGGAGCATTATGCTCATCGGACTGCTGCTGATTTCTGCCGACTTCGTCTATTTTAACGCCGTCAAAAACCCCGACGCACTGATCGTCATCCTTTCTCTATTGCGGCGCAGCAGCGTGGTGATTTCCTTTGCGATCGGCGCGTTTTTGTTTGGTGATGTCAACCGGCGTGGCAAAGCCTGGGCGCTGGCTGGCGTCCTCGCCGGGGTAATTCTGATCGTTTTGGCGTAAATTTTTCAACGGTTTGGAAAAAAAGATTCGGAAAACGAGTTGCGGCAGGGCAATATCGTTTTCAATATGAAACGAGCCACATGGGTTTCCATCACCGTTCTCGCGGTCGGGCTGAGCATCCTGCTAAGCACGGCCAATCTTTTTCTGGGCAGTCTGAATCAGGATGAAGGCTGGTACCTTTATGCCGCGAAGCAGATTACTCAGGGGCATGTTCTCTACCGTGACTTTATGTTCACGCAAGGGTCTGCTCTCCCTTATATCTACGGCGTTCTTTTCCCCATCATTGAAAAATTCGGCGTTGCGGGCGGGCGATTGATTACTGCGCTGTTCGGTCTGGCCGCCGCCGGCTGTGCGGCGTGGCTGGCTGCACGCTCGGTTTCTCCTAAACACCGGAAGGCCGCCGCGCTGTGCGCCTTCATTCTGACCGGTGTGAATGTTTATCAGAGTTACTTTACGGTGATTGTGAAAACCTATGCACTCTGCGCCTTCTTTCTGACAGCCGGATTCGTTGCGCTCAGCTACACAAACGGCCGCCGCGGAGCAAGTGCGGCATTCTGGGGCGGATCCCTGCTGGCACTGGCGGCCTGCACACGTCTTTCCGCAGGAATTGCTCTGCCGCTGGCGGGGCTTTGGCTGATCTGGAACCGTAAGAAAGTTTTTCCGCTGTCATGGATCGCATTCGGAATCGGCGGCGGCCTGAGCCTGCTGCTCGGAATCGGAATGTTTTTCCTGCTGGCTCCGGAGAACACCGAATTTGCACTGTTCGGCTATCATGCGGGTCGTTCGCCCGGAAGTTTGATGCAACTGCTCGCTCTGAAAGCCGGATTTATCTCCCGGTTCGTGCAGGCCTATTTTGTTTTTTCAGCAGGATTCCTGCTGATCTTCGCGCTGAAGAGACTTCACTGGCCGATTCGTGAACGCGGGTTTGAAGAAATGATGCTGGATAGCCGTCCGAAACTGATCGAACTTCTGCGCGAAGCCAACGCTCCGCGTTCGCCGTTTGAGCGAAGCTTTATCTCTCTGCTCTGGTTCTCCGGCGTATTGGTAACACTGGTTCATCTTATGGCACCGTTTCCGTATGACGACTATCAGGTAATCATCTATCCATTATTAGCAGTCGCGCTGGCGGTGACGCTGGTTCCGCACTGTCCGGAACGGCAGCAGCTTCGGGCGGTTTTTGCTGTTCTGCTGATCTGTACCGCCGCTTCGTTTTCTTCGCCGCTGAATCAGGAGTGGATGATTCGCGGACGTGACCGCATCTGGTGGAAGTTTAAAGAAACGCCCGATCTCTCTGCCTTGCGGAAAGTCGGCGCGGAGTTGCGCGAAAAGCTGGGGCCGGACGGCCTCCTGCTGACACAGGACACCTATCTCGCGATTGAAGCGAACGCCCGCGTGCCGCACGGCATGGAAATGGGTCCGTTTTCCTATTTTCCCGACATGCCGCGCAGGCAGGCCGAAAAGCTGAATCTGCTCAATAAAGAAATGTTGATGGATATTCTTGCCGGGGCCCGTGCGCCGGTCGCGGCTTTCAGCGGTTATGGGCTGACGATCCGCTCGCCGGAGATCAAAGAACTTTCTTTCAGCGAATGGAGCGAACTGCGAACCGGCCTGGAAGCGGGCTATAAAAAAACCAGTGAGATCCTGAATTTCGGGCAAGCCCACACGGTCTTGGATATTTTTGAGCGCAAATGAAGCTCTCCATCGTCATTCCGGCACATAATGAGGAGAAGCGGCTGCCGCCGATGCTGGAGGCTTATGCCAGCTACTTTTCTGAAAAGTATGGCAATGAAGCCGAGTTGATCGTGGTACCAAATTTCTGCAACGACCGCACCGCCGACGTGGCGCGGACTATCGGTTTGCGTTATCCGCAAGTGCGGGTGATTGAAGAAGCGAATCGTGTCGGTAAGGGTGGAGCGGTTCTGCTTGGCGCCAAATGTGCCGAAGGCGATCTGGTTGGATTTGTTGATGCCGACGGCGCAACTTCGCCCGAAGCATTTGACGATCTGGTACAGAAGATCAGTCTGGACGGCTGTATTATCGCTTCCCGCTGGATGAAGGGCTCGGATATGAGTCCGAAACAGCCGCTTTCGCGCCGCATTGCTTCGCGCGGTTTTAATCTGATGGTGAGGATTCTGTTCGGCTTGAAGCTGACGGATACCCAGTGCGGAGCCAAACTGTTCCGGCGCGAAGTGATTCTGCCGGTACTGCGTAATCTAGGAGTGACGAACTGGGCCTTTGACGTAGATATGCTGTTTCAGACGAAACGGCTCGGTGCATCAATCCGCGAGATTCCAACGGTCTGGCACGATGTGGCCGGTTCGAAGGTCGAGGTTGGACGGGCGTCGCTGAATATGACCGTAGCGCTGGTGCGGCTGCGGATGTTCTATTCACCGCTCCGCTTTATGATCCCGGTTCTTGGACGGCTGGTCGAACGGTTGTTGCGGTATTCCGGGTGACAAAAAAACGGCGCACTCGAAAGTGCGCCGTCTTCACGATGTGAATCGCTGACTACCAGCGTGATTCACGGCGTTCGCCGCCACGGTCGCCGCCACGGTCACCACCGCGTCCGCCACCGAAACCGCCGCCACCACCACCGCTGCTACGACGTTCGCCAGCCGGTTTGGGCTGGGATTCGTTAACGCGGATTGCGCGCTGCATGAAGTCTGAACCGTTCAGAGCTTCAATTGCAGCAGCACCTTCGCTCTGGTCCGGCATTTCGACAAAGCCAAAGCCTTTGGAGCGTCCCGACATACGGTCGAGAATAACACGGGCTGACGTGACCTTGCCGTGCTGCTCAAAGAGTTCCTGCAGGTCAGGGTCTGTTGCCGAATACGGCAGATTTCCTACGTAGATGTCCATCTGTTCTTTCCTCTCATGTGCCATACTCAACTCTATTTTCAACCAATTCGTGACCCATGGCACAGGGCTTCTGAACCGATGCAACGTCCCTTTGGACGAACGCGATCAGGAAGATGACATATCACCCTCAAAAAAGAAACTCTTATTTTTCAGTGCTTTGGAGGCCGAAAAGTTAAACTTTTGACTGCCGCTAGGCTGTCGTTGCGGTTATGTTTACGCGACTTAAACGCTATGACGAAATTCCGGCACAGACTGAATACGCTTTTTGCGAACGAACTGCTGAAGCATACGGCGATCCTATTTGCTGGGATGATGGTGGTGCACGTCTGCAATCTGGTTTATCAAATGGCGGTCAGTCGAGTCTTGCCGAAAGAGGAATACGCGTTGCTGGCGGCTTTTCTCGGTGTGCTGGCCATCATCAGCTATCCGCTTGCCACGCTGACGACCGGACTCAGTCACTATAGCAGTCTACTCCGGCAGGAGGGTCGTGCCGGAGATGTGAAGCGACTGGTTCGCAAATGGCTTTTGCTGACCGGTGTTCCAGCCCTGTTGCTGGGCGCGGCGGTTATTGTATTTAACGGGCCGGTGGCAGGTTTTATGAATTTGGATCGTTTTGCGCCGGTTATCATTGCCGGCGCGGTTCTGCCGGCTATGTTTTGTCTTCCGGTGCTGACCGGTGCGGCACAAGGCCTGCAGCTTTTTGGATGGAGTTCGTTTTCTGGAATTTCAGGTTCGGTGCTTCGTCTGTTGCTTGGTGCCGGGCTGGTCTGGTTCTGGCATCCGGCCTGCGGCTGGGCGATGCTGGGACACGGTACAGGCGTTTATTTTTCAATGGCGGTGCTGGCGGCCGGACTGGTTATGGTTCTGCGCGGCGGGGAGGAAACCACGAAGCCTCTGCCAAGCATGCGCTTCTATCTATTGCGAAGTATTTTTGTTCAGACGGCTTTCGCCGTGCTGATGAATGCTGACGTGGTGCTGGTGAACCATTACCTGCCGGAGAATACAGAATTTGCTTATGCCGCCACGCTGGGACGGATTGTGGCCTTTTTGCCGATGGCTGTGGCCATGGCGATGTTCCCTAAGGTCGCTTCGGCGGGTGGCGCGACGGCGGAACACCGGAGAATTTTTCTTCACTCGTTCGGTTACACAGCCCTGTTTGTCGCCGTAGCGGCCATTGGTTGCTTTATTCTGCCGCAACTGCTTCTGCACATCCTGTTTGGTATCCGGAACGCTCCGGACTCCATGGTGAATCTGGTTCGGCTGATGGCCGCAGCAATGTCGGCTTCCGCACTTTTGAATGTAGTTGTGCAGTTTTTGCTGGCGCAACGGCGCTTCAAAGAAACTCTTGCGGTTGTAGCGGCCTGTTTTCTCTACTTATTGTCCGTCCATTTTTTACACGGTACGGCTCGGCAGATTGCCATAGCTTCCGGCGTGTTCAACGCAATCGCACTGCTTGCCGGACTCTATGCGGTGCTTCGACTTAAGCCGGAAAGGCTGAGCTTATGAAAAAACTGTTTTTTTTAATGGTTCTTCTTTTGATCGCCACGCTGACTTTTATTCCGGTGCTGACCGGCGGCACACTGATGACCTCTGATGACAACATCGGGCATGTTGCCGGATATAAAAGCCTGCTTCCGGCAGGGTTTTTATCGGACACATGGGTGGACTCTCCGTTGGTCGGAATGCCGGCAACGGCTTCGCCGCTGAACTGGTCCAATTTCTGGCTGTCGGTTCTTTCATCGCGCGGATTCACCAACAGCTTCCACCTGCTTTCTCTGCTGGCGGGATCGTTGGCTTTGGGGGCATTCCTGTTTCGCAAAGGGTTGTCGTTGGCAGCCGTACTGCTTGGTGTGCTGGCCGCCTTCTGGCTCGGAAGCAACCTGACGCTGGTTTATGCCGGGCACATCCGGAAGTTTTCCATCGTATTCCTGTTCTGCGCGAATCTGCTTTGTCTGGATCTGCTATTTGAGAAAAAGCGCTGGGGCTGGGCGGCGATTTCCGGCTTCTTGCTCGGATTAATGTTTCTTGAACAACAGGATGTCGCTTTGTTTTTTGCGCTTTTCCTTGGAGCGTATGCAATTTTCCTTTGGCTGGAATCCGGCGAAAAACTGCGCGGCATATTGCGCCTGCTGCCGGTTCCGGTGATTGCTTTGCTGATTGCCGCCAGCGCGCTGAGCAGTTCTTTTAAGCAGAACATTTCCGCCGCTGCGACATCTTCTGTGACCAGCGGCGAAGAGCAGTGGGAATATTGCACTCAGTGGAGCTTTCCGCCGGATGAGCTGATCGCCTTTGTCGCACCCGGTTATACTGGCTGGCGTAGCGGCGAACCCGACGGCCCGTACTGGGGCCGCATGGGACGCAGTGCCGGATGGGAGCAAACCCGGCAGGGCTTTATGAATTTCAAACTTGAAGACACGTATCTTGGTGTTATTCCAGTCGCCTTTGCGCTCTTCGCACTTTTTGCCTGCCGTCAGGATCCGAAACGCCGGACGATCTATTTCTGGGGCGGGGCCACGCTACTTGCTCTATTGCTTTCTTTTGGAAAATACACGCCGCTCTACCGTCTCTTCTGGCAGCTTCCCGTCATTCACGAAATCCGCAATCCGAACAAATTTTTGCAAGTTTTCCAATTGGGACTGGCGATCCTGACGGCATTCGGTGCTGATCTGTTTTTTAAAAAAATAAGCGAAAAGAAATCGTTGGCCGTTTCGAGATTTTTTTGGAGTCTGGCCGGAGTTTCGGGGCTGTTTGTTCTTCTGGCGATCAGCCGCGGAGGCGACGGAACGGAACTTCTTTCTATCGGCTGGCCGCAGCAGACGGTTGAAGTGATTGTGCGGAATAAAACCGTAGCACTATGGCTGGCCGCCGGACTGGCTGCCGCGCTGGCATTCGTTGTTTCCATCTATAAATTCCAGACACTGGAAAAACTTCGTCCATACAAAAAAGCCCTCGCGGCGTTGCTGGTCGCGGCGGTGGTTCTCGATGCCAAGTTGCTGTCCGTGCATTACGTTAAAACGCTGCCGGACAGTTATATTGCCGATAACAGCACGGTTTCTTACCTGAAAAAGAATCTGGGCGACCAGCGCGTTGCGATGGTGTCTCAGGATGGATTCTATAATCTCTGGCTCACTTATCTTTTCCCTTACCACCAGATATCGGCATTTAACTTCACGCAAATGCCGCGCATGGCGGGCGATTACAAAGCCTTTCTTGAAGCGGTCGGACGCAATCCTCTGCGGATGTGGCAGCTTTCCGGCGTCGGCTTTTTGATGGGGCCGTCCGGCGTAGAAAAACAGTTGCCCGCCGATCAATGTCAGCCGGTGCTGCGCTACGACGTTCAGGCCGGGAGCGACGGAAACTTTGTTGTTCGTCAGAACGAGAAGGGCGGTCAGACGATTTTCCGGAGTCTTGCGCCAGCTCCGCGTTATGCGCTGATCGGCGGCTGTGAAAAAATGGACGATAAGGCCGCGCTGGCAAAACTGGGTTCCAATAGCTGGAAACTTTTTGAAAAAATCATCCTGCCTTTAGAAAGCACTCAGCCGGATCCCGGCGGACACGGCTTCTGCGGAACAGTTGAGGTGCTCGAGCGCCGGGCTGGGCGCGTTCTTCTCAAGGTGCAGGCCGATTCTCCGGGCTTTCTGCGCGCGGCGAATAAATATGATCCGGACTGGAAAGCGAAGGTGGACGGGGCTCCGGCAGAGATGTTGCGCGCCGATTATATTTTTCAGGCGGTGGCCGTACCCGCCGGAGTCCATCAGGTGAAATTAAATTACAGTCCGGAAAATAAGCTTCTCTGGCTTCAGTTCGCTGGGATGGCCATTTGTGTTGTTGCGGGGGTCGCGCTTCTTTTTAAGCGGAAGCCGGATCGCTGACAGGAGGTTGTATGGGATTTTATGACACCTATTTAGAGCGGCTTGCGGCGGCTCCGGTTTGGTTTAAGCACGTTCAGCAGAAAGCTCTCGACCGGTTGATGCGGTCGATTGAAAAGTCCTGCGGCGGGCAAAAAGTGCGCGATGTTTTGGAGATCGGAATTGGTAGCGGAGACTTTAGCCGAGCGGTGCAACAGCGGAACTGGACGTATACTGGGATTGACCGGAATGAAGCGATGACGAAAAACGCCGGAGCCGGAACCGCATTTTGTGCGGAAGTCCCCCCATTTCCTGCACAATTGGCGCAAAAGAAATTCGATTTGATTTATTCCGCCTTTGTTCTCGAGCATATGGAAAGCGGCAAGGCGGCCTGCGAATTTGTGAAGGAGTCTGCCGGTCACCTTGCCGACGGCGGCAGTCTGGTGTTGCTGGTTCCCGACGTGCTGTCCATGCGGATGGAATTTTGGAGTGTGGATTATACCCACGCATTTCCGACGACCGAACGGAACGTAAAACAGATCGCGGCGGACTGCGGACTGGTCTGTCAGAAAACCATTCGTTATCGAGGCTGGTTTTCTGAAAATCGGCTTGTTCTGGCCGGATTACGCCTGCTGGGCCGACTTTACAGTTACCGCTTTTTCAAATCGGTTTTCGGTCACGAATGGTTTTTCTACGGTGTTTATCAGCTCCTCAATCAGGAAATCCTGATGTTTATTTTTCGGAAAGACCAACAGGCATGAGCGTGAAACTTTCTATTATCATCCCAACCATGGGCCGCCCGATTCTTGTGCGCACGCTGGAATCCGTTCTGGCGACACATGGCGCGAATCAAGTGGAAGTGATTGTTGTCGGCGAGATCCGCGACAGCGAGGTGCTGCGGAAAGTCACGGCGATCGTTTCTGCGAATCCGAACGTGCGCCATATTCCCATTTCGTATCCGGATGGCGATTCCAGCCGCAAGAAAAACCGCGGGGTGGAGGAGAGTCGTGCGGACATTGTCGCTTTCCTTGACGACGATGTCGTGATTGCACCTGACTGGCCGGAGCACATTTTGAAAGCATTTGATAATCCGTCGGCCGGATTGGTGAGCGGGCCAAGTCTGGTGCCAGACGATATCAACCTGTCGGCGCGTTTGGCCGGACTTGCGCTAACCTCGCGTGCCGCTGGCTATGTGGCAGAGCGGTACCGGATCGGAACCGCCGCCGCGCGGGAAGTCGGCTGGAGTCGGATTATCGGTTGCAATGCCGCCTACCGTAAAACGGTTTTTCAGCAGATGGGCGGGTTCCCGCCGGAGTTTTATCCGGGTGAAGAAATGATTGCCTCGTGGCGCACCCAGCAGCTCGGACACAAACTATTTTTTATTCCTGCCGCATGGGTTTACCACTATCCACGGCAGTCGGTGAAACGCTTCTGGCGGCAGGTGTGGGGCTACGGTGCGACGAGAATTCGTTTGAAACGTGCCGGCACCGGCTTTGAGTGGACCACACTGGTTCCTGCGGCGTGGGTGCTTTCGCTTCTGGTGCTGGGAATATCTACGCCGTTCTGCGGCTTCTGCGGATTTTTGCTCAAACTCGATCTCGCGCTCTACGCTCTGACGGCACTGGCGGTCGCGTTAGAAACGGCAGTTCAGACGCGCCGTCCGCGCGACCTGCTGGTGGTGTTTATGATTCCTGTCATGCACCTGAGCTACGGCCTCGCTGAGTGGTTTGAGTTTTTTCACCCGAACCGTGACTTCGGAGAAAGTTACCGGAAGTAGTGCGGCTCAGTTGGTGAGGTGAAAGAGCGCCTCGGCCATCCGGGAGGAAATGGTTTCAATATCAAAGGCTTCGACGCTTTTTGCCCGGGCCTGCATTCCCATCTTTATTCGTAAATCTTTCTGGTGATGCAGTGTGGTCAGCTGTGCCTTCAATGTGAACATATCGTTTGGATCAAACAGCAGCCCTGTTTTGTTTTCTTTCACCAGCTCTTCCACACCTTTAAGACGGGCCGCCAGAATCGGTAAGCCGCAGGCCATTTCGTGCGAAAGGGTGTCGGTTACGTGAAAGTTGTCTGAGAATTGGCCGATGCGCATGACCAGACCGACATCGGCTGTACGGATTGCTTCCACTACGTCCTGTTCCGTTGGCAGCCAGCCGGTGAAAATTACCCGATCTGTCATGCCCAGCTCGCTACACATCAATTTTAATCGATTCATTTCCGGACCTGAGCCAACCAGCAGATATTTTAGATTCGGCAGTTTGTTTTTCAGGTCCGCCATAGCGCGGATGATCCGGTCATTTCCTTTGTTTGGATGAAGCACGCCGTGATGAACGACAACAAAATCATTTGCGGCTAATCCGAATTTACTGCGTGCCGCATTCCGGTCTCTCGGGGAATAGAGTTCGGTGTCACACGGGTTATACGCACAGCAAACCCTGTCAGGGTCCACGCCGCGTTCTGCGAGAAACGTCCGCGTATAGTTTACTTTTGTAAAGATCAGCGGCAGGGTTCGCCACGTCCGGTAGTCAACCTGTTGCAGCCAGTCAAAAAATCTTTTCAGCTCCGAGTGCTGTTCAGAATAGATGGTTAGAAAAAAATCGGCGACCGTGATGCAGATGTTTCTGCCGTAGAATACTCGGGCAATCAGCGCGCCCCACGGAAGCGTTTCATCCCAGAAAACCGCATCCATTTTCATCAGACGGCAGCGCAATGCCAGCGCGGGGAGGGCGGCGTACCAGAAAAGAGTTCCGAATAGTTTGCTGGCGGCGGAGCCGCGGTTCAGACGGAAGGGAAGGGCGTGGATCGTGCAGTGGGCCTTGATCATTTCCGGAGCGGCAGAGTTTTCCCGCAGACCGAAGTAATGCACCTCAACGCCGCGTTCGTGCAGTTTGCGGATGATGTGGGGAATGGAATGGCAGGTGGATGTGTGACCTGATGGCCCGTAGCGGTGCCAAAATGCTATTTTCCGTTTTTTCATACAACGCGGGGCTGCTTGTTTCGTTTAATGACAGGGGCCAGCATAAGCATTGTCACTGCGGTGTCAAACTGGCATATTCAAAACCATGTTGGCGGTTATAAAGTTTTCCGGAAGGATGTCTATGCGGTTGTTTTTGTCAGGACTCATCTTTTTGGCGGTTTGCGGATGTTCGCAACCCCGTAAAGTCAGCTATGCGGATTTGCTTTCCTCTTTAACCAATTTGAATCAAATGGCTTCTCTGGCGGTTCCGCAGACGCATCTCATCTCTTCCTATGACCGCACAGGCGCCAACGAAGACAACAACTATTTTCAGGGAAAGACCAAAGACGGTCAGTTTATTCTGGCCGACCTGAAAGGCCCCGGTGTGGTTTCCCGGCTCTGGTTTACCGGTGATCCGCACAACGCAAATATACACTTCTATTTTGATGATGAACCCACGCCGCGGATGTCTTTCAAGTGGGATGTCCTTGGCCGGGGGATTCTTCCCATTAACGCTCCTCCGCTCGCTATGGCCGAGCAAATCTGCTGGCGGTCTTTCCTGCCGATTCCTTACAGCAAACGGTTGCGGATTACTGTGGAAGATGCCGGTTATGCCTATGGAAAAGCGCCGAAGTTTTACTACCAGCTCAATTGGAATTCGTTACCCCAGGGACAAACCGTCGAGAGTTTTTCGCTGCCGGTGCTCGATCAGAACCGCGCTCTGATTGATACCATTTGCGCTGACTGGGAAAAGATGAGCTTTCCTGCAATTCCGCCGCTCGAACGGGACGGGGTTCTACCTCCCGGCGGAACGCTTAAACTTTTTTCAGCGGAGCGGCAGGGAACCATCAGCGGAATTTCAATCAGCCCCGGTTTTTCAAACGTACCGTCGCCGGCGGCGCGTTCCGCACTGCTTCGGGATATCGTGTTGAAAATCTACTGGGACGGACAGACGGAGCCGAGCGTCTCCGTTCCGCTTGGCGATTTTTTCGGCAGCATGTGGCAGCGCTGGGCCGGACAGTCCATGTTTTTTGGTATGGATCAGGACGCCTTTTTCTGTCGCTGGCCAATGCCGTTCCGTAAGGGCGCCCGGATCGAACTGGAAAATCAGGGAACAGCTCCGGTGTCGATTCGCTGGGGCGTTTCGTCTAACGAAGCACAAGTTCCCTTGGATTCCGGCTACTTTCACGCGGCATTCAACCGTAGCGGCGCGAATGCTGTTGGTGCGCCCCACACGGTTCTGGAGACCTCCGGCGACGGAAAATATGTTGGCTGTATGCTGGGCGTCTGGAGCGTTGATAACAGCTTCTGGGTTTTGGAGTCCGACGAAACAATGTATATCGACGGCGGAAAGAAACCGTACTGGCAGGGAACCGGCCTCGAGGACTATTTCAACTCCGGCTGGTATTATCGCAAAGTGTTCGAGCGACCCTTGCATGGGCTTCCTGTCAAATCGCCTTTCCGCACAGTTCAGTACCGACTGCATCTCGACGACGCGGTTCTGTTTAACAAATCATTCAACATGATTTTTGAACGCGGCCCGGATCAGGCGAGTAAGGCAGCATACGACAGCGTGGCTTTCTACTATCTGAAAAACCCGCAACCGGCAGCAGGTCAGGTTGGTAACGCGACATGGCGCGCCCGACCCCGCAGTCGCCTTGAACAGCTGACGCTCATGACCGACATCTGGAATCTGGAGCGCTTTAATGATCTGCCGGGGGAGATAGATTTCATTGATCGGTACATTGAGCAGTACAATCCACCATTTACTCCCGTTCTGAAACTGAGACAGCTTATGTGTCGTTATAAGGATTCAAATATTTCGCGGGCCGAATTGCTTCAGAATCTGGACGGGTTTCTGACCTCGGCGGATGCGAAGGTTCGGTCATTTGCAGAAACCCTGAAAAAATTCTATTCGGAACCGTCTGTTTTTCTGCTGGGAGCCTATTGCAATATGACCGCAGAGGTTTATCTGGATGGCCAGCGCATGTTGACAGCGGGGAATCCGGAGCAGCCGGTTGTTGTTCCGGTGAAACTGGAAAAAGGAATGCACGTCATCGCCGTCCGCGCTCTTTGGCAGCAATATCCCTATTGGATGCAGGCCTGGATTGAGTCTCCCGCCGGGTTGCTTACGGATGGCCGGGATTGGAAACACGCCGTTAATCCGTCCGGCGAATGGGCGGCTCTCAACTACGACGACTCAAAATGGAACCCTGCCGGATGCGTTTTGGAAGGGGTGAAGAGTCCGCCGGAAGTCCCGTATGTCTGGGCTGCACCGGATCCTTATGTAAACGCCTCTTCCAAGGTTCTCCCCGTGTGTCCGGGCGATCCGTGGGACGGACGGGGATTTGTTGTTTATCGGAAATTTTTTGAGGTCAAGTAACTGGCGGAACCATCTCTTTCAAACGGGTTTCTTGCAGTGCGGTGGAAGATCAGGTAGAACATGCTCTAAGTGCGCGGCGGGTTGCTGGGCGGCTGTTGCAGCTCAAAGTGTTACTGATCATGTGAGATCAAGAGTTAAGGTCGAAATGTTATGAAAGTGGTGATTTTGGCAGGCGGATTGGGCACGCGGATCAGTGAGGAAACGGCTATCAAGCCCAAACCGTTGATCGAGGTAGGCGGCCGTCCGCTTCTTTGGCACGTGATGAAGCTCTACTCAGCATTCGGCCTTACAGATTTTGTTATCTGTCTCGGGTATAAGGGCTACATGATCAAGGAATTCTTCGCCAACTATTTTCTGCATATGTCCGATGTAACCATTAACCTGTCTAATAACGAGATCAAGGTGCACAACAATTACTCCGATCCATGGACCGTGACGCTGGTCGATACCGGGGAAAACACCATGACTGGCGGGCGCATTAAAAGAATTAAACCGTACTTAGTGGACGGCGAAGATTTTTGTCTTACCTATGGCGATGGTGTCGGCGATGTGAACATCGGGAAGCTTTTGGAATTTCATCGCAATCAGAAAACACTGGCTACCCTGACAGCCACTCGCCCTCCGGGACGT
The DNA here is from genome assembly GCA_013141415.1 of Kiritimatiellaceae bacterium. NCBI lineage: Bacteria > Pseudomonadati > Kiritimatiellota > Kiritimatiellia > Kiritimatiellales > Kiritimatiellaceae > Kiritimatiellaceae bacterium. The sequence continues at coordinate 172,415 of JABFQY010000005.1, forward strand.
TTCGGCGCCTTGCGAATTGCCAACAACAAGGCGCTGGACTTTGAGGAAAAACCCGCCGGTGACCGCGCCTGGGTTAATGGCGGATTCTTTGTTTGTTCGCCCAAGGTGCTGGATTATATTGAGAGCGATCAAACTGTATGGGAACGCGAGCCGATGAACCGGCTTACGTCCGAAGGACAGCTTTCCACCTATCTTCACGAGGGCTTCTGGCAGCCGGTTGACACGCTTCGTGATAAAACGAGTCTGCAAGAGTTATGGGACGGCGGGAAAGCTCCGTGGAAAGTGTGGGCGTGAGCAGGGTCGCCGTGTCAGGAGTAATCGGATAATGACTGAAACGATTAACCAAGTTATGAATGATTCATCCCGAGGTAAATTGCTTTCGGTGATCGTTCCGTTTTTGAACGAAACGGAGATCCTCGACCTTTTTTTCGAGGAATTAATGGTTCACTTAAAAGAACTGGATATGCCGTTCGAAGTGATCTGTGTGGACAATGCCAGTACCGACGATACGTATGGGCAGCTGCTGTTGTGGCGCCATCGGCATCCGGAAATCAAAGTCATCCGCTTTTCCCGTTATTTCGGTAAGGAGATGGCTCTCACAGCAGGCCTTGATTACGCCAAGGGCGATGCCGTGATTCTTATGGATCCGGATCTTCAGGATCCGCCCGCGATGATGGCTGATTTTATCGCCAAATGGCGTGAAGGCTACGATATGGTGTACGCCACCCGTTGCCGCTCCGGCATAGAGAGCGGAGTGAAGACGTTCCTGAACACGTTGTTCTACAAGGTATTCAACATCGTCAGCGAGAACGGCATTCCGTATCGCACCGGAGATTTTCGGCTGATTGATGCCAAGATCGTCGAAGTGATCCGGCACATTCGGGAGAAATCACGCTTCCTTCGTAGCTTGACCGCATGGGCTGGATTCAAGAGCACCGCCATCATGTTCGACCGCCCCGAACGGATCAAAGGCAAATCCAAATCGAACTGGGTTTTCCTTTGGAACTACGCCATAGACGCTATTCTGTCCACCACCAACCGCCCCTTGCGCATCTGGTCTTACATTGGCCTGGGGGTATCGATGGTGGCGATCTTGGCGGCCATTGCTCTTGTTATCCGAACCGTGGTGTTTGGTAAAGATGTGCTAGGTTACGCCAGCATGATGACCACCATCCTGTTTTTGGGCGGGTTCCAATTGATTTCCGTTGGCGTTGTCGCTGAGTATCTCGGCCGGGTTTATCGCGAGGTTCAAAACAGACCCTTGTATGTGATTGATCAAAGTCACGGAGTCGACGCCAGTCGGCTGCCTCCGTGTCCAAACAAAATAAGGAACTTACATAATGGCATCTAAAATATGGAAGCAATGCCGCACTTGCGGTAACCCCCATCTTGTTCCTGTAGTCGATATGGGAAAGCAACCTCTCAGTGGCGTGTTTCCGAAACCTTCGGAGCCCGATCCGTCATCTTCCCCGTTGGATTTAATCCGTTGCGATATTAGCGCAACCCCGGGCGCGTGCGGGCTGGTTCAGCTTCGCGACACGGCTGACCTTGGAGAAATGTATGGTAGCACCTACGGATATTTTTCATCTATCAGTCCGACCATGACCGCCCACCTGACTGGCAAGGTGCGCGATCTTGTCGCGTATGCCAAACCCTGTCGGGGCGATGTCATTCTCGATATCGGCAGCAATGATGGAACTCTGTTGAACGCCTACGGCAGCGAAGCCGGATTTGTCCGCGTTGGAATGGATCCTTCCGCGGAAAAATTCCGCCACAACTACCAGCCGGACATCAATGTCGTATATGATTTCTTTTCAGAAAAGGGAACGCGTTCAATGATCGGCAGCAAAAACTGCAAGATCATCACGTCGATCGCAATGTTTTATGACCTCGACGATCCGCTGTCGTTTATCCGTCAAATCCGCGCTTTGCTTGCCGTGGACGGGGTATGGGCTCTGGAACTGGCCTACATGCCGCTTTTTTTGAAGCAACTTTCTTATGATCAAATCTGCCATGAGCACGTCACCTATTACGGTCTTCGCCAGATGGATTGGATGATGCGTCAGGAGGGTCTTAAAATTCTGAGTGTATCATTTAACGATATGAACGGCGGGAGTTTTTACCTTTATGTCGGCCGTGCGGACGGCCCCCGCGTTCCAGAGCAGGAATGCATCAACAGCCTGCTTGCTTCTGAGGCCGAACTGGATTCGCCGCGGCCCTACCAGCGTTTGCACAACCGGATGCTTGCCCATCGCGATGATGTAAAAAACTTTTTTAAAATCATGCGCGCCGCCGGGAAAAAAGTGTACGGCTACGGTGCCTCAACTAAAGGGAACGTGGTAATAAATTACTGCGATATCGGCCCCGCCGACCTCGTGGCCATAGGAGACCGTAATCCGGAAAAAGACGGACTCGTAACGCCTGGATCGCGTATCCCGATCATTTCCCACGAGAAGTTGCGTGCCCTCAAGCCGGACTATTTGTTTGTCTTCATCTGGCACTTCCGCAGCGAGGTCATCCGAGATGAAATGGATTTCCTCCGGCGCGGCGGCACTCTGATTTTCTCACTGCCTCGTCTGCATCTGGTGGACATCAACAACTACGAACGTTATCTGGACAACGATTTCGGAGATCAGTCCTTCTTGCTTTGATTTATGAGCGCCGCTGAAAAATCGTCCGAATTCTATTGGCCGGATCAGCGGGTGCTGATTACTGGCGCGGACGGTTTTTTAGGCGGGGCCATGACACGCAGTCTGCTGAGCCGGGGAGCCTCCGTGTATGCTTTGGTATGGTCCGGCAATCAGGAATGTGATGTAAAAAATCTGATGGCGTCTGGAGCAGCCATCGTTCGCGGCGATGTAGCGGATATTTCTTTGCTGACTAGCTTGTGCGGTGATTCCGGAATCAATACGGTTTTTCATCTGGCCGCAATTAACTCCAACACGGGAACCCTGCCGCCTTACGCGTTGTGGGAGGCAAATATTCGCGGCGTTTATACTGTGCTGGAAGCCTGTCGCGCGGCATCGCCAAGGGCCCGCGTTATAATCGCATCGAGCCGGGAAGCGGAGGAGTGTTTCTCCGGACTATCCGCCCGTCCGCATCACCCGTATATGGTCTCAAAGGCCTCCGCCGAATTGATCGCTCGATCCTATAGTGACACATTCAATTTGCCGTCTGCCTGTGTCCGATCCGACAATCTCTACGGCGGCGGTGACCGCAATTGGCAACGACTGATTCCCGGTACCATACGCTCCTTGTTGCAGGGCGAAGCGCCGGTCATCCGTGGCGACGGACAGCTCGCCAGAGCGTATGTGTATATTGATGATGCGGTAAATGCCTATTGCGCGATTGCTGAACGATTACACCGGAAGGATATTCGCGGGCAGATATTCCGGCTTTCCACCGGCATCAACAGTTCGGTTCTGGACACTGTTCGTCAGCTTGTTGAAATTTCGGGCCGGAACGACTTGGATCCCCGCATATTGCATGAAAAATGCGACGAACGGGTAGATGAAGTTTATATGCCGGTTCGGGAAAAGCAGTTGCTGGATTGGGAAAACACCACGGGGCTCCATGAGGGGCTGGCCCGGACGTATGAATGGTACAGGACACATTCAGGAGAGCTCTCGTGAAGAAAAACATCCATACTGTAGAAGCGACGATGCATCGCAAACGCGATTACGCCTTCATGACGATTCTTGGGGTCGGTCTAATCCTTCGGCTTTTCTGGCTGGGACGCGCTTCGTTGCAAATCGATGAAATCGTCACCATCCGTGACGCCATTTTTCAATCCGACATTTCGGCTATTTACCAGACTGAGTTGCAGAGGTTTCACTGGTACCGGGTTCTGCCGCTGTTTATGGTGCCCATTCATTACGTCGGAAAGTGGCTGGGGGTTAGTCAGGGCTTTCCTCCCGAATTTTATCTTCGGCTACCCGGAGCATTGATCAGCTGTCTGCTGATACCTTTGATGTACTGGCTCACCCGAACTCTGGCTGGCCGCAGGGCCGGACTGATCGCAATGTTGCTCGCAGCGCTTTCGCCCTTTCACACGTATTATGCACGCGAAGCTTATGCCTATGGCTACCTGATGTTTTTCTCCACGGGCATGCTGTGGTGCTCGCTGCGTATCCTGATGGAGGATTGGCGAAAAGATGCGGTGCCGTGGCGGTGGCTCGTCGGCTACGCTGTTTTTGCGTCGCTCTTCCTGCAAACCCATTTGACGGCGACTGTATTTCTTTCTGTATGGACGCCCATTTTTGGTCTGGCCTTGATCTGGCGGCACGGACTTCCGGCGCTGTGGAAGCGCGGACGACTGTTTTTGCTGGGGTTGATGATGGGGCTCCCGTATCTGCTGTTCTCGCCATTTTTAATCCGGCTGCTGACCAGTGGATACAAAAGTACCGACGTCGGCGCAGGAACCTACTATTTCACCCCCGCCGCTGCGCTGACTCTGGTGTCACGCATGGGGTGGGGTGAGGCTTGGGTCACCACATTACTTTTTGTGCTCGTTGCCGGGTGGGGAATCTACCGGATTGCGCGCATCTCCCGGAAAGATGTTGTGCACACCGCTGGCATGATTTTGTTGCTCCAGGCGATCATCTATGTCGCTTTTCAGGCGACCTATCAGATTCAAACCAATAGCCGGTTCGAGGTTCGCTACTTTTGCAGTTTATTCCCGATCCTGATCGCGTTTGCCGGGGTCGGTGTGGATGCGCTGTTCAGCGGATTGTTCGCCAAAACAAAGGGCGGGGTTTCTCTATCCGGAGGTATGGTGCGGCGAACGGCGGGCATTACACTGGCGGCGATTCTCGTGTCGTGGCTGCTGATGAATGACCTGCTGGTGATTGGTCTGAAAAGCAGAGGGTACAACTATAAAGACATGGCGCAATGGATTGGCCGTAATGTGCCGGAAGGCGGCCTGTACGCCAACATGAGTATTTATGAGATGCGTGGCGTTCCAAGTGCCTACCCGACACCGGGACGTCAGGCGACGTTTGTCAGCGCGAACGGCACCACTCAGGATTTTCTCATGAATCCGGTGCCCGGCCTGACCCGGGATCTGTTCAGCCTTCAACCCAATGCCTGCCTGCTGGAAATCACCCCGTATGACATTCTCGTTCCCGAACAGGGCCAGCCGCCGATCCCCCGCGACGAATTGTTCATGCGCCATATCTGGCTGGTCGATAACGCCTGGGAATGGCTGGTGCGCCTTAAAACTCTGCCTACCGGAGAACGGCAGGCCGTTTCGATCCATATGCCGAAAGTGCTGATTTCCTGGAATGAGCCCGGCGATGCATTTGCTCTCGCGGCACGCAATAAACAGGCGTTCAGCCACGAATGGGGGCCTCAGTGGCGATACGCAAAACAAACCGATAGTTCACCGCGTCTGAATATGAACTGGATGAGCCTGTCCGGGGTTGGTCAAATGCTGCTTGGAAACACGGGAACCAATCTGGCAACTGCGGCCATTAAGCTGAAGGTGTTTAGCCCCGGATGTCGCGTGACGGTTCGTGATTCAGCCGGGGGATCCCTGATTTCCGGCGTGGATATTTCGGGCGGCCCAGGCATATTAAACATCCCTTCCGTTTCGTTGGTTCCCGGCACCAATTTTTTTACCTTTCAAGTGACCCCGCGTTCGGCGAATGTCGGCGGGGAATTATTTGTGAACCAGATTAGTATCGAAGCGGTTGCTAACTGATCGGGGTGGTTTTGCTAACGTATGGAACGGAGCGGTACTATGAAAAAGACAGTGGCCATCGTGGTTCCTTTTCTTAACGAAGAAGAAAATCTGCCAGAGCTCTACCGCCGGGTGAGCGCAGTTTTTGAAAAAGGATCGGAAGAAGTCCGGTTCGTTTTTGTAGATGACGGTTCGACCGATGGAAGCTTCGAATGTCTGGAAAAAATCCGGCAAGCCGATGCCCGGGTCCGAATTCTGCAGCTTTCCCGGAACTTTGGTCACCAGATCGCTATCACCGCCGGAATGGATCATGCCGATGCCGATGCTGTAGTCATTATTGACGCCGACCTGCAGGATCCACCTGAAACTATTGCGGATATGCTCGCCAAGTGGCGCGAAGGACTTGACGTGGTCTATGCGGTTCGTAAGAGCCGCGAGGGCGAAACCTGGCTTAAGAAATTTCTGGCCGCCTCTTTCTACCGGGTTTTCTGCCGACTGGCCAAAGTGAACGTGCCTATGAACGCAGGAGATTTCCGGCTGGTTGATCGCAAGGTAGTGGATGCGCTTAAGGAAGTTCGTGAGCTTCATCGTTTCATGCGCGGACTCACCTGCTGGGTCGGATTTCGGCAGGGGGCTGTGCATTACGACCGCGCCGCGCGCAAGGCGGGTGTCACCAAATATCCGGTCTGGAAATCGCTCCGGCTGGCCTTTGACGCCATCACTTCCTTTTCCGCCGCGCCGCTGCGCTGGATGACGGTGCTGGGCGCGCTGATTGCTCTCAGCGGTTTTATTCAGGGGGCGTGGACTGTGTTTCAGCGGATTGTGCATCCCGAAAGTTTCGAGCCCGGCTGGGCGACCGTCGTGGCACTGATCCTTTTTCTGACGGGAGTTCAGTTGCTCTGCCTCGGGTTGGTTGGCCAATATGTCAGCCGTATTTTTGAAGAGAGTAAAAAACGTCCACTGTACTTCCTGCGCAATCAGTAATCAGATCAGACGGGTAAGGGCTGTTATGGAAATGAACCGTTCATTTTGGAAAAATCGGCGAGTGCTGGTGACGGGACATACCGGTTTCAAAGGCGGCTGGCTGTGTTTGTGGCTTCAGCAGCTCGGTGCTCAGGTGACCGGCTACGCGCTGGAACCGGATGCCTCCGGAAGTCTCTTTGCCGATGCGGATATCGCCTCCGGCATGCGGTCGGTGATCGGCGATGTGCGCGATCTTTCCGCGCTTGGACGCGCCGTGGAAGCCGCCCGTCCCGAAGTGGTTTTCCATCTGGCCGCACAGCCGCTGGTGCGCGTTTCCTATGAACAGCCGGTGGAAACCTTTGCAGTTAATGTTATGGGCACCGTGAATCTGCTCGAAACACTGCGCCATGCGGGCGGCGTTTCCGCTGTGGTGGCAGTCACCACGGACAAGGTGTACGAAAATCTTGAACTGCGCCGCGGCTACACGGAAAAGGATCAGCTCGGCGGACACGATCCCTATGCAGCCAGCAAAGCCTGCACTGAATTGGCCGTGGCGTCCTACCGCCATTCATTTGCTGACTGTCCTCCTGTGGCAACCGCGCGCGCCGGAAACGTCATTGGCGGCGGCGACCGCGCCCGCGACCGGTTATTGCCCGATGCGCTCAACGCGCTGGCTGCCGGAAAGAAGCCTCTCATCCGTTCTCCGCAGGCGGTACGTCCCTGGCAGCATGCTCTTGACCCGCTCCACGGCTACCTGTTGCTGGCGCAGAAACTGGCGGAAAATCCGGACGCGTATGCATCCGCCTGGAATTTCGGGCCAGATGAAAAAAGCCACGTCTCGGTGCAGCAGTTGCTGGAAAAACTGATTGTACTGTGGGACGGTGACGCTACGTGGGAATGTGCGCAGGGTCAGCATCCGCACGAGACAGCCTTTCTCTTCCTTGACTCTTCACAGGTTCGCTCTGCGCTCGGCTGGCATCCGCGCTGGACGCTGGATATTGCGCTGGAGCAGACCGTTGGCTGGTGGAAGGCGCAGCTGGCCGGCGCGGATATGAACGCCGAAACTCTTCGCCAGATTAAGCGGTTCGAAACCGGTTTGCTGGGAGATGTATGAGCCCGCCCCTTGTTTCAGTTTGTATTCCCCTCTACAACAGCGGCCTTTATATCCGCGAAGCGATCGAGTCGGTGCTGGCACAAACCCTGACCGACTGGGAGCTGATCATCACCGACGACGGCTCTACGGATGGTTCCGAGGAAATTGTCTCTTCGTATTCCGATCCGCGCATTCGTTATCTGCTCAATCCGGAACGGCTGGGTGCGGAGGGAAATTGGAATCGTTGCGTTAACGAAGGTCGGGGGATTTACCGGAAACTGCTCTGCCACGACGACCGGCTTCATTCTGACTGCCTCGCCCGGCAGGTGGCTGTATTTGAACAGCCCGGCAAGGAGTCTGTTTCGCTGGTCACTGCTGCGCGGAGGATTATTAGTCCGGAAGGAAAAACAATTCTTACCCGACGCTGGAAGAGTTGTGACCAACAAATCTCCAGTTGCGATGCGATCCGGCAGATTGTCAGATCAGGAACCAATCTGATTGGCGAGCCCGGCTCGGCGCTGTTCCGCGCTTCGGACTGGAGTGCGCTGAATGGATTCAGCGCCCGTTATCCGTACGTCATCGACTTAGATTTCTGGTTCCAGCTGCTCAAACGCGGGGACTGCTTTTATCTGGCTGAACCGCTGTGCGACTTTCGGGTCTCTGCGCAGAGCTGGAGTTTTCAGCTGGCGAAAAAACAGAGCGGACAATTTACCGGGCTGATTTATGAAACGGCGCGGGGCGACGGCTCAGGCGTTTCCACCTTTGATTGCTTTGCGGGGAGTTGCAAAGCCAAAGCGGGCGCTTTGCTCCGTCATCTGATTTACCGGAGGGTGTGCAACATCCGGAAGGAACCGCAGAGATGAGTCACGGCGGATTTAAATGCATGCTGTGCGGTGCAACGGAGTTCCGTCCGTGGCTGACGAACTGTGCCGACTATTATCTGCAGAAGGGCAGGCCGGTCGATTATGTTGAGTGTAATGCCTGTTCACTGGTGCAGCAGTTCCCTTTTCCAGCCGATGTGAGTGCGCTCTATGCGGACTATCCAGTTCACTCTTCGCGCAACACGGTACAGCGACTCGCCCGCCGCATTTTCCAGCGGCAGGTTTATTTCCGTCCGGCATCCGGTTCGGGGCAACTCAGTCTGCTTGATTACGGTTGCGGCGATGGAACTTTCCTGCGCGAGATGCAGGGCCGGGGCAATGCGGTTTGCGGATTCGAACCCGGCGACACGCATTCCGCAGCACTTTCGAGCCAGCTCAATATGCCGATCTATAGTTCAACGGAAAAACTGTGTCAGGAGCTTGCCGGAACGCTGAATATTATTACCGCGCATTTTGTGCTGGAACATGTTTCCGATTTACGCGGCGCATTTACAACCTTTCAGACCCTGCTCAAGCCCGGCGGAACGCTTTATATTGCCGTGCCGAATATCCGCTCGTGGGAGTCCCTTCTGTTTAAAAAACGCTGGCATGGCTTAGACGCTCCACGCCATCTTATTTTTCCTGAAGCCAGCCACTTTAAGACGTTGGCAGAAGAATACGGCTTCGGCGTTCCACAGATTTCATTTGCCGCATTTCCCAATACACTGGCCGCCAGCCTGGCGACGATGCTCGCCGGACGCTGCCAGCCGGTGCTGCTGATGGGGTTGATTGTGCCTGGCTGGCTGGTGGCGCTGGGCGCTCCGCAAGGCACGCTGGCAGTCCGGATGATCCGGACATAGCAGGCCCTCCGGACAATACGGCCCCTCCGGAGCAGACTGCTGCTACCTAATTAGATGGTGACTCAGTTCCTTTGGCTGACTACATTACTCCAAAACACGCCATCAGGAGGTATTGTGGGTATACAATTTAATCCGGTTGAAACTTGCCCGGTTTGTGGTTCAGGAAATCTCAGGGCAGTTATGCGCGGCAAGGATGCCGACAGCCTGCGTCTGAATTATTCGATTTTGCAGTGTCCGCAATGTCAGGCCTGTATAACCAATCCGCAGCCCCATCCGGATGATCTCTGGAAGCTTTACGACGAACGGAATTCCGCAGACTTTGCGCCCTCCTCAAGAAGCATCAGCCTGTTGCGGCAATACTTTTTTAAGCGTTACATCTATCGTGTCCTGCGCAATGTCAGCGGGAGACGTCTGAGAGTTTTGGATTACGGGTGCGGAGACGGACTTCTTTCTGTATTACTGTCACAGCATCCGCGCTGCGAACAGGTCACAGCCTCGGACTTTCATTCGGCGGCACCGCACTATATCGCACGGTCAGGAGAAAAAATTTCCTATATGCCCCATCATGACTTTGTGAAAAGCACGGATCACTATGATCTTATCTTGTGCCGTCAGGTGTTGGAGCATGTTCACGATCCGGTCTCCTGTCTAAGCTTGTTTCGTAAGCGGATGAATAACAACGCATGGATCGTTGTTGAAGTGCCTAATTTTCAAACTATCTGGAGATCTGTCTTTGGCCCTAACTGGTCCATGCTCTATTTGCCACGCCATCTATTGCACTACACCCCCTCGTCGTTGTGTGCTGTGTTGAGAAAGTCGGGATTTGCTGTGAGAAAGCTGCAGCGAGGGCATTTTCCAGGCATGCAGTCTTCCTTATACCATTCTTTGGGGAGGCACTCTCCAGCTCCCGGCCCGCTGGCGGTACTCCTGTTTCCTCTGCAAGTGCTATTGGATTTTTTTTGCTGTCGCTCCAGTGTGATCGCGGCTTACGCACAAGCCTCAGAGTCTCAGGCGGCAATTTGTGACAACGAAAATGAAAGCCGCTGACAGTTCTAGAACATCGGGAAAGGTAAAATAATGGTGACAGAATCTTCCAGACCTTGGAAAAAACTCATATGGGCGGCGGTGCTTATTCTTTTTGTCGGTGGGGCTCTGCTTCGGATACAGATGCTCGGCTATGCACCGTTCCGCAGCGACACCATGGAGTTCTATAAACTGGCGCTGAGAAACCAGAACATTATTGAGCTCTGGAAAAATCCGCCTTGGGTGAATCAGATCCCCCTTAACGAGACGTTCGCTCTTCTGCTAGTCAAAGCCGGGTTGCCCCCGACGCCGTTTATCGTGTGTCTGCCGTTTGCGCTGATGGGTATTCTGGCTCTCTTTTTTGTCTGGCGTTTTTCCCGCCGCTGGTTCGGTGCTGGCGCGGCTCTGCTGACCTTGCTGTTGGCGGTCTTTAATCCATACCAACTCTATTTTTCCCGCACGGCCTATCATTATTCCGGCGCAGTCTGCTGGTCGGCAGCGCTTTTTCTGGCCTTCTGGTCGATTAAAGAAACGTTACAGCGGAATGAAGCTCCGACGAAAAAACAACTGGGGTTGTGGTTTCTGGCCGCCGTTGCAGCCTGCCACATGCACATGTCTGTATGGGTTGTTGCCGGGCTTCAGGGGGTGCTACTGCTAATTCTGGGCTTTAAATTAAAAGGAGAAGAGCGAGCCCGGTTTTTTGTGTCGTTTCCCATCGGCACGGTTATGTTTGGCATTTTGATGCTCCGCTGGATTATCCGTGCGGTGAAGGCCGTTCTGCTCGTCTCCGGAGAGCACGGAACAGGACAACTCGGCGCTTCCGCCGGCCCGGAGTTCCTGCGGCTGCTTCCGGCCTACTTCGCTGGCGAAAATATTTTTGCTATCGCGCTACTTTTAATTTTCATCGCGCTGGCAGTACTGGCGCTTTTTCGTTCGTCCGATGAACTTCGCCGCTTCCGCTCGCTGGCGTGGATTTGCGCTTTGCACATTGCGGTATTGATGCTCTATGTCGGCCTTGTCGGCGGCGGCGTCGCAAAGATCGCCTACTTCTCAGCCGTCTGGCCGCACTTCATTCTGCTGATTGGCATCGGCTCCTATCTGGGAATCCGGGCGCTGCCGGGAAGGGTATTGCGCATCGGAATATTCGTCCTGCTGGCTGGCGGATATATCGCACTCACGGCGTTGCCGGATCGGGCGATCATTCACCTCGAAGGAAAACCGACGCCGTATTACAAAATCAACGACTGGGTTTTGCACAATCTGCCCGTCGGAACGCCGGTGTTAACCGACCGTTGGTTTGAGCCGTGGAATGAACTGGCTGTACACAATCCCGGTGGCATCAACTACACCTTTACCGTTCCCGACGAACCGGTCGAAACCTACCGCCAACTCAACTGGCCCGCGACCGTTGAACAGTTTTTCGAAAAATATCCGGACGCCGCGTTTCTCGAACTCTGTCCCGGCCGGTATGAAGCGCAACTGGGCCCGTGGACTTTTCCGCAGCGCTATTTTGCCCGCGTTGCCTCCGTCACAAATGATGCCGCCATGGTCATGCGCCGGTTCAAAGTGTTTCCGGCGGAGGACTATTCTGCGGTCAACACCAACCGGGTGGTCGTGCGGATTTTCTACAACACGACGGAGGATCTGATCTCCGCCGCCCGCCGTCAGGGCCGCGACGTCCTCCGCCTTTACGGCGAAGGGTGGGGCTATGCCAAGCCCGGCTGGCAGCAGGGCCGTTTCGAGGATTACCGGATTCTCAAACAATCGGCGTCCATAGACATCTATAATTTAAAAGATATTGCGCTGAACGGATCGCTCGAAATATCCGCTGCAACCGCAGAACGTCCCAAAACCATTTCTGTGAATGGAGTAACCACGGGTTTTGCATCCGGGCGTATACGGACGTGGACAGTTCCGCTGGTGCTTCAAGCTGGCAAAAACACAATTCCATTCGCCAGTCCGTCCGCCGATCCGCTGTTTGTTCTCGATATCAAATGGAGTAAGTCCGAATGAAAATCAAATCCTGTTTGGCCGCACTGTTTTTGATTCTCAGCGTTGGCTGGGTGTACAAAGTAAATTTTCTGGATAAGCCGGTGAATGCATATGCACCGCCGGCTTTAGTCGGCGAAGTGCAGGCCTCCGGGCGGATTGAGGCTCAGGTAATTACCGACGGAGCACGCGCCGCCCGGTTTGTCTGGCCGGGCGGAACAGAATTTAAACCGTTCGAAATTCCGCTTTCTGTCGGCACGGAACCGCTTCTCAGCATTCGGCTCGATCCGCTACCGGATCGCACCGGAACAGTGCGGCTGAAAAACGTGCAGTTCCGTAGCAGTTCAGGGAAACTGACGCCGATCGCGGCTTCTGGGTGGGACTCGTTGAATCCGCGTTCTGTGCCGCAGGTTGAAGGGGATACGCTGGTCATTTCACGACTGGGCGCGGAGGATTATCCGGCTTTGCTTCTGAAAACGCCCGGTCCGCTGGATACGGCGGTGGACGGATTTCCTCGTGTAACCGAGTCCGGCGTGTGGCTTCTTTGGGTTCTGTGCGGAGTCTGTGTCCTTGGGCTGTTAGCGGTTCTGCTAAAGGTGTTGTGGTCGGCTCGCACAGAAGAGCGTTGGCTGCTCGGCGGGTGCTTCCTTCTACTGCTGGGTCTGCGCTGGCTGACGATTTTCCATTTTGGTTTTTCTTCGCCTTTCTGGGACTACTGGCAATTCCCTTGGACGGTCTACTTTCCCTTCGAAGACGGAACCCTTTCTTGGAAATCACTCTTTGCACCGGTCAATGAGCACCGCATTTTCTTCACCCGGGTCTTTTCGCTGTTCAGTTTCCGGATGAATGGACAATGGGATAACGCCTATGAGGCGGCTCTGAATTCTTTTTTCTTCGCCTTATCCTGCTTCGGATTAATTTTGGCTTTGTGGCGCGCCGCCGGGAAACGCCATGCCGCACTGATCGGCGGACTGACGGTTGTATTTTGCGCTCTCCCGTTTTCATGGGAAAACACGGTGTGGGCCAACCAGTCTCAGTTCTATTTTTTTGCCGGGTTTTCTTTTCTGGCCTTCTGGCTGATGGGACTCAGTCGTCCGTTTTCCGCCCGCTGGTGGCTGGGCTGCGCCGTCGCGTTCTGGGCAATGTTCACAGTTGGTTCCGGCATGATGGCCGTGGCGACAGTTGTCGGACTTTCGATTTACCGATTGTTGCGCGACCCGCGTGGCTGGCGCTCCGTTGCGCCGACATTGCTGGCCGGATTGGCGATCGCGGCACTTAATTATCCATTCATGGTTCAACAGCACAACTACGGGATGCTGACAAAAAGTGTTCAGCAGTTTTTGGCCACCTTCGGCAAGACCATGTCGTGGCCGTTTGTCAGTCAGATATGGTTCTGGCCCTTGTTGTGGCTTCCGCTAGGCGGATTAGTGATTTCCGCTTTCATCTCGCGGCGAAAACCAGATCGGCTGGAACTTTGGATTGTCGCACTGGGCGGCTGGTGTCTGCTCAATGCCGTCGGCATGGGACTTTACCGCGGCGGATTTTCCGGCGGTCCCGCCTCGCGCTACATGGACATCACTTCGCTGGCCGCGCTGTGTAACGCGCTGGCGCTTCTTTGGTTGTATCGTAACGTAGGACAGGCTTCCAGCCTGTCTAAACAGCCAAGATGGCTGTCCTACATTGAAAATAAACCGTGCACTCGATGGTTTACTGCGGGTTGGGCTGCACTGATGATCTACGGTGTGATGGCGATCACTCTGCACGAACTGTCTGTTCCGGCGGCACAGCGCATTGCGTGCCAGCACCGCGCGATCCGCAATACACTTCAATTTCAGCAAAAACCGGAACTCACTTCCTTGATAGACAAAAAAGCCGAGGAGCTGCCTTATCCAGACCCGTTGGCTTTAATCAGTTACTTGCGCAGCGACCGGGTCCGCGCAATTCTTCCGACATCCGTCCGACCGCCGCTTCCTCTGAAAATTGAAACGCAAACCGGTTTTGTTTCCCCGGGTGTTTACCCCGCCCTTCAAATTGATCTGATTGAACCTTCGTGGGGTTCCTATGGGAGGGAAGGCGATCGCACTGTTGGCAGATTGCGCGCCCGCATAGCGCAGACGCCTGCTTATCCCTGGCTCGTGTTTCCTGTTCTTAACCGTTTAGGCCGTGGTTTCGAAACCCGATTGAGTGTGACGGATGAAGTGTCCGGCAAAAAAAGTTTGGTAAAAGGATTGGTCGAACCGGACATCCTCTGGAACCCGCTGACGGTCAAATGTCCGGGCAAGGCAAATCTAGTGATTGAGGCCGAGGATTATGATCCGGTGGCCTGGTTTTCTTTTAATGCGCCGCGCGAAAAAAGCACAGTCAGCGTCTGGTCTGATCGGATTCTGGCTTACAGCCTTTGGCCGGTCTGGGGAGGGTTGATCTGTATCGCATGGGGCGTTTCGATCTCGCGAAAGAATCAACTGCGACGGATATAATCGCCGCGCGCGAGCCGGTTTTCCAGCCAGCAGTAGAGGACGATGAAAAGATAACGCCCGCCCATTTCTTTGATCTTCAGTTTCGACTCGCCTGCTTTGCGATTGGTCCATGAGATCGGAACGGTTACGAAACGGTAACCGCGAACAACCGCTTTCAATGGCATTTCCACGGTGAGGTTGAAGTGCGGCGACAGCAGGGGCTGAATGCCTTCAATCACTTCTCGCCGGTAGCATTTGAAGGCGTTGGTGATATCGTTGTGGCCGAGGCGGAAGATTGTTTTAATAAAACCGTTCGCCATCCGGTTCAGCACCATTTTGTGCTTCGGGTAATCAATGATTTTTGAACCTTTAATGAACCGCGAGCCGAAGACGCATTCGGCGCCCTTTTTCATTTCGCGGTAATAAATGACGATATCGTCCGGATGGTCGGAGAGATCGCCCATCACGACGCAGGCGCACTCTCCGCGAAAGTCCTGCAGGCCGCGGCGCACGGCAAACCCAAATCCGTTAGGCGGAGCGTTGTTGATATACCGGATGTGCGGATTTTCAGCCGACAGCTTCTTGAGAATTTCTTCTGTACGGTCGCGGCTGTTGTCGTTGACGACCAGAATTTCGTAATCATCAATCTTTTCCTGCGCGAACCGCGCGGCAATTGCGTTGCAGGTTTCGGCGATACAGCCCTCTTCGTTGTGAGCGGGAATGACCATGGAAAAAAAAGGTGTATTGTCCATACAGCTCCGGCGGTTAACCAAACACAGATTCCAGTTCGGTTTTATTTTGTTCGATCCATCCGGCGATGTCCCGCAGGGTTTCTTCAACGCTGCGGACCGGCTTCCAGCCGAACTGTTTTTCAATCCGTGTATTGTCGGTCAGGTAAACCGGAATATCCACTGCGGCAGTTTCCGGTTGCGGAGTGACAGGAACTTTCTTTCCGGTGATTGTCTGGCAAAAGGACGTCAGCTCTTGAAGTGAAACAGATACTTCGCGTCCGCCGCCAGCATTGAAAACGCTGCCGTTCCAGCAGTTTGGCTGTCCGATTTGTTTTACAATCAAATCAAACAGATCGCGGATGTGCAGCAGATCGCGTACTTGCTTGCCGGTTCCGCCGAAGCCGATATATTTTAGCGGCTTCTGATAAATATGCCGCGCCAGCCAAAGTGTGATCACTCCTTGATCCACCCGTCCCATCTGGCGCGGGCCGGTCAGCAGTCCGCAGCGGTTGATCAGTCCTTGCATCCCGCAGTTATAGACATACTCCTGCAGAAACTGTTCGCTCGCCAACTTAGTCGCACCATAAAAAGAACGCGCACCTTCCAGCGGAAAGTTTTCAGCGATTCCTTTTTCCGAGACTCCGGGCAGAGATTGTTTCGCGTCCAGTTCAAAGCGGGTTTCCGTTTCTGTGTAGCCGAGATTCCGGATCGGCTCAATCGGATAGACGCGGCTGGTGCTCAGGAACAGCACGGCGGCATCGTTTTCGCGTGCGGCTTCCAAGCAGTTGACGGTTCCGCTCAGATTGATATCAATCACCTTGCGCGGTGAACCGATGGTGCCTGCATGAACAGACGGCTCGGCGGAACAGTCAATCAGTAGGTCAAATTTTTCCAAAGTCTGGAAATCATCGCGGCAACGCACATCGCCGTGAATAAAATCCACGCCGCATTTGCGCAGGTACGCCAGATTCAGTTCGCTTCCGCGCCGCATTAGATTGTCGAATGCGGTCACCTTAATGCCTTCGAAGTGCTCTTTGAACAACGTCGCAAGTGAAGAGCCGGCGAAGCCTGCGCCGCCGGTGATCAGGATGTGGCGAAACTGCATATTTAATTCCTTTTTTAATGCACACCGAATTGCTGTCTGATTTACTCTCTTCCGTTCATTAAATCCAGTAAGGAGTTGCCGAAATGAGTATATGTCTGGTGACAGGATCCGCAGGGCTGATCGGTTCGGAAGCAGTTCGCTGGTTCGCGGAAAAAGGAATGGACGTGATCGGCGTCGACAATGACATGCGCGCCGCCTTTTTCGGCGAGGAAGCTTCAACCCGCTGGAACCGCGAGCGGCTCGAAAAAGAGCTGGGACGGAAATACACCCACCACAGCATCGACATTCGCAATGTAGACGGGCTTCAAGCGCTTTTTAAAAAATACGGCAGTCAGATTGAGCTGGTCATCCACACGGCCGCGCAACCATCGCATGACTGGGCTGCCCGCGACCCGCAGACCGATTTCAGTGTGAACGCCAACGGTACACTCAACATGCTTGAATGCGCCCGGCAGTTTTGTCCAGACGCTGTTTTTATCTTCACCTCCACCAATAAAGTCTATGGCGATGCGCCGAACAGCCTGCCGCTAGTTGAATTGGAAACCCGCTGGGAGATTGATTATGCCCATCCGTATTTCAAAGAGGGCATTCCGGAAAGCATGTCGATCGATCAGTCTAAGCACTCGCTCTTCGGCGTCTCCAAAGTTGCTGCCGATGTGCTCGTGCAGGAATACGGACGCTACTTCGGTATGAAAACCGCCGTATTCCGCGGCGGCTGCCTGACCGGCCCGATGCACTCCGGCACCGAACTGCACGGGTTTCTGGCTTATCTGATGAAATGCGCGGTTACCGGACGCAGATACAGCATCTATGGTTATAAGGGCAAACAGGTGCGCGACAACATTCACAGCCGCGACTTGATCGCCTGTTTTGACGAAGTATTCCGCGCCCCGCGCAGCGCCGAGGTTTACAACATCGGCGGCGGACGCTTCAGCAATTGCTCCATGCAGGAAGCGATTGCCATGTGCGAAGAACTCACCGGCAAACCGATGAATGTGGAGTACAGCGAAACCAACCGGATCGGCGACCACATTTGGTACATCAGCGATCTCTCTAAATTCAAAGCACACTATCCGGCGTGGAAACAGCAATATGACGTTCCGCGCATCCTGCGCGAAATTTATGAATTCACGGCTGCTGAAAACGCCTGATTGTAAATATCAGGCGGCGCGGAGGGTTTCGACGGCGGTTTTGCGGACGTGCGGCGGCATGTCGAATTGGTAGGTGACGAACTTTTCCATCACGCGCTCAATCTGCGTTATGTGCGCCAGACTATAATTAGTCGCCAACACTTCTTCGGGCGTTTCCGCCTGCTGCCACGCTTTGAGCAGGGCGACTGATTCCGGCGCGAGCGGTGTGGATGGGATACGGAATTGTTTGGCGTATTCGGGGCTGATGATCCCTCCATGATCCGCCGAAAATCGTCTCGCAGTCCTCAGTCCTCCGTCTTCGGTCTTCTGCTCATCGTCTTCCAGCAGGATTTGCTGGCCTTGAAATTCGGCAAACTTCAGATCGAACCAGACGAGGAACGCGGGATGGCGTCCGTATTCTTCGGCATGACCGAGCATTTCCTCAAAGAATTCGAAGCGGCCCGGCTCGTGGCCGTGGCGCGGCGTCGTTTTGGCAAACAGCGCCGAAATGTAACCGGCGGCGGCGCAGGCTCGCCAGTCGGTGCGGAAAACGGCTCTCTGATGGAGCATGGAGCATTCTTTAGCGATGTGCGTGCCGCGCTCGGTGCGGTCATAGAAGAGCAGTTCGCTGGTTGAGAAGAGATCGTACTGTCCCCGGAAGATGCTGTTCTTGCGTTGGTCGCCTTTGATTGCCGTCGAAAGTTTCCCATAGTGCGCCGTCAGCCAAGTGACGATGCGTGACGTATTTGACACGTCCGCCCAATAAAGCGGAACGGCGCTGGTTTTTACAATGGGCATGGGAACGTTCTAGTCGAAGGTCACAAGGTAGTAGCAGGTTTTGTCGCGTGCGCCGTCAATTTCGAACGAACCTTTTTCAACCGGAAGAGAGCCGCTGGCGGTCACTCCGTCGTGGTCGAGCAGTTGAACTTTGGACGGGGTTCTCTTCATGGTAATGCGCGCCTTGACCGGCTCCATGAGAATGGGGGCCTTTCCCGGAGCCGACAGAATGCTGTCTGAGGCGATTTGCATTCCGGTATTGCGTGCACGGGCAATCGCCGTGACCAGCACCTTACCTGCCGTCGCGATGTCTTTATCTTTTTCCTGCGCGGACACGTAGATAGCTCCGTACCGTGATTCCGGTTGAATGGTTACATCGCCCAGCACGCACGTTTCACCCTTGGCGAAGCCAACCACGGCCTTGGTTGCCGCCGCGTTGATGGTGAAGTAGCCGTCCATTTTGTTCTGGCCTTCTTTCCAGAAAAGCTGGCCGTTGGCGGAGCGGATTCCTCCGTTCTGACGGTACGGGGTCAAATCAAACGTCGGGGTGTCCATATAGGTGTCCGTAAAATTGACAACACAGCGACCGACGGCCAGTGCCTGTGCGGGGATTTTCTTTCCAGTAAAAGTTTTTTCGTCGCCGTCCTGCACGACCTCGTCGTCGTAGTCGAGAAGTCCCTTCTGTAACGAGGGGATGCTGACATTGCGGACGATGGTGAGATCCGATTTTTTTACGTCACCGCGCAGAACCTGTCGCGATACGGCGGGGAAAACGCCCAGAATCTGAGGAATCGCAACTTCCCAGCTTTGCGGTTTCCCGGAAAGAGCGCTGCTGAATGTGCCCTTGTCCCCGTTTTCAAATATAAAGGAAATATCCCAGTCCTGCAGGCCCATTCCGTAGGCGCCGATCAGAGCCGGGCCTTCAACGCGCCATTCATTCGGCGACACATGAACCCATTCTGAAAGCATAAAGGGTCGGTTGCCAACCTGCTGCAGACCGGCGCTAAGCATTCCGCCGCCGCTGGCAGCGAGCATGGAGGCGTTGTTAATTTTTACGACTTTGCCTCTGCTCTTGTCTCCGCCGAAGTAATTGTGGCGGTCGATCATGCCGACCAGCGTGTCGGAGTGCAGGTTATAATAATGGCTGAACCCGCGTCCGGCCTGCCAGTTTGAAGCCAGAATTTCACCCTCATATCCGGTGTCGCGGATGGCCTTCACAAAGCGGTTGTAAAAATCGTTCTGCAACTCGTAAAGGAACAACATTGTGTCCAGCAGACGAACCTTCACGGGTTTTTGCTGTCCGTCGAGCTGGGCAGGCTCGTAGAACCATGGGTTGCCGAAAGGAACGATGGTCTTGTCCTTCCAGCTTTCGCCTTCAATTCCGAAACTCGCGAACCAGTTCAGTGCATTTGGACCCCACGCCTCAATCAGTTTTTCTTCGCTGCCGTAGCGTTTTTGCAGCCAGTCGCAGAACGCTTCGCTGGTCCGTTTGCGCAAGGTCGGGGATTTCTTAAGGACACTCGCTGTGCCGAAAAACAAAATACTTTCCTCGTTGAGCAGCTCAATCACTGCCACTGATGGTTCTGTTGCGTAGGTGTTGCCGGTATACGGGTTTTTGTGTTTCAACAAATTCACGACCTGCTCGATATGCAAATCCTGCAACTCACGTGAGAGAAAGGCGCTTCCTCCGCCCGACTTAACGTCGCCTTTTTTTGTTGTGTCGAACTCGTCAATGTATGGAATGCGGGCGCAGTCCGCCGGACTGGGGTTTATACTTCCGAAGTTGGCTGAGAATTCGACGTAAATTCCCTGTTCTTTGAACTTGGCGACCAGATAGTCCATGGCATCCAGTCCCGCCGGGTCAAATATTACACATGAATCCTTTGACCGGATTCCCTGCCAGCCGTCGCCGTCGGCATATTTATGGAGGCGTACGGCGTTGATGCCGTATTTGGCATAAAAAGCAGCGCGGCGTTCCGCTGTCGCCTTGTCCGGTTTGCAATCTGCGTAGCAATTGTTTATTCCCCAGAGCTTAATCGGTTTACCGTTGTACATCATGTTCTCGCCGTCGCGGGTGATGCGCCCATGCCGGCCGGCCGGTTTTTCAAGCCAGTCCTGCAATCCAATCTCTCCGGCATTCGGCGTGCTGGTTGGGTTGAAAACGTACCAGCTTGAAATCCCCGAATTGTCAGGGACATCTTCCATCGCCGCGTAAAAGGTTAAAGCGGCTGGCATGGTGACTGTCACCGTTTGAGCGACCGGCTTTGCCAGCTCGTTTTTCACCAGAACAATCCGCGCCAGTCCATCCGTATCCATGTCGCTGGCCGGATCCAGAGATAGTTTGGTTTGCAGGCCGGCGGCATCAATCAGTATGCATTCCTTTACTTGTTTGCCGAGGCTGCCTTTGCCGAGCTTGTCCGACTTCAGCTCGATGACGGACTCGGTTCCTTCGGCGGTCTTTATCAGGATTTTTCCTCCCGTGAAGGGTTGCGCGTCCAGTTTGATTCCTAGAACCATCACACTCAGTTTTGTGCTTTTTTCGGCGGATAGATCATACTCAAGCTTTAACTGGTTTGGGCCGACCTGGGTTGCCTTTGCCGTAACAGCCACTTTGGTGCCATCAATGGATCCGGTGTTGCGGGCAACCATGGAAGTCTGTTCCTTAGCAGCAGTGCCTTTTAGCGGGAGCCAACGCCAGCCCGGCCCCCAGCTGAACAGGGTAAGATCCATATAATTTTTCTGATTTTTCAGGAAGGTGATGGATTGTCCGCTCATCGGCAGTGCAGTAAACGGCGTCTCGGGCTCGGCCGCGAATGAGGTTATGCTCAGAACAGCGAACAGTACGGCTTGCAGCAGAATCTTCTTCATCAGAACTCCTTGCTATGAGGTTTATGCAAAAGCAGGGCATCATGGTCTTTTCGTCTTTCCAGCGGCAAGCCTATAGCCAGATGAATTTTGGTGTACATTTGCGGCGAATGATGGTTTTTTCTGCGCATGCTACTTAACAAAACCATACGGCTGTTTCTGGACAGCATCGGACGGCGGGAAGAATACGAATTTTATCTCAACAAATTCCAGTCTGCCGGTACCGACTGCTTTGCTTTGCTTGTTCCCGATCTCGAAAGTCTGGAGCAGGGCGCCGAGGCGCTGGCCTTCGATCTAAAGTTTCTCCTCAAGCTGGGGCTTCGGCCCGCCGTCGTACTCTGCGGTCCCGATGCTGGCACCAAATGGAATCTGCTCAAAGACAGTTCTCTTTTTGAACTGACGGAGTTTCCAAGCATTGGAAAACGAAAAGCCGGCATTCCTGTTTTCGTTGAAGAAAACGTTCAGCCTTTGGAAAGCTTACTGCAAAAAGTTCCAGCCATTGGGAAACGGGTACACTTCATCCGTGCCGGCGGCGGGCTGAACACGGAATATTATTACGTCCAGAAACCGGACGCAGAACTTCCACCGGAAGACAAAGCCATGGCCGACGCCGCGGCCGCATTGCTCGAAGCGCGGCCCGGAACCCATATTTCTGTCACTTCGCCGATCAACCTGCTCAAGGAAATCTTCACCGTCAAAGGGGCGGGCACCGTCTTTCGGCGCGGCTCAACCGTTCTTTCCGGCAAAGCAGATAAGGAACGGTTGCTGGCTTTGCTCGAAGAAAGCTTCGGTAAAAAGCCGAAAGAAGGCGTTCTCTCGGACGTTACACAGATTTATTTTGAAGAAAATTATCGCGGTGCAGCATTGCTCGAACAGCAGTCGGCGGGGCTCTATCTCTCAAAATTCGCCGTTGGCTCCGAAGCACGTGGCGAAGGGCTCGCGCAGGAGTTGTGGGAGGAAGTCTGTAAAAAGCACTCGGCTTTCTTCTGGCGGTCGCGCAAAGGCAACCCGATCAACCAGTGGTATGACCGGCACGCCGATGGTCGGCATACAGCCGGTGACTGGGTCGTTTTCTGGCGCGGCATGGACGCCGCCGCCATTCCCGCCCTGATCGCCTTCTGCGTTTCCCGCCCAGCTGATTTTGTCTGATTCCGGGCCGGTTCACAGGGGGTCCTGATCCCGCCAATTCTTGACTCATACTGCCGGTCGTCGTACTATTCAAGATGAGTATGTTGCTCAGGATATTGCAGTGCGGTGTGCGCTGAAAAGGCCTTGAAAATACTCTGTGAAAGGAAATCCCGTTGCCGTGAAAAAAGTGAAGATCAGGTTCATTCTAAACCTCTTTGTCTGGCTTCTTTGTCTGGCGACAAGCCCGGCCGCTCCGGCGGATTTGGCGCAAACGCTTCTCACGATGGCCGGTGGCAGTACGAACGGCCTTTGCGAAGTGCCGCGTTGCGGCGCTGGTAGCTTCCTGTCCAGTCTGGCCGCGAACAGCGGTTTTACCATTCACGCCATGGATTCCAGCACCGGTAATGTGGCGGCGGCGCGCACGGCGGTTGGCAATCTGCTCGGCAAAACAATTTATGTTGAACAAGGCTCTCCAACCGCAATTCCGCTGGCATCCGAATCGGCAGACCTTCTGGTGCTGACGGATTTGACGAGTTCGGATATGACCGGGTCGTTGACGAATGAAATTCTGCGTGTGATTTGTCCCGGCGTTGGTCGGGCGATTCTGGGTGGTTCCTCCGGGTCGCTGACGGTGTCGAATTTGACGGCATGGGTACAGAGTTTCGGTGTCGGCGGCACGGTTCAGACCAATGCATACGGCATCTGGGGAATCGTGCGGCGCGGGGCGTTGCCGGGCGCAGATGACTGGACACATCCGTACCACGGGCCGGATATGAATCCAGCCTCACAGGACACGGCGTTCACAATGCCTTCAGCACTTTCCTGGTTGTCGAAGCCGTTTCAAGCCAACACACGCGCCACCGGCAGTCGGGTGTCGGCCGATGGGCGGATTTTCTATGCAACCAGCGGACCCAACACAGGTCGCAACGGTGACACCAACGAGTGGTCGTTGCAGGCGTTTAACCTCTATAATGGCCAGTTGCTGTGGGAGCGCTCCCTAAACACCAATACATGGTCTCACCGGAACATAACCGTAGTTCAAGGCGGGAAACTGTATGTTTTGCAGGACACGAATATATTGGTGCTGGATGCGGCGACCGGAGCAGATCTTCCATCCATCACGTTTACCAACACGCCTGCTCAGATGAAATGGCTTGGCATTGTCAGCAATACGCTGGTTACAATGTCTGGGCCGATGGATGTTTCGCCGCAAAAAGCTTGGAGTTTTGAGCCCCAGCGCGATGCGTTGCAGCTGGGATATGGAACCTTGCTGCTGGCGTATGATCTGGCGACAGGACAGGAAAAATGGCGGCGGGACGAAGGCGCGCCGATTGACCACCGGACTCTCGGAATTCTCGGCGGCCGGATTTATTATGATGTGTTCGGTCAGCGCGTGATGTGCCGCGATTTATCGACCGGTAATGTGGTTTGGCAGAACAGCGACACCAATGTTCTTGCGCTGACGGTTGCAAAAAATGGTGCTGACTGGTGGGCCCCGCCTGGCGCGGCGTATCTTGAAGATCGCCCCAGTCTTCTGTGCTCGTCCAATGCGTTGTATTTCGGCCGCCCCGAAGGTTCAAATTTCGTGGCGCTGTCTCCGGTTGACGGGCATGTTCTGTGGTCAGTTGCGCGAGTCGGCGGGCGGGCCTTTAACTTCGTTCTCTGTGCGACGAATGTGCTGTATCTCGACGGCCTCACTGGTGCCGGAGGAGGAGGATTCCGCGATCCGTTGACCGGAGTTGCGGGAGCCAATCCCACTGCAAACGGTTGCGGAGTGAACATCTCGACGCCGAACTATTTCGTTCCTCAGGCTGGTGGCGTCACCTACAACATAAAGAAGATGCAGAAAATAAACACAGGGATAGATACCGTTTATCCGATGAAGAACGAGTGTTCGATGGGCACACTGGTGGCTGGCGGACGGTTGGTCGGACTGGCTAAAGCCTGTGAGTGTCCGGTCATCCGCGGCGGCGCCGGGCTGGGTAGTGGCCGGATGTACAATTCGCCAACCGGACAGTTGCAGGTTGCCCGCACCAACAGTGTAATTTCGTTCCCGACCGACAAGCGGGACTGGACAACGCACCGCGCCTCGGCGCGGCACGATGGCGCGTCTTCTGCCAGCGTGTCTCTTACGCTGACTAACCTGTGGCAGACCGCGCCGCGGTATCCGTCGCAAGTGTTTACCGATGCCCAGTTTCCGAAAACAACACAGCATTCTCTGACGATTCCGCTCACGGCGGCCGGCCGGATTTTTATCGCCGGGTCGGACGGGCTGGTTCAGTGCCTGGATTCCGCCACCGGTGCAGAATTGTGGCGGTTCCAGACCGACGGTGCAGTGCTCGCTACTCCGACACTGGCCGATGGTAAGCTGTTTGTCGGCTCGGCAGACGGCTGGGTTTATACGCTGGAAGCCTATTCCGGCAAACTGCTTTGGCGTTACCGGGTCGGCCCCGAAGACCGCAAGATTATGGTTTATGGTTATCTGCAAAGCAGCTGGCCGGTCAACAGTGGTGTTTATTACGAAAGCAACACCGTCTATGTTTCCGCCGCATTGCCTATGCAGCCGGGTGCTTATGTCTGCGCACTGAACGCGACCAGCGGTGCGTTGCTCTGGCGCAATCAGGAGATGGGCCCCGGCTACAATGCAACCACCGGAATTTACACCAACAACGAGTATGTGCCGTCCGGATATATGACCCGCACCGGCGACCGGCTGTGGGCCAAGCGCTATCTCGACGCGGCGGCCGGAATAGCGTTCAACCTGACCAACGGTGTTAAGTACAGCAATAGCGATGTTGATATGACCGGTGCGACCGGTCACGGTGGACGGGGCCGCGAGATCGGTGTGCTCAGCAATCGTTTCCTCATCGTCGGCGGACCGGAAGTGTATTTCGATAACGCAGAACGCGGCGGCAAAAACAAACTGACATATTGGTTCACGGAATTGACCAACGGTGTACCGCGCAAGCCGGTCGTGGAAGTATTTGATTTCACCCTGACGATGCCAGCATGGAACGATGAACGGATTTTGGTGGCGGGGTTTAGCACGAATGCGAACCGGCTGGAATGCTGGAGCGCCGGTGCTGCCATGGACTACTTTCATTCACTGATCGACGCCAACAGTACCAAGCAAACCATCAGTCGGGATGCCAACAACCCCATGCTGATCTGGTCAAAGGCCGTCACAAATGTGTTCTCTACCGCACTGTCTTCGAATTTGGCGATTGTTGCTGTCATGACCAACAACAGCACCTGGACCTCTATCGGCGGATGGCTCCAAGGATATAATATTACGAATGGCACGCAGGTGTGGAATATTAAGTTGCCGAACATTCCGCAGCGCAACGGCATTACCGTGGATCGTGACGGACGGGTGCTGGTTGCTTTGCATGACGGCAGTCTTATCGCTTACGGCAGTGCCAATCAGATCGGACAGGACTCCGACAGCGACGGCATTCCGAATGGCTGGATGGAACAGTACTTTGGTCATACCACCGGTCAGACCGGCGACCTTTCGCGGCCCGGCGACGATGCCGACGGCGACGGTCAGACAAACTGGCAGGAATATCAGATGGGAACCTCGCCAACGAGTTCTGCCAGTATACTGAGGCAGGATATTACACCAGCGCCAGTGCAGAACGGTTTCTGCTTCCGGTTTCAAAGTGTACTCGGCAAGTGGTACCGCGTTGAATGGTCGGATAATTTAGGATCCCCAAACCACTGGCAGCCGTTGACCGAGTACGTCGCCGGTACCGGCGGTGAAGTTTCTGTTACCGACCCTTCGTCCGGCCAGCAGAACCGCTTCTACCGCGTCGTGGTACTTTTCTGAGTATTTTTTCAGGGAAGTTAAGTGGTGGCTGGAGGCGGACTTGAACCGCCGACCCGCGGATTATGATTCCGCTGCTCTGACCAACTGAGCTACCCAGCCGAAGAAAGGGCTGAGAACATAGAAAAAGCCGTTCCGGTTAGCAAGTGCAATGTGGTAAGAATCCCTATTCATGAACCTGATTCTTATCCATCCGCACGAACCGGACGCCGCCGGCCGGGTTTGTCTCACTGACGACCGCGCCGAACATATTCGTACGGTGCTGAAAGCCGCGCCCGGCAAAGAACTTCGCATCGGTCTGCTTAACGGCCCGTTAGGGCGCGGAACGCTGGAAGAAATTCGCGCCGAAGAGGTTATTCTGCGTTGCGAATTCGGAGCGCACATTCCGCCGCGTCCTGCCGTTGATCTGCTGCTTGCTCTGCCGCGTCCGAAAGTGATGAAGCGCCTTTGGGCGCAACTTGCCGCGCTGGGCGTCGGACGGATCATTCTTACCAATGCCGAAAAGGTGGAGCGGTTTTATTTCGACAGCCATGTTCTGGAGCCGGATTTCTACACCGAACGACTCATCGAAGGACTTCAGCAGGCAGGTGACACGCTCATTCCGAAAGTACAGATTGTCCGGCAGCTTAAACCGTTTCTCGAAGATGAACTCGATGCAGTTTTTCCGGTATCCGGAAACCGCTTGCTGGCCGATCCGTCCGGTACGCAGAATGTTTTCCAATGCATGGAAGACAGTGCGCCGCAGCGCGTCTGTCTGGCGGTCGGCCCGGAAGGCGGCTGGACACCGTACGAGCTGGAACTGTTCGCCGGACACGGATTTAAAGCGTTCAACGCCGGTCCGCGCATTCTGCGCACAGATACCGCTTGTGTCGCTTTGCTTGGTCTGGTTTCTGAAATTCAACGGAAGGAAATATGAAAACATTCCTGATGGTGTTGTTGATGTCCTGCATTTCGTTTGCAGAGGAGTGGAAGGTCGAAAAGATCGCGGACAATCTGGTTTTTACCGAAGGGCCGGTCTGGTTGGACGGCGGACTTGTCTTTAGTGACATTCAAGGGAATACGCTGTACCGCTGGACAGAGAAAGAGGGTCTGACCGTTTTCCGCAAGCCCAGCGAAAACTCCAACGGCAATACACTCGACCCGCAAGGACGACTGATCACCTGCCGCCATGGCATGCGCGATGTGATTCGTACGGAAGTTGACGGGACTCTTACCGTGCTGGCTTCGGCGTTCGGCGGGAAAAAGTTGAACAGCCCGAACGATGTCGTGGTGCAGTCCGGCGGAACCGTCTGGTTTACCGATCCCTCGTACGGTATTAAGCCGGTGCAGAAAGAACAGCCGTTTAACGCGGTTTACCGCCTCGACCCCGGCGCGGCGGAGCCGGTTGCTGTAATCACAAATCTGAATTATCCGAACGGCCTGGCTTTCTCGCCGGACGGAACGTTTCTTTATGTCGCCGAAAGCGATTGGAAAATTAAGCCGAACTTTGTCATGCGCTATTCGGTGGCGGCCGACAAAACGCTCACGAATGGAATCCGGTTTTGTCAGGTCGAAAGCGGCGCGGCAGACGGCCTGCGCGTTGCGGCGGACGGACGGCTGTTTTGCACGAGCGGACTCGGTGTGGAAGTTTTTGATACGAATGGCAAACGGCTTGGCGTGATTCGCACTCCGGCTCCGGCATCCAACTGCTGTTTCACGCCGGACGGGAAAACGCTGTTTGTCACCGCCCGTACGGCGGTGTACCGTGTGCGGATCGAAGGAGATTCCCGTGATTAAACTGCTCGCCACTGGATTTGGTTTTGGACTTAGCCGCTTCATGCCCGGCACGGTCGGCACGCTTTGGGGGGTTCCTCTGGCTTGGGCTGTTGCACAGCTTCCATCGCTTACGTTTCAAATTGTCGCCTGCCTTGTGCTGACACTGCTGGCGGTGCCGGTTTGCGCAGCGGCGGAAAAACAGCTCGGCAAGGGCAAAGACCCCGGTTGTATTGTTGCCGACGAATATCTCACTCTTCCGATTTGTTATCTCGGCCTGCCGTTCACGCCGTGGGTCGTGTTAAGCGGGTTCGTGTTTCATCGCATTTTCGATATCACCAAACCGCCGCCGATCCGGCAGATCCAGAATCTGAAAGGTGGCGTCGGCATCGTGATCGACGATTTTCTCGCCGCGCTTCTTGCGCTGGCCGCCAATCATTTGCTGTTTCGTTTGGTGGTTCCGGTGTTCGGATAAACAAAACAAGGGAGGATGTATGAGCAGAAACAAGGTAACAGATCGGGTTTTCATTTCGTTACTTCTCGCCGGTACGCTTTTTGCCGGCGCAGCTTCTTACGGTGAAGATCAGCTTCATGACGCATCTCTTTCTGTAAAATCGGACAAGACACAGAAACAGGATCGAAATAGAACAACGGAACAAAAGCCAAATGCGTCTGTGACCACGACCATTGAAACGAAAACAGAGGCCTGCACGCTGGAAATCACCGTCGGAAATTCGACGAAGCAAAACGATTCGTATCTGCTGGAATGGTTTTTCATCTCACAAAAAGACGAAGGAACCTCGGCCGATAAGCTGTACATTTTTGGTTCGGGGAAGGCCGTGGTTGACCTCGAAGGGAAAGCCGAGATCACAAGAACAGAAGCGTCTAAACCTTTCATCTACACAAAGAAGTCAATTGATCGGGTCGGCCCCGGCGGCGGTTCCGGCAATGCAACGCAGACCCGTGGCGGCGATGCATATGCCGGATACATTGTTCTGGTGAAAGCGAACGGACAGATTCTTCAGAAGGAAAGCAACAATGCCCGGTTCCTGACGGATGAATGGCTGGCGAAGTGCGAGTCGGCGGCCAAGGTTTCGCCGCCGGTGAAAAAGAAAAAGCAGCCGTAATGCCTATTTTGTTTCCTTGATGTACCGGATCATCGTGTTTCCAATGTCCGTATTGTCATGGACGCCGCTGAATACCGTGCTGCCGGGGCCGTAAGCGAACAAAGGAACCATCGAAGCGGTATGATCGCTGTGAATAAAACCGGTTTTATCCACCGTTTTGTTTTCGACGGAACCGTTCAGTAAAGCAAAGCCTCCGGTTTCGTGGTCGGCGGTAACAATCACCAGCGTCTCGCCGTTCCTCGCGGCGAAGTCGAGTCCGGCACCGACGGCGTTGTCGAAATCCACTACTTCGCTCACGGCATTGGTTCCGTCGTTTTTATGGCAGGCCCAGTCGATCTGTGAGCCTTCCACCATCAGGAAAAAGCCGTCTTTATCCTGCGACAGAATATCAATCGCCTTTTGTGTCAGCTCTTTCAGGGAGACTTCGCGCCCTGCGGCATAAGGCGGATGTACAGGATAAAGCAGAGCCGCCGCCTTTGTCGGCGTACCGAGTTTACGGAACTCTTCCGGCGTCAGCGCGACGGGCATTTTTTCTTGCAGCGAAGGAAGGCTGGGGTTGTTGGTCGGGCTGAAATGATTCAATCCGCCGCCGAACAAAACATCTACATCGCTGGCGGCAATTTGTTGAGCAATTTCTGATGCCTGCCCGCGGCCCGGTACATGGACAATAAATCCTGCGGGTGTGGCATGGGTCAGCGCGCAGACCACTGCGACTCCGGTGGATTTGCCTTTCTCTTTGGCGTATTCGACAATATTTTTCAGCGGTTTCTCATCAGGAGTCATGCCCAGAGCCCCGTTGCGGGTTTTTACTCCGGTGGCCAGCGCGGTGGCCGCCGCTGCCGAATCTGTCACCAGCGAACTGGCTGACCAGGTCGTCACCAGTCCGGTTACCGGACAGCGTTCCATTTCAAGGTTTCCCTTGGCGACTTTCCCGGCGGTCACTTGCGGCAGGCCCATGCCGTCGCCGATGAAGAGGATGATATTTTTCGGCGGGATTTCTCCGGCAAAAACAATGGCGGCAGTCAGGCAGATGAACAGAATGACTTTTTTCATAAGGCCGCCACAGTACCATTTTCTTCGTTTTTTTTGCGACCTTCTGTTAGAAATATTCTCGATGAGTATAACGGACACCATTGTTGCGATTGCCACTCCGCCCGGACAGGGCGGCGTCGGTATCGTCCGCGTCAGCGGATCCAGAGTTTGGGGGATTGCCGATGCCGTTTTCCGAGGTCCGGAAAAAGCGTCCGGCGCAAAAGGCGGAACTTTTTTGCACGGCAAGGTCATTGCCGCTGACGGCGCGGAAATTGACGAAGTGCTCTGTTTGATTTTCCGTGCGCCGAAAAGTTACACCGGCGAAGATACGATCGAGATACAAGGTCACGGCGGATCGGTCGTTCTGAAAAAAATCCTGCGCCGCTGTCTCGCTGCCGGTGCGCGGATGGCGGAGCCGGGCGAGTTCACCAAGCGCGCCTTTCTGAATGGCAAACTGGATCTGGTGCAGGCCGAAGCCGTCGCCGATCTGATTCACGCGCAGAGCGACCGCGCTGCTCAGGCCGCGCTCGAGCAGCTTGAAGGCGGGCTCAGCAAACAGTTCAACGCGCTTTACGACGGACTTATGGCAACCGCTGCCGACATCGAAACCACGCTCGACTTTATCGAAGACGAACTGCCGGACGACGTGTTTCCGAACCTCGGAAAAAAACTGGACGAAAGTTTCCAATGCCTGGAAACCCTGCTCGCTACCTGGGACGAAGGACGGCTTCTGCGTGAAGGGGCCCGTGTCGTTATTATGGGCAGGCCGAACGCCGGCAAGTCCACGCTTTTCAATGCACTGCTCGGCCACGACCGCGCCATCGTCACCGAACTGCCCGGCACTACGCGGGACGTTCTCGAAGAAACATTTGTCCTCGACGGCGTTCCTCTACGCATTCTTGATACCGCCGGACTGCGCGAAACGGAATGTCTGATTGAACAGGAAGGCATCCGCCGCGCCCGTGCCCATTCCGCCGCCGCCGACATCGCCATCTATTTGATCGACTCTTCTCTGCCGTTCTCAGACGAAGACGCCGAACATCTCGCCAAACTTGATCCGAAGCGAACCGTCGTTGTTCTGAATAAAGCCGATAAGAAAATATCCAATAACCAATATCCAATAACCAATGCCCAAATGGTGGAAACCTCTTTAATTACCGGTACCGGAACGGATGCACTTAAAGTCGCTATTGCCGAAAAACTCGGTGGCATTTCAAACGCTCCGGTCCATGCGGTTATTTCCGAACGCCACCGCGACCTGCTTGAGACTGCTCGGATCGAGCTGATTCAGGCACGCGAGCGGATTGCCGAAGGCGGAGAACCGGGCGCGGCACCGGCGGCGGAACACCTGCGCGCCGCACTTGAAGCGCTTGGTCAGGTCACCGGCCGCGTTTACCACAACGAACTGCTCGATAATATTTTCTCCCGCTTCTGCATCGGAAAATAAAAGGAGAGTCGATGAAAACCATTTTGATCACCGGCGGAGTGCAGGGCATTGGGCGCGGATGTGTAGACTATTTTCTTAAATCCGGCTGGAACGTGACGTCGGTGGATATTCAGAAAATGACATCCGGCGACCGGCTGGAAGCCGTGCTGGGCGATACCTCTTTGGAATTCACGGCGAAGCAGGCCGTGGCTAGAACGATCGAACGGTTTGGGCGGCTTGACGCACTGATTAATAACGCCGGGATTTCAACTATTGGAAAATTCAACGTCGAGGAGCTTTCGCTCGAAGAGTGGAATCGCGTGCTCGGCGTTAATCTGACCGGCTATTTCCTGATGGCGAAACACGCCGCGCCGTTTCTGCGTCAGGCGAAAGGTGCGATCGTTAACATTGCTTCGACCCGCGCCATTCAGTCTGAGTCGGACAGCGAAGCGTACGCCGCTTCGAAAGGCGGCGTCGTGGCGCTGACGCATGCGCTCGCCGTCAGCCTCGGGCCGGATGTCCGCGTCAACTGCATCAGTCCCGGCTGGATTGAAACGCGTAAAGATGCGAAGCACAGCGAAGCCGACCGGTTACAGCATCCCGCCGGACGCGTCGGCATTCCGCAGGACATTGCGGAACTGGCAGACTATCTGATCGCCGCCGGATTTGTCACCGGTCAGAACTTTGTCGCCGACGGCGGCATGATGAAGAAGATGATTTATGAAGAGTAAGCAGAGTGTGCGACCGACCTTGCCGGGCTTACTTTGCCGTACCCATCGTGACATTTTCTGTTTGATCAAAGACACGAAGGCTTTCGTCTAAAACAGACTGAGGCGGGGCGCTGAGTTTGAACTGTTCTGCAATGAACTTCTCCATGCGGGCGGTTGTTATGATGCAATCTTCTTTCTCATTAAACCACGCATGACCTTTGCCTTTGTAGATTTCCACCTCCGAGTGGACGCCGTAATAGGTGAGACGTTCCTTCATGGCAATCGATTGGCGGCACGGAAAGGGATCCTGATCTCCATGCAGAAACAGCATGGGAGGTGATTTTTTGCTGACTCTCAAGAAGGGAGATGCCGAACCGTAAACTTCCGGAATGTCCCAGGGCTGGCCGCCGAAAAACTGAGCCATGTTGTTATCCTGAGCGTGATCTTTCAGCTGATCATTCATGTCGAAATGTCCATTGAACAATACGGCCAGCTGCACATCGCTGTTGTAATTGAGATGGGGCCCTTGTTCGAACTCATCGAGTCCTTGTGTCAAGGCGGTCATCGAGGCCAGATGAGCGCCGGCAGAACCTCCAACAACAATGATACGGTTCGGATCGATATGATTTTCTTCTGCCACGGATTTTATCCACCGCACAGCTGCCTTACAGTCAATCAGAGCGGCAGGGTACTTTGCCTCCTGACTGAACCGGTACTCGATGTTCACCGCGAATAAATTATACCGCTGGGCCAAATAAATCGACTGGCGGAAAAATTGTTTTCGATCGCCCGATCTCCAGCCGCCTCCGTGGATAAAAAGAATGGCTGGCCGCAGTGATTGGGTTTCTTTTTGAGTGAAATAGGTCAGCGGTAAATCGTGTCCGCCCGGACTCGAGTAAATCACATCCTTGCTTTCCAGCGTTGCAGGGAACCCGACATAGCTCGGCCATTTTTCCGTTGCGGCCACGAGTTTATCGACAAGAACATCCTGCTCTGTCTTCGCATATTTTCCGGTGGTGTTTGTCATCTCCTGAGCATTCGAGCTTCCGGTTATAAAAAATAGCAACAGGGAAAATATGCATGCAGTTTTCATAAGCGTCCGGCTCCTTATTCCTTTTAAGAGACTGTCTGAATTCAAAGACGGTTTTGAATGTATAGACTCCCCATTATTGCTTGCCAGTAAAAACTGCGCAGGAAACGGTGTTAATTCCTGTCGGGCATATTTTATAGGGAATTCTTATAACCGATCATGCAAATAGGCGAGGCGCTTGGGTTCGGGGAATTTCTCGATCGCGTAGCGCAGCATGGTGCGCGGCATCTGTTTATAGCGCGGGAGCAGGAAGTCCTCTTCGACTTTCAAATCGCGCTTGCCGACTTCTCGGAGCATCCAGCCGACGGCTTTGTGCATCAGGTCTTCTTTATCGTTCATCAGAATCTCGGCGATGGCGAGGGTGTCGTCGAACTGGTTCCGGCGGATGGAATAGAAGGTGGCGATGATGGCAATGCGCCGTTCCCAGAGGCTTTTGGATTTTGCCAGTTTGTAGAGCGTGGCACGTGGTCGTTCAAATAGATAAGAGCCGACGATCTGCGCGGCGGAGCAGTCCACCAAATCCCAGTTGTTAATCCGGTGTGTGTTGCTGAGATAAGCGCGATAGACGGCGGCCTCATTGCCGCCACGTTCGTACTGTAAGACCATGATGAGCAGAGCGAGCAGGCGGACTTCGTGGAGCGGCGACTGCAACAGCTCGACGGCGTCATCGAGTGCGATGTCGCGGTTCTCTTTGGCGATCTGGCGCAGGACGGGAACGCGGATGCCGAGGAAGATGTCGCCTTCGCCGTACTGTCCGGGGCCGGTTTTGAAAAATCCCTGAGCATGTTCGGCGGCGGTTTTGTTTCCCAGTGCCTTTAGCTGTTTCGTGATTTTTTCTGACGTGGTCATGAAGAGAATACCTGAAGTCTAAGGCCTATGGTCTTCCGCCTCCGGCGGATCTGCCGAAGGCAGAAAAGCCTTCTCTATATCCGTTCCGGCGTTTCAATGCCGAGCAGAGCGAGGCCTTTTTTGAGAATCGCGGCGGTGAGGGCGCAGATGCGAATGCGGCTTTCGCGGACGCCTTCGTCGGCTTTCAGGAACGGTACGTTCTGGTAGAACGAGCTGTAGGCCTGCGAAAGATCGAAAAGGTAATCGGCCATGACGCTGGGCCGGTCGAGTTTGGCTGCGGCTTCCACAGCGGCGGGAAAGCGTGTGAGTTTAAGTGCAAGGCGGCGTTCGATCTCTTCACCGATGATGATCGGATAACTGTCCGGATTTTTATCAGGGAACTGCGCGGCGTATTTATCGCGGACGCTGGCGATACGGGCGTAAGCATATTGCAGGTACGGCGCGGAGTTGCCGTCCATGGCGAGCGCTTTTTCCCACGTAAACGTGACGAGGCTCTGCGGGTTCTGGCTGAGGTCGGTGTATTTGATGGCACCGATGCCGACGGCGCGGGCGATTTCCTTCTGCTGTGCTTCGTCCATGTTCGGGCTCGACTGTTTCACCACTTCGAGAGCGCGGGCTTCGGCTTCGTTGAGCAGGGCTTCGAGTTTGATGACGTTGCCTTCGCGGGTGGAGAAAGTGGCTTCCGGCAGGCGCATGAGGCCGAACCAGACGTGGGTGAGCTTGGTTGGCACGCCGAGTTTTTTGCAGATGTGGAAGAACTGCTTGAAGTGTAACTGCTGGCGTTCGTCGGTGACGTAAATGATTTCCGCCGGTTTGAATTCCTCGGTGCGCGAAATGACGGTGGCGATGTCGGTGGAAGCATAGTTGTAGCCGCCGTCGCTTTTGCGGACGATGGCGACGTTGAGTCCGTCAGCCTCGAGATCGCAGACGAGCGCGCCGTTACTTTCGCTGGCGAGGCCTTTTGCTTTGAGCAGTTCGACGGTTCCGGCGAGCTGGTCGTTGTAGAAACTTTCACCGCGGTAGAGGTCGAAAGAGACGTCGAGCCGTTTATAAATGCGGTTGAATTCGCTCAGCGTGAGTTCAATAAACGTTTTCCAGAGCGCGAGATTTTCTTTATCGCCCTGCTGGAGTTTAACCAGCTCGGCCTTGGCGCGGTCGCGCCAGGTTTCGTCCTCTTTGGACATGGTGTAGCTCTTGACGTAAATGCGTTCGAGTTCTTCGACCGGCGCGGTTTTGAGCGCTTCGGCGTCGGCGAATTCGCGGTAGCCGAGAATGATCAGTCCGAACTGGGTGCCCCAGTCGCCGAGATGATTGTCGGCGATGACGTTGTAGCCGAGGGCGCGGTAGAGGCGATCCAGCGCGTTGCCGATAACGGTGGAGCGGATGTGGCCGATATGCATCGGCTTGGCGACGTTCGGGCTGGAGTAGTCGATGATGACCGTTTGATTTTTTCCGATGTTCGGAACGCCGAGTTTGGTGTTGGCCTGCATGGATTCGAGCTGAGCGGCCAGTGCGGAGGTCTTGAGATGAATATTGATAAAGCCGGGTCCGGCGATTTCGATCTTTTCGACAAAGTCCGGCAGAACGGCTTTTTCGACAAACTGCTGGGCGACGGCGCGCGGATTGGTTTTCAATTCCTTGGCGAGCTTCATGGCGGCTTCGCACTGGCAGTCGCCAAACTCTTCGTTGCGGCTCGGAATTACGGTGACCGGCGCGGCAGAGAAATCCGTCTGCGGGAAGCAGGCGGCAAAGGTTTCTGTACACCACGCGGAGAGCTGTGTTTCGAGGGATGCGGTTTCTTTTTTCATTCTGTTTCTTTCGGGCTGAAAGCAGGGCGGATGGAACCATATTTTAGAATTCAGTTAAAGCGCCTAATTAAGCTTGTATTCAGGGTGCGGAAAATTAAAGTCCCGACCGCCGCGAAACGAAGACGGCGGCAAATAATTAAAGGGGGAGAAAAAATGGCTACTGAAAAGAAAACTGTAAAAAAGACGGCGACCAAACCGGCTGTTAAAAAAGCTGTCGCTGCAAAACCGGCTGTTAAAAAAGCCATTGTGAAAAAGGCTCCGGCGAAGAAGGCTGTTGCGAAGAAAGAAACGATTCCTCAGGAACGGTTCTACGCGATGGTCAGCGAAGCCGCCTACTTCGCTTCACAGAACGACGGCAACAAGAAAAGCTCCACCGAATACTGGATGGATGCAGAAGCGGCTGTGCGCGCCAAATTTAACGTCGCCTAACAGGCGAACGCGGCAAGAATGGCGGCAAGCCATTCTTCCTTTTTTTTCTGCATCATCGGACTCGGATGTGCCGTCAACACCGGATCGTTTCCGGCTGGCACGGTGATAATCTTTTCACCTTTGATCCGGCTGAGACATTGCTTCGCTAGCGGAATCAGTCCGCTGTCCTGACCCCAGCCGAGAATAAACGGTGCGCCGGGTTTCCGGCGCAGCATCGTTTCGCGCTCCGCCGTGCGTTCTGCGCAGAACAAACTGTGTGTTGCGCCGCCGGGAAGTTCGGCAAGGATTTTGGTCTTGGCGATGAAACTCGGACTCTTCGGATCGCGCAGGTCGGAAATATTCAGCACACGAACATGATTCCAATTTCTGGAAACCATGATACGCATAATCTGATACTGCGTGTTGTCCGGTTGCGTCAGCGCCAGCGGCTTTTGGAATCCGGCGGCCAGCGGCATTGTCAGCAGACTGTCGGTATCGCCGTCTTCAATCGGACGCGACGAGCCGGGGTTCATCATAATCACCACGGCGTCGGGCAGATTTCGCATTGCGCCGGAATTGTCGAACAGATCACGGGAATCACTGCCGGCACCGACGGCTTCACGCGGCAGGGAAGTAATCTCCAGCACGCTCCGGCAAAGCTGCGGCTCCACGCCTTTGACGTGCAGACGGTAGAAATGTCCGTAACAGCGGAACGTCTTTTTCAATTCTGCGGCGTAAGTGAAGTTGGGCATGTCGCGGAGTTAAGCATAAAACATCGGGAAGGCCTATCTCTTCTGACCCGAATTGATCAACCGGTAATAATCGGGGTCGGCGTTTAGGTGGAAGAGGCATCCTTGCCATTGGCCAGCGGCTGGAAGCCGCTTTCACTCTAAATGTAGATGCGACGCCCTCGTCGCATTAAGTCAAGAAACGCGACGAGGGCGTCGCGTCTACTTTCGGGAGACCCTACTTGTGACTCACCGGTCGGAATTTGATGCGGTGCGGTTTGTCGGCTTCATCGCCAAGCAGTTTACGGCGCTGTTCGTGGTAGGCTTCGTAGTTGCCTTCAAACCAGGTGACTTTGCTGTCGCCTTCAAACGCCAGAATGTGCGTGGCGATGCGGTCGAGGAACCAGCGGTCGTGGCTGACGACAACCGCGCAGCCGCCGAAGCTGAGCAGCGCTTCTTCGAGTGCGCGCAGGGTGGTGACGTCGAGGTCGTTAGTCGGCTCGTCGAGCAGTAGCAGATTGCCTGCGCGCTGAAGCAGTTTGGCCAGATGGACACGGTTGCGTTCACCGCCGGAGAGGATGCCAACTTTTTTCTGCTGTTCGGCCCCCTTGAAGTTGAACTTGCCGCAATAGGCGCGGCCGTTCATGCGCTTGCCGCCGAGATCGAGCCATTCGTTGCCGCGGCAGATTTCTTCGTAGATGTTTTTGTCGGGATTGAGCGAGTCGCGCGACTGGTCAACGTAAGAGACGTTGACTGTCTGGCCGACGGTGAGTTTGCCGCTGGTCGGTTCTTCCTGTCCGGTAATCATGCGGAACAGCGTGGTTTTACCGGCACCGTTGGCGCCGATAATGCCGACGATTCCGCCGGGCGGAAGGTCGAAGCTGACGTTTTCGAAAATGACGCGTTCGCCGTAGTTCTTGGTGAGATTTTCGGCGCGCACGACGAGGTTACCGAGCCGTTCGCCGGAAGGAATCTGGATTTCAACGCTGTCTTCGCGCGTGTCGATTTCCTGTTTGGCGAGCTGTTCATAGTTCTGGATGCGGGCGCGGCTCTTGGTGCGGCGGCCAACCGGATTGGTACGAATCCATTCGAGTTCGCGGGCCAGCAGTTTACTGCGCGAAGCAGCCTGCTTGTTTTGCGCGTCGAGCATCGCCTGTTTCTGCGAGAGCCATGCTTCGTAGTTTCCTTTGTACGGAAAGGCTCGTCCGGCATCGAGCTCCAGAATCCATTCCGTGACGTTGTTCAGGAAGTAACGGTCGTGGGTGATGCAGACAATCGTGCCGGTGTAGCGCTTCAGATATTCTTCCAGCCAGGCAACCGATTCGGCGTCGAGGTGGTTGGTTGGTTCGTCGAGGAGCAGGACGTCGGGATTGGAAATCAGCAGACGGCAAAGAGCGATGCGGCGCTTTTCACCGCCGGAGAGTTTTTCGACGGAACTGTCGCCCGGCGGCAGGCGGAGCGAGTCCATCGCCATTTCGACCTGATTATCCAGATTCCAGAGGTCCTGCGAATCAATCTTATCCTGTAACAAAGCCACTTCTTCATTCAGCTTTTCAGATTCCTCGTCGGAAACGTCGCCAGCGAGCAGTTCCCAGATTTCATCGTAGCGGTCGAGGATCGCCTGCGAAGCGGCGACGCCTTCCATGACGTTGCCCATGACGGTTTTGGAGTTGTCGAGCTGCGGTTCCTGCGCGAGATAGCCGATCCGCGCCCGCTTCGCGATTTGCACCTGACCCATGTATTCGGTGTCTTCGCCCGCCATAATGCGCAGAAGCGACGATTTACCGGATCCGTTGCCGCCGATTACACCGATCTTTGCGCCGAAGAAAAACGCCAGCGTGACGTCTTCCAGCACGGTTTTCTTGTTGTGCTGTTTTGTCAGGTTCTGCAGGTTGTAAACATATTCGCCGGCCATAAAAAATTTCCTTTCCAAAAATAGGGGGTGGAATTTAACCGCGAATGAACGCAAATGCACGCCAATGAATATCAGATTTTTTAACTGCGGATCCCATTCGCGTTAATTAGCGTTCATTCGCGGTTCTGTTTCCAATGTCTGGAACTTCTGCGGGTTTCTGCGTATTCTGTGGGCGGTGAATTTTAACTTCCAACTTGTTTCAGGTTATCAGCCGACCGGCGACCAGCCGGAGGCGATTAATTCGCTCTGCCGCGGGCTGGAAGACGGAAAGCGTTTCCAGTGTCTGGAAGGGGTGACCGGTTCCGGCAAAACCTTCACGATGGCTAACGTCATTGCGCGGCAGGGAAAGCCCGCGCTGGTGATTTCTCATAACAAAACGCTGGCGGCACAACTCTACGCCGAGCTGAAAAGTTTTTTCCCCAACAACGCCGTTGAGTTTTTCATCAGCTATTACGACTACTACCAGCCGGAAGCCTATCTTCCGCAGACCGACACCTTTATCGAAAAAGATGCCTCGATCAACAAGGAGATCGAACGGTTGCGGCTGGCGGCGACCGACAGCCTACTCAGTCGCGACGACGTGATTATCGTCGCGTCGGTTTCCTGCATCTACGGCCTCGGCTCGCCGGAGGATTACCGCGAGATGGTGTTCTCGGCGCATGTCGGCGATATCTGCCAGCGCGACGATGTGTTGAAGAAACTGGTCGCCATTCAGTATGAGCGCAATGACTACGAGCAAGTGCCGGGCACCTTTCGTGTGCGCGGCGACACGGTCGATATTTTTCCGTCCTATGCGCAGCACGGCATCCGTATCGCTTTTTTCGGCAGCGAAATCGAAAGCATCCGCCGGATTGATGCGCTGACCGCCGCCACCGAAGAAGAGCTTGAACGGATTACTATCTCGCCCGCCAAGCATTTCGTGATGGCGGCGGAAAAGATCGAACCGGCGCTGGTGCGGATTAAGGCGGAACTCGAAGAGCGGGTGAAATGGTTTGAAGATCATGACAAGCTGATCGAAGCCCAGCGTGTCCGGATGCGGACGATGTACGATATCGAAATGTTCAAGGAGATCGGCTATTGCGGCGGCATTGAAAACTATTCCCGCCACCTCGGCGGCCGCGCGGCTGGCGACCGGCCTGCCTGTCTGATCGATTATTTTCCGAAGGATTTTCTGACGATCATTGACGAGTCACATGTGACACTGCCGCAGATTCGCGGCATGTCGAACGGCGACCGCGCCCGTAAAACGACATTGGTCGAGCACGGCTTTCGTCTGCCGTCGGCGCTCGACAACCGCCCTCTGGAGTTCACCGAGTTTCTGGATATCACCGGCCCGATTCTTTTTGCCACGGCCACGCCGGGACCGTTCGAACTGGAGCACAGTGGCAAGACGGTTGAGCAGGTGATCCGCCCGACCGGCATTATCGATCCGCCGGTCGAGGTGCGTCCGCTCAAAGGACAGATCGATGACGTGATGGAAGAAATCCGTTCCCGCGCCGAACGCGGCGAGCGGACGCTGGTAACGACGCTGACCAAGCGCACATCGGAGGATTTAACAGAGTACCTGAAAAAGGTCGGACTGCGCGTCGAGTATCTTCATTCCGAAGTGGATGCCATTGAACGCGTGGAAATTCTACGCGGACTGCGCAAGGCGGAGTTCGACTGCCTGATCGGCATCAATCTTTTGCGCGAAGGACTCGACCTGCCGGAGGTGTCGCTGGTGGCGATTCTGGACGCCGACAAGGAAGGATTCCTGCGTTCAGAAACCGCGCTGATCCAGACGGCGGGCCGCGCTGCCCGCCATACGGACGGCAAGGTGATCATGTACGCCGATAACATCACCGGCTCCATGCGCCGGATGATGGATATCACCGACCGCCGCCGGAAAAAACAGGTTGCCTACAACACGGAGCACGGCATCACACCGCAGGCGATTCAAAGCCGGATTCAGGAAAGCCTCGGCCATCTCAAGAAAGATGCGGAGGAGCTGGAAGAAAGCATCGTGCGCGAAACCGGCGAAGACTATGACATCAACCAGACCATCCGCGAAATGGAGCAGGAAATGATCGAAGCCTCCGGCAAACTCGAATTCGAACGCGCCGCGCTCCTCCGCGATCAGCTTTATGAGTTGAAGGTTTCCGTGGAGCCGCAGAAGCCAGCCCAGACGGGGAAAATGCTCTATACGGGACGGAAAATGCGCGGGCGGAAACAGGGCGGATGAGGGTTTGACAACCCAATCAAAAACGGTATTCTGTGCCGCTCATTTGAAAAAAGATTTTTAGGAGAAGAACCATGACAATGCATTCCAGTTTGAAGTCGGCCAGCAAAATTTCGATTCGTCGCAACGTTTTGAAGCGTTTTGAGCGCGTTGACCTGCTTAAGGCAGAAGGCAGATGGAAAGACGGCGACCGCGGCTTCGGTCTGGTGAAGACCAA
This sequence comes from Kiritimatiellaceae bacterium, assembly GCA_013141415.1. Taxonomy (NCBI): domain Bacteria; kingdom Pseudomonadati; phylum Kiritimatiellota; class Kiritimatiellia; order Kiritimatiellales; family Kiritimatiellaceae; species Kiritimatiellaceae bacterium. Next base: position 214,181 of record JABFQY010000005.1, read on the forward strand.
ACCGGCCGAGTAAGCCATCGTTTCTTATTTTGGTAAGGCCCCGGTACTGCCGGGGCTTTTTTATGGGATCCACTAATCTACTAATGAATCTAGCGTGGCACAGCCGCAACCAAAGAGTTTTTACCACCCGCTTCGCTAGAGGGACCTCCGAGGGGGGCAGAGGGGAAGTTCAGAAATCAGAAGTAAGATGGAATAAACGGTGCCCCATAGTTTCGGGGCAGCCCTGCTGGCACAGGGCTTGATTCGGAGCAGAGATCGCAAGTAAAAACGAGCTTTCACTTGCGATCTCTGCTCCAAATCAGTTCCGTTTATTGAGAGAAGCTCTCCGACTTACTCCGAAGTTTGCTCTAGCGAAGCGGGTGGTGAAAAAATACTCATTAAGTTAATTTTGTATAATTTAGTGCCGATTAGTGAAAATCAGTGGTTAGAAATATGATTCGTTTGCAAAAATATCTGGCGGAGTGCGGGGTGGCGAGCCGCCGCGCCTGCGAAAAGCTCATCACCGATGGGCTGGTTACGATTGACGGCGTAGTCGTCACGGAACTTGGCACCAAGGTTGATCCGGGTGTCCAGAAAGTCACTTGCGACGGCAGGCCGGTCAAGCTGGATCAAAAGGTCTGGATCATGCTCAACAAGCCGGTCGGCGTCATCTGTACCTCCGACGACCCCGAAGGACGCGAGAGGGTGATCGATATGTTTTCCGATCTGCCGGGACGCGTTTATACGGTTGGGCGTCTCGACGTGATGAGCGAAGGGCTGATTCTGATTACCAACGACGGCGATCTGGCGCATCGCCTGATGCATCCGCGCCACCACATTGAGAAGAAGTATCAGGTCTGGATCGACCGCGAACTGACACCGGATGAAATCGACCGGATGCTCAAAGGGCTTAACTGTCGCGGCGAAAAGCTGAAGGCATTAAAAGTGGAACCGCTGCGCCGGACGATTGCCAATCAGCCCGGCTATACGCTGACACTTGGCGAAGGGCGCAACCGTCATATTCGTCGCATGATGGACGTGCTGGAATGCAAAGTGGGCCGTCTTCTGCGTGTTTCCGTCGGCCCGCTTCGTCTTGAAAAACTCCGTACCGGTGAACATCGCGAGCTGGCACCGTCCGAGGTCGCTGAACTCCGCAAGGCCGTTGGGCTTTAGAGCGCATAAAAAATTGGTGGCTGATTGTTTTTTCTGTGGGTGCGGCCGGTGGCCGCATTTTCTTTTCCGCGGTCATCCGCCGTCGCCGAAGGCTATGGCGGGACAAGACGCCCGCGGCTACAGCGTTTTAATTAAATCTATGTTTACCCAAGCTCTTCGGGATACCGAAGAAGCTCGGCCTACAAGCCAACTTGTAGGGCGACCTTCCCGAAGGGAGGTTGCGAACGTGGCTACACCTTTTCCTAAAACGCTCTAGAGTTTTTAAAGCACCTTGAGCGTGCTTTGGAAGGCGATGCCGCTTCCTTTGATGCCGACGGGCGAGCTGAGAACCGACGTAACGGCTTTGTCCATGCTGAGGAACTCGGCAAACGCTTTGAAATCATCCGCCGTTGTTGAGAGCAGTTCGTCGCGCAGTTTCTGCCGCTTTTCATCGGTGTTGCCAGTCAGGTAGCGGATCGTGTCGGTGTAGCCTTTGGCATCGGGCAGCAGATAGATGTCGATGCCGCCGATGGCGCCAATCAGTGCGCGGGTCAGTTCGTCTTCGTCGAGCTGGAGATTTTTCAGGAAGTCAGCGGTTTGTCCGTAGGCTTCGAGCGTACCGGCCAGGTTCGGGTCGCGGTACGAAGCGAATGCGAGAACGCCGCAGTTCGGATCGAAGCCGCACATCGCGCCATACGCGCCGCCCTGTACGCGGACTTTTTCCCAGAGCCACGCCGTGCGCAGATATTTGGTGATGACGAGCGATGAGCCGTCCATTTTATAGCCGTTGTCGAACAGGTTGATAGCGCGGCCGACATAGTTGACGCGCGACGGAATCAATAGTGCCTCCGAGGCGGGCCGTGTTGCCGGAAACTTCCAGTTATTGGAAGGAGCGTTTCCGGTCTTCGGAAAAACGGCGAGGAATTTTTCCAGCGTTCCGGTAACCGAAGCGCGGTCTTTGCTGTCGGCGGTGATGTTGACGATCAGGCCGCCGGCGAGGAGTTTTTGCAGAATACCTTCAAGCCGTGCGACGGTGCCGGGCCAGTCCTCTTTCATCTTTTTCTGCATGTCGCGGTGAAAGAAAAGGGCGTCAATTCCGCTGAGGGCTTCACCGGCGCGGTAGGCTTCGTGGTAATGCGCTTTGAGTCGCGACATGACGGCGGAATGTCCGCTGGGAACCAGCGAACCTTCCATCTCGGCCTTCTGCTCCAGCAGAATTTCTCTGAACCGTTTCCGGTTGTTAAAGGCCGGAATGAAAAGGATGTCGTGCAGAATATTGAAAAGGTCGCCGGTCTGTCCGCTCATACACTTTCCGCGCAGAAAGAGATTTGCGGCGCTGTCGGGAGAGTTTTCCAGCGCGGCCAGAAACGGGCAGGCGTGGATGCCGCCGGTTTTCTGCGCGATGCGCTGCGAGAGTGCGGCGAAGTCCTCTTTCTGCGTGCCCATTTCGAGAAGCATGCTTCCGAGGAGCGAAACCCACGGCAGGTCTTCGGCGGAGATGGCGTGGAGGTCGAAACCGATATCCACATAGACGATGCCGCCGGTGAAAATTTCATGAAACAGAACCGTGGTGTTGTCGCGCTGTTCAACGGCGCGCGGAATGGTGCGGATTTTTTTATCCAGATCGTCGCGTTTCAAGAGCGGTAGCGTTTTGACGGCTTCCGGCGTGTCGGGCGTTTTCTGCATATCGAGCAGGCGGGCGGCGGCATCAACGGTACGGGCCAGCTCGTCGGGATGCATGGTGTCGCGGACGGCCTGCATGCGGGCTTTTTCTTCGGTTTCGTCGCGGGCCGCTTTGTCTTTGTCGGGAATCAGGCGGACCGTGGCGCGGTGCGTGTTTTTCAGCAGGATATTTTCGATGAGTTCTTCGAAGTAGCGCGGGTTGGCTGCGATTTTATTTTTCAGTTCGGCGAGCGGATGCTCGTAGGCGGCGAGGCCGAGCGGATCCCAGCCGTAGAGCCACGTTTCCAGCATGTTCAGCATGACGGAAAGGCCTTGAGGGAAACTGCCGTGATTGTTTTCGCGCAGGTCGAACTCGAAGGAGTTCATGGCGGCTTCAATGTCGCCGCGATCAATGCCGGTTTCCGCTAGTTTTTTCAACGTCTGGAAAATCAGCGCTTCGACTTTTTCTAGATTGGGAACGTCAACGCCCTTCATGCCGATAGACCAAGCGGGCTGGCGCAGGTTGGTTTCGAGTCCGAATCCGGCGATGTCTTCGCCGAGATCGGATTCGATCAGCGCTTTGCGCAACGGCGCGCCGGAGGTTCCGGTGAGAATCTGGTCGAGGATGATCAAAGCAAAATGGAGAATGCCGTCGGGGATGGCCCAGTTGACGGTGATGAACGCTTTGCCGGCTTCTTCGCTGACGGCATAGGATTCTTCAACGGTTATCGGTTTATCAAAAGGTTTTTGCAGCGGAATCGCGGAGTCGGGCGGAGTTTCTAACTGTTTAAAACCGTCGAGATACTCGCCAAGGATTTTCAGGCGGCGTTCCGGATTGTCGTTGCCGTAAAAGAAGATGCGGGCGTTGGAGGGATGGTAGTGGGTTTCGTGAAACTTGCGGAAATCCTGATAGGTGAGCGTCGGAATTTTTGCCGGATTGCCGCCGGAGTCCAGTCCGTAGGTGGTGTCGGGAAAGAGCACCTGCTGAGAGCGTTCGGTCAGAATATTGTCGGGCGATGAGTAGGCACCCTTCATTTCATTGTAAACGACGCCTTTGCAGGTGAGCGGGGCTTCGATGTTTTCCAGTTCGTAGTGCCAGCCTTCCTGCCGGAAAAAAGCGGGTGTGATGCGCGGGAAGAAAACCGCGTCGAGGTACACGTCGACGAGGTTATAGAAATCCTGCTCGTTCTGACTGGCGACCGGATAGACGGTTTTGTCCGGATAGGTCATGGCGTTGAGGAATGTCTGGAGCGAGCCTTTCAACAGCTGAACGAAAGGATCTTTGAGCGGGTATTTGCGCGAGCCGCACAGAACGGTGTGTTCCAGAATGTGCGCGACGCCGGTGGAGTCGGACGGCGGCGTACGAAAGGTGATGCCGAACGCTTTGTTGTTATGCGTGTTCTCAACCGAAATAATTTCCGCGCCGGTCGGTTCATGGCGGTACTCTTTGACCGTGCCGTTGAACTCCCTGACAAACTGTTCCCGGATGAGTTTAAAATTATTCATAATTAAAGCGGGAGAGGATAGCGGCGCTGCTGTCGCCAATCAACGTTAATTACGGCTTATGAGGCGCTGAAGACTGCGCCGGAGAAAAACCAATATAACCGCGCCGGCCATGCCGATTATGTCAACGCGCAGATCGCTCAGGCCGGCCGAGCGGTCGGCGGGAATAAATTGCAGGACTTCCGTCGCGGCGGCGAAAAAAGCCAATCCGGCAGATACGATTCCGATGCGCTTTAACGACGGCGCGGGAACCCACGAGAGAGCCGAAAGAAACGCCAGCAGACTGAAAAGAGCGAAGTGCCCGATAATGTGTGACTGTTCAACGACGGTGCCGGACAGGGCGAATGTCGGCTCGTCTTTCGGCGCGGCCGGTTTTGGAGCGACGGATGGTTCCGGCGTTGCTTTCACAGTTTGAGCCGAAGGCGCGGGCATGACGCGTTTCGGAATCAGGTTTTTTGCGGTGTGAAACGATTTTTCAATCGAGTCATCGAGAAGCTTTCCAGGAAGAATGATGCCGGCCAGAATCAGCGTCAGTGTCACCAGAATCATATATCCGCAGCGGCGGGCCCATGGCCGCAAGGCGACAAGGCAGATGCCGAAAGAAATCGTCCACAAAGTGCCGAAAAACAATTTCCACCACGGCGCGGAAGACCGCTCCCGAACCGGAATCACCGAGACATCGTCAATCTGCATGATTCCGGCGGAGCCGAGATTCTGGATATGCAGACGGGCGTTGGCGGCTCCCGGAGGAACAGGAAAGAAGTCCTTGTAATAACGCCAGCTGCTGTCTTTCGGGATATCCATCACGCCGTGGTGCAGGCCGAACAGGCTTTTGGCCGCGGCATCGTGGTAAAAGAAAATGGCGCGCGGGACGTGATATCCTTCTTTACCACGGACAACGCCATGAGCGGCGGCCCGCAGGGTCACACGGAAGGCGGGGATGTTGGTTAAGTTGTACGTGGTAAAGCGCAGAATTCCATTCTGACCCGGCGAAGTAGTCAGTATGACGCCCGGAGAACCGTCGAATCCGCCATCCTGAACCAGCCGGGTCTGTTCGTTCCAGCCGCTCCAGACATGGGTGGCGGCAGATGTGCTGAAACGCCCATCCGGGATCAATTCCGGGCCGATCGGCTGCCACGGCTCGTAGAGGTTATAAAACAGCGCCATGACGCCGACCGTCAGGACGGCAAAGAGCGCAGTAAACAGATTCCGGCTGGCGGGGGTCTTGTTCATCCGCAAACAATCTCTCAAAAGTTTCTTTTCAGCGGAAGTTTTATACGGGAAATTCACCACCCGTATGAAAACCTATTTAGACGAATACAAAGCGTTCATTTTTGATCTCGACGGAACACTGATTAATTCCGAGAAATATCACGCCGATGGTTTCGCGCACGCCGTTGAGGCGTTGAGCGGCTACCGTCTGACGCCGTCTGAACGGCGCGAGTTTTTTGATGCGCACACCAACGTGTTTACGCCGGTTCTTGCGGCGCGGTACGGCCTCACGCTGGATCCGGACGAGGTGCTCAGCCGTAAGCGGGATCATGTGAACCGGAACTTTGAAGCGGAAATTCTGCCCGGCGCGGATACGTTCATTGAAAAATGGCAGAAGCAGATGCGCATGGCGCTGGCCAGTAATTCGCCGCGCCGCTTTGTGAAACAGGCACTGGTCGAGGCGCAGTTAATTGACGTATTCGAATCGGTTGTCACCGCCGATGACGTGACACACCGCAAACCCGATCCGGAAATGTATGAACTGACGCTGAAAAATATGAGACTGTCGCCGGAAGATGTAATCGTCTTTGAAGACAGTCCGGCCGGCGTGGCGGCGGCGCAGGCCGCCGGATGCGCCGTGGTCATGATCGAAAACGGTGCGGGACGGTTTGTGGAAGGCGTACCGCGTTACACTTGGAAGGAGCTTAAACAATTTTGAAAACGACACCGCTTCACGGAGAACACGTTGCGCTGGGCGCACGGATGGCTGAATTCGGCGGCTGGGATATGCCGATCCAGTACGAGGGCATTCTGGCCGAACATGAACAGACCCGCACCAAAACGGGCCTGTTCGACATTTGTCACATGGGCGAATTCGAACTGACCGGCCCGACGGTCGTCGCCGACCTTGAACGGTTACTGACGATGAATGTTTCTACGCTGGCTGTCGGCCAGTGCCGCTACGGCTTTATGCTCAATGATCAGGGCGGCGTCATTGACGACCTCACCTGTTATCGGCTCGGTAACGAACGCTATATGCTCGTCGTCAACGCCTCCACACTTGAAAGTGACTCGGTCTGGATTCGCCAGCATCTTTCGTCCGGAACTGTTTTCACCGATCTTTCCGACGGCATTGCCAAACTTGACGTGCAGGGGCCGACCTCGCGCACCGAAATCGAAAAGGTGATCGGTAAAAAACTTCCGGAGCTCGGATATTTCCGCGCCGAAAGTTTCCAGTGCTTGAACACTGAAATGCTGGTCAGCCGCACCGGCTACACCGGCGACTGGGGCTATGAACTTTATTTTCCGGCGCGGGATGCCGTCCGCATCTGGCGCGCACTGCTCGCCAATCCGAATATCAAACCGATTGGCCTCGGCGCACGCGATACGCTTCGTCTCGAAATGGGTTACTCGCTTTACGGCCACGAACTTTCACTCGACCAAACACCGGTTGCCACCAGCCGCGGAATGTTTATTCGCAAAGAGGGCGGATTCATCGGTGAAGCGGCTGTCCGGCGCGACGTGGCGAACCCGCCGGAATTTCTGGTCGCGCTGGAATTCGACAGCAAGCGCGCCGCCCGTGCCCACGACAAAGTTTTCTGCCAGAGCGCAGAGATCGGCGCGGTCACCAGCGGATCGGTTTCTCCGAGTCTCGGAAAAGCCGTCGCGCTCGCCTTTGTTAAAGCCGCTCACGCCGCTATCGGCAGTATTCTGGATGTCGAGATTCGCGGAAAACTTTTTCCCGCCAAAGTGGTTGAGCTGCCTTTCTATAAAAACGGAACGGCAAGAGGGTGATGCAAAAGCAACTGCTCATCTTTGATCTCGACGGAACGTTGGCGGATACGCGGGCCGATCTGGCAACAGGCATCAATCTGATGCGGGCGCATTACGGGCTGTCTCCGCTCAGCATGAAAAAGATCGAAACCTACGTCGGCGACGGAATCCGCGTGCTGGTCGAACGCTCGCTGGAAGGCGCGGCGGTGGACGTTGACGAGGCGCTCGCGCTCGACAAAAAGTTTTATGCCGAGCACATGCTCGATGAAACCGTACTTTATCCGGGCGTTGCCGACGGGTTGAAGAAGCTGGCGGCGGACGGTCACCTGCTGGCAGTACTCAGTAACAAGCCGGGCGATCCGTCGCGTACCATTTTGAATCACCTCGGCGTAGGCCACTTGTTTTCGTGGATCATTGGCGGCGGCGATTTGCCGAACCTGAAGCCTTCGCCGGACGGGATTCTCGCGTTGATCGGCGCGACGGGAATCGCGCCGGAAAATGTCTGGATGCTCGGCGACCACCACACCGATCTGGAAGTGGCGCATAACGCTGGGGTCAAAAGCGGCTTCGTCACCTACGGCATCGGCCATACCGGTCAATTTACCCCCGATCAGGTCTGGAACAGATTTGGGGAACTGGTAGATTTTTTTATCGGTTCTGGGTCATAGCCAAAATAACGTGCAAAGGGTATTCCTCGCAGAGATGCAGAGACCGCAGAGAGGTCTGGGGGCAAATGATCCTCTGCGAACTTAGCGTCTCTGCGAGGGAAATCTAAAAACAATAATGGTACGAATAATTGAATGCTGGTCTGTGAAGCAGCCATTAGCGTATATTCGCGGCCATTCGCGGTTTAATTTTAGGGAGATGAGTTATGAGTAATATCGAAGGACTGAAACTGCTGAAGAAGGGCGAGAAGAACTATCCGAAAAAACCGGATGCTTCGATTCTGGAAACCTTCAAAAACTCCAATCCGCAGCGCGACTACTGGATCACCTTTGAAACCTCCGAGTTCACCTCGCTTTGTCCGATCACCGGCCAGCCCGACTTCGCGACGATCAAGATCGAATACATTCCCAATAAACTCTGTGTGGAGAGCAAATCGCTCAAACTGTTTCTCTTTTCGTTCCGCAACGAAGGCTCGTTCTACGAAGACGTCACCAACCGCATCTTCACCGACCTGACCGCCGTCTGCAAACCGCGCCGACTGATCGTCACCGGCGACTTCACCGCCCGCGGCGGTATCCGCTCCAGTGTTCGCGTCGATTCGGCGGATTCTTAATCTGGAGTGCGGACGCAAGCCGCAGGCGCGAGGCCGCTCTGTTTAAAGCGGCGTCGCGTTACACTTGCCGCCGCACTCCAAAGGCTTTGATCGCCCTGAACAAAGTATTTCAACTCTTGACGGTTCAATTTTTGCCGCCCGCCTTTTTTCGGGTTTAATTTTAAGGCTTGGACTTGTCAAAAGGATGAATCCTAGTACCATGCTCCGTCTTGTCCTAATTTCGGGGTGTGGCTCAGCCTGGTAGAGCGCTACGTTCGGGACGTAGAAGTCGCAAGTTCGAATCTTGTCACCCCGACCATCTTTTCACTTTCCCCATGAATTAAAGCGCGGCGATAGCGTCGATTTCGACGAGGACGTCTTTTGGAAGCCGGGCGACCTGCACGGTTGAACGGGCGGGCGGGGCGTCGGTGAAAGCTGAGCCATAGATGGCGTTCATGGCGGGAAAGTCGTTCATGTCTTTCAGAAAGACGGTGGTTTTTACGACGTTTTGAAAATCCGCGCCGCCAGCCGTCAGGACAGCTTTCAGATTCGCCAGCACCTGCCGCGTCTGCGCTTCGATGCCGTCAGGAATCGCGCCGCCGGACGGATTCAGAGGAATCTGGCCGGAGCAGTAAAGCGTGTCGCCGACTTTAACGGCCTGAGAGTATGGGCCGACCGGTGAGGGCGCAGTTTCTGTGCGGATGATTTCTCTTTTCATGCGTTCCTTTTACTGCGCTTTGCATGGTTCGTCGAGCCGTTTGACTAAAGCCGACCGTTCTGGTTTCTTTTATCGACATATGCCTGTGCGAGGTGTATTGTGGATGCATGAAAACGACAAAGAAGACAAGTGCACTGGTAGCACTGATGCTGGTTGCGTCGGCCCCTGTTTATGCCGATGGCAAACCGCAAGCGACCTGTCCGGTTATGGCGGGGCAGGCGGTTAATCCGAAACTGTATGTGGATTCAGACGGTTACCGCATCTACGTCTGTTGCGGAGGATGTGTTAAAGCGGTTAAAGCCGATCCGGCGAAATACATCGCGAAGATGAAAGCCGCGGGCGTTGAACTCGAAAAAACGCCTCAGAAGTAAAAGACATTTCCGATGAAAAGATGGGGTTCAGTGGTTCTCGCTCTGGCTTTACTGGTCGCGCCTCCGTTTGTAAAGGCGGCGCCGGATAGGCATAAGGTCGCGGTTTCTGAAACGGCGTGCTGTTGCTGTTCGCCGGGGAAGGCTCATATTGAGAGTGCGGCTTGTCAGTGTGACGGCTGTGCTCAAAAAAATGCGCAGCATTGCGGCTGCGTACAGGCGACGCCGACACTGTCTGCATTGCCAGCTGAGTCCAATTTTTATTTTATACCGTCTCTTTCCGGACGGATTCTCATTCAGAACACGCTGTGGGCTGAACGGACTGACCCGCCGCTTCTGCGTCCGCCGATTGTCTCCTGATTCAACTATTGGTGTTTCAAAGCGTTGAAATCTAAAAAGGAGAAATTATGAAAACGATTCTGATGACAGCATTAGTCGCGATGACCCTGATGGGCACCGCGCTGGCCGCACCGGCGCAGGAAAAATGCAAAGACTGCTGTAAGTGTGAAGCGTGCAAATGCGCGCCTTGCGCCTGCTGCAAATGCGAAACCTGCAAATGTGCAAAATAACAGACTGAACGTCTGTTAAAAGGAGCGCCCTGGGCAACCGGGGCGCTTTTTATTTGTTGGATCCACATGCCGGTCGGCGGACTCGCCACCTCATTCATCATGGAACGGCTGGTCTGCCCGGCGATCTTCCTGCTCTGGCGCTCGCGGCAGCTCAAGCCGGAGCCGACCGGCGAAGTCGATACCACCGCCGTTATTTCTTGTGTCAACTCTTGAAAAATATCCGATCGGGTGTATAAAAGGCGACCTGTGTTCATCCGATTTTTGGGTCGGAGCGGCATCGTAAAATTCATGGAGAATATCCTAATGATTAAAAAAGATGTGTCGAATGGCGCCGAGGTGCAGCCGGAAGATCAGGCCTCTCGCGGTGAGATCATAATTTACGGTATGGGAACGGCGGCCAACATGATGGCTGGCAAGACCTATGCACTTCTAACCCCCCTGATGGTTATTACGCTCGGTATGAGCCCGATTTTGGCTGGAATGATTCTCGCTATCAAAACACTTTGGGATGCTTTTACCGACCCGGTCATGGCTACCATCACCGACAATGCGAATACACGGTGGGGTCGGCGGAGACCCTTTATTTTGGTCGGTGGAGTTTCCCTTGCACTGGTTTGTCTGGGGACGTGGTTGTTTATTCCGTCTTCTCCAAGAACTCCTAATGTGGAACCGACGGCTGTGGTGAAACCGGCTGCGCCGATCGCGGATAGTGCTGTTGTTTCGGCAGATAAGGCCGGAGAAACTGTTTCTGTCGTCCCTGTTGCTCCGATTATAGATAAGAAAAAAAACATACGTCCGCCGCGCAAATCGTTCATGGCTTCTATGCGGGACGGAATTGCGGAACTCGAAAAAACTTCCAAGGAAAAGAAGCACCTGTTCATCTATCTGACGATTGCATTAATGCTTATGGCTACTGCGCAAACCGTTTTTTCCGTGCCGTATTATGCTCTCGGGATTGAGCTTTCACCTTCCTATCACGGGCGAACCCGTGTTGTTGCGTTCCGGTCTATTTTCGACAAACTGATCGGTTTCCTGGGGCCATGGTTTCTTCCCTTCTGTCTCGGGTCGTTTTTCGTGGACGGCATTGAAGGGATCAAGTGGCTCACCATTATTCTCGCCAGCTTTGCTATTCCGCTGGTCATCCTGTCGACCTGCTTCACCAAAGAGCGGACGAAAGTGGATCGTGCACGAAAAAAAGTGAACATGTTCGCGTCTATCGCGGCAACGGCCAAAAACCGGCACTTTTTAAAAATCGCCTCGTTGTATGTCGTTATTCAAGTGGCAATCGGGTTGTTTGCGCAACTGGGACTTTTTATTAATATCTACTATGTGTTCGGTGGCGACAAACAGGCCGGAGCGATTATGAGCGGCAAAGTGGGATCTTTTGCCGCATTGCTAGGTATTCCTGCAATTCCGCTGATTACCTGGATATGCAAGAAGTACCAGAAGCACAACGCTCTGCGGCTGGCGATTCTGATGACGTCTGCCGGATGCGTTTTGAACTGGTTCTGCCTGAATCCGGCATATCCGGAGTTGCAGTATATCCTGCCGTTCTTTTTCTCGCTGGGCATTTCCAGTACCTACACGGTACTCGGTACAATGATGGCGGATGTGACCGATATAGATGAACTAAACACCGGCAGTCGTCGCGAAGGAATGTTCGGCGCGGTCATGGCCTGGATGATGAAAGCGATTGCATCCATTCAGGCGCTTGCCGCTGGCGCTGTACTGGTAGCCACCGGATTTAATATTGAACTGGGTGTAAATCAGCTTCCGGGTGTAATACTAAATATGCGCCTGCTGTTCAGTTTTGCGCCAGCCATACTCCTGCTGTTTTCTCTGTTTATTCTCTACCGCTACCCGCTGACGAAAAAGCGCATGGAAGAGATCAAAGAAATCCTTGCAGAACGTAAACGCGTCGCCGCGGCTGCGCAGGGATAATTCGCTGCATCTCATTTCAAAAGGCCGGGAATAATCTTCCCGGCCTTTTGAATTTTTAGACCGCGATGCGGGTATCTCCAAGATGGATGTGGCGCGGGCAGAGATCGCATTCGATCAGTCCGTCGTCCCGTAAATGCCAGTAGCACGCCGGTTTCATGGCGGAAGAATAACTCTGTTCACGTCACCGCGCATCTATTAAAATTCAGGCCATGAGAGGGATGGTTAGAGAGCCCGCCGTGGCGGGTATGTTTTATCCGGCGGATTCCGGCGGACTGCGCCGGATGATCGAAGGGTTTCTGGCGACGGCCAAGCCGGGGCCGCATCCGAAGGCGATTATCGCGCCGCACGCCGGATACGTTTATTCCGGCCCGATCGCCGCCAGCGTTTATAAGCGGATCAATCCGGCAGGCATTTCGCGCGTCGTGCTGATCGGCCCGTCGCACCGTGTACCATTTCGCGGACTGGCGGCTTCCAGCGCTCCGGCGTGGCGCACGCCGCTCGGTGAAGTTTCCGTTGCCCGTCCGAACTTTGTTCAAATCAGCGACGCGGCCCACGCGCAGGAACACAGTCTTGAAGTTCAGGTGCCGTTTCTGCAAGTTGTGCTGGGCGATTTTACTTTGCTTCCGCTGGTTGCCGGTGACGCTTCCGCCGAGGAAGTTGCCGAGGTGCTTGAAAAATGCTGGGGCGGACCGGAAACGCTGATTGTGATCAGCTCCGATCTCAGTCACTACGAAAATTATAAAACCGCCCGCGCCATGGATTTCGCCGCCGCCAAGGCGATCGTTGCACTCAATCCGCGCGGACTAGATTATGACAACGCCTGCGGACTGGTTCCGATCTGCGGACTGGTTCATCTGGCGAAACAGAAAAAGATGCGCGCCGAGCTGGTTGATCTGCGGAATTCCGGCGATACCGCCGGGCCGCGCGACTCCGTCGTCGGCTACGGAGCCTTTGCGTTCTACGAATAAAAAACCGCCATACAGCTCTTCCAAAGCTTGGAAAGGCTGTGCATAGTGGTCGCCTGTCGGAAATAAGGCTGATGAAATGAAACAGTTTTTCGATATTTTGGCTTCGTGCGTTTACGCTTCTGGAGTTGCGTTTGTTGGGTACCCTTGGGTGTATGACCTGCCGTTGAAAAAACGCGTCGAGTTCGTCCTCTTGGGTCTCGTGATGATCCTACTGATGGCAGTTATTCAGATTGTTGTTCGAAGAAAAGGACGAAAGCCCTAGGAAGAGGGTCAGTCATTGCATTCATGCAGTAACGCTGGCTGTGTGGTCACTGCTTGAGCAGCATGGCGGGGGTTTCGATCTGAATCATGTTGGTGTGTTGCGAGGCGTCTTTATGCCCGCCGCCGATGAAGACGATCAGGTCGTCCCGCTCAATCCGTTTTTCATCCAGCATTTTTCGCAGGCAGACTTTGACGAGTTCGTCGTCGGTGGTCTGAGTCACCTGAATGTTTGCTGAATAAACGCCGTAGCTGAGCGACAGCTGGCGAACAGTACTCATGTGGTCGGACAGTGCGAGAATCGGAACTTTGCCGCGGTACGAGGCGCAGATGCGGGCGGTTTCGCCGGCGCGGGTGCTGGTGATGATGGCTTTAACCGGTAGTGCCGCAGCGCAGGATACGGCCGCTTTGGCTAGATGGTTGCGCGGCATGACTTCCTGTTTCTGCTGATGCACCGGCAATGTGGCGAGCAAAGATTCTTTCTGCGATTCGACGGTCTTGGCAATTTTCGCCATCATCTGTACCGCTTCAACCGGAAATTTTCCGTAGGCGGTCTCGCCGCTGAGCATGACGGCGTCGGTGCCGTCGTAGATGGCGTTGGCGACGTCGCTCACCTCGGCGCGGGTGGGGCGCGGATTATCAATCATGGATTGCATCATCTGCGTGGCGGTGATGACCGGTTTGGCGCGGCGGATGCAGGCCATGATCATCTGCTTCTGAACACCGGGGACTTCTTCGCCGGGGATTTCGATACCGAGATCGCCGCGGGCGACCATGATTCCGTGCGCAACATCGAGGATTGATTCCAGATGGTTCACTCCTTCGCGGTTTTCAATTTTGGCAATGATTTTGATCGGGCTGCGCCGGAGGTCGAGAATCCCCTGAATGGCCAGAATGTCTTCGCGGCAGCGAACAAAGGAGTGCGCGATGAAATCCACATCATTGCGCGTGGCCCAGTCAATAAATTCGGCATCTTTTTCGGTGAGTGCCGGCAGATCAAGTCTGATGCCGGGAACGTTGACGCCTTTTTTGTTTTTGATTTCACCGTCGTTGAGTGCGGTACAGATCAGTGTGTCGCCGGTTTTCTTTTCGACAGCAAGGGCGATCAGTCCGTCATCAATCAAGATCCGGCTGCCGACGGGAACTTCTTCGACGAAGCCGCTGTATGAAACCTGAAATCCGTTCTCCGGAATGCTGACCGCGCCGACTTCGACTGTATCTCCGGTTTTCAGCTGCAAAGTTTTTGTCATGTTGCAGGTGCGGACTTCCGGGCCTTTTGTATCGAGCAGTATGCCGACGCGATCCGAAACGGCGCGAATGTTGGCAACAATTTTTTCAGCATCCTGGATGCTCAGGTGTGCCGTATTCAGGCGCACGACATCCATGCCGTTTTCGACGAGTTGCTTAATGAAATCACTTTCACACCGGTTCAGAGCCAGCGTGCAGATAATTTTGGTCTGCTTATTGCGCATAGAAATCCTTATTTGATGCGCGAGGGTTGTAACAGATTCCACAGACGGGACTAGCTTTAAATGGCAAAAAAAGGCATACAGATATGTAACTGCGGCAATTTTATAGGGGAGCAGATATGATTGTTAAAATTCTGTTTTTTGCGGCGGCGGCGGTTCTGGTGAGCAGAGGAGAAGGATCCCCTGATAAAATCGTCCCGTACAAGAAGGTCGGTGACGCCGAATTGACCCTTCATATTTTTAATCCTCCGGGACATCAGGCATCAGATAAAACTCCGACAATTGTTTTCTTCTTTGGCGGCGGGTGGGTTAGCGGTGAACCGTCCATGTTTTACAAACAAAGCGCCTATCTTGCCTCCAGAGGAATGGTGGCAATTTGCGCGGACTACCGGACCAAGGGCACGTATCAGACGACTCCTCAGGAATGTGTCAAAGACGGGAAGTCCGCTATGCGCTGGGTTCGCGCTCACGCAGCGGAATTAGGAATTGATCCGCAAATGATCGCTGCAGGCGGCGGTTCCGCCGGCGGCCAGGTGGCGGCGGCAGCCGCGCTGACCAAGGGATTCAATGAAACGAGTGATGATTTGTCTGTCAGTTGCCGTCCGGATGCGCTGGTGCTGTTTAATCCGGTCTTTGACAATGGCCCGGGCAGCTACGGCCACGGTACGGTGAAAGAGTACTGGGAGGGATTTTCGCCGATGAACAACATCGCCACCGGCGCTCCGCCGACGCTGGTGATGCTGGGAACCGCCGATCAGCTGGTTCCGGTTTCGACAGCAGAGAAATATAAAATGCTCATGGAACAGGTTGGCTCTCGCTGTGATTTGAAACTCTACGAGGGAGCCAAACATGCGTTTTTCAATAGCGGGAAAGCATTTGAGAGCACTTTGCTGGAAGCGGATAAATTTTTGATTTCGCTGGGCTACCTCAAAGGAGAGCCGACGCTGAAGAACTGACTTCGTGAAAACTGAACATCAAGCGGCTACTACAGGGTGAACATCCGGCTTGCGAATGGTCTGACGCGGAGATCTAAGCAACGCAACCCAAACAGAAAATCTGGCGCAGTTGTCTTTTCATATTCCCTCCATAACAAGTGAACTACGCGCCACGGACGATGACCTCTTTCACGAATGACTTCATGAGCTGTTCGATGCGGCGAAGGCGGGCGGGGGTAGTGCGTTTGGTTTCGCGCATACGAAGGTCAGGCAGGTTGTCTTTGGGGATAAACGGCTGGATGCAGTAGCGCCGTGCGCCTTTGATGAGTTCTGAAATTTCCTGCACCTGATCATCGGTGTGGAACGGTTCGATGACGGTGGTGCGGAATTCGTGATCCACGCCGCTGCTCATGATGAGTTTGACCGATTCAGCAATTTTTTCGGTCTGGGTGAAGCCGACGAGTTCGGGATAGCCGGAAAGTCCGGCTTTAATGT
Source organism: Kiritimatiellaceae bacterium (assembly GCA_013141415.1). Lineage (NCBI taxonomy): Bacteria > Pseudomonadati > Kiritimatiellota > Kiritimatiellia > Kiritimatiellales > Kiritimatiellaceae > Kiritimatiellaceae bacterium. The sequence goes on from JABFQY010000005.1 coordinate 230,441, forward strand.
CCATGGCGATATAGTCCACCAGCGGCAGGCATTCTTTAAGCACCTCCGGCAGCGCGCCGTTGGAGTCGAGTTTGATTTTAAAACCGTAACTGCGGAAAAATTTAATCAATCCGATGAGGTCGGCGGCAAGCGTCGGTTCGCCGCCGGTGATGCAGACGGCATCAACCCATTCGGCTTTGAATTTGCGGCAGATTTCGTCGAGACGGCCCCATGTCAGCCCTTTCTGCTTTTTCCCCATGAGCGGGGCGTTGTGGCAGAATCCGCAGGCAAAGTTGCAGCCACTGACGAAAAAAACCCCGCACAGATAGCCGGGGTAGTCGATCATCGAGGGCTTTTCTAAAAATGCGTAAACAGACGACTCACCTTGCGGCAGAGCCGCCTGCTTACGCGGAGCTGACGCTCCGGGGAGCATCACACACGGACCTCTTCGAGAACCGTGGTGATCATCTTGGGGGAGATGATTCCTTTACCTTCGTCGCTGTAATCAGTTTGCAGTCCGACGTACTGGTAGAGCTTTGATTTGCCGCAGACTTCACAGCGCGGCTTGGGTTCGCGGGTCGGAACCGGAGCGTAGCGTCCGGTTTCGTCATGCCGGCGCGTGACAAGCATGGCCGGAATCCGCTGGGGGTTGATGCATTCGGCGGAGGCGAAGGCGACGAGGCCGTCAACTGTTTCGACATCGCAATATTCTTTTTCGAAGTCGGACCACTCTTTTTCTTCGAGCAGTTTGTCGAGACGCTGGTTGAGCGTTTTGCACTTGGCGCAGCCTTCTTTGCCGAACACTTTGATTTTATAGGTTTTTTGCATAAGAGTTTTTCCTTTCTACGGAGCAGGTGCGAGACCTGCCCTTACTGGGCGTTGACGGTTTTTTGCTCAGTGCAGACATCCGCAGTTTCAATTGCGTACTGGCCTCTCTGGCGGGCTTTAAGTTCGCCGTAGCGTTTGGATTTATTCCAGTTCTGCACTTTGCTGAAGTAGCCGACCACGCGGGTTTCGCCGACGACATCGGCAGACTGGCAGGCGGGGCAGGTGTCGATCAGACCGCGCACCTGGTGGTGGCAGCTGTTGCAGAAGGTGAATTCCGGCGAGATGCACACCTGCGCCGACTGCGTTCGGAAGAAGGTTTCCGTCATAAGCTTCTCAATGGAGGCCGCTGAAGGCTGTTCTTCGCCGACGAATGCGTGGGTGATGGCACCGGATTCAATCAGGCTGTGATATTTCGCCTGTTCGACGATGCGACCAACCAAGCCGACCGGGGCGTCGGCGGTGAGATGCACGGAGTTGGTGTAGTAGCAGACATCCTCGGATTCGCCTTTGACGATGTCTTTGGCTTCGTCGTGGAAGTAGATGAGGTCGGTCTTGGCCAGACGGCGTGCGGCACTTTCGGCCGGCGATTCTTCCAGCGTGAACTTGAGGTTGTATTTTTTGCTCAGCTTTTTGGTGCGGGTGTACATGTGAGCCACGATCCGCAGGCCGAACTGCTGAGCGTCGTCGCTGTCGTGCAATTCCTGGCCGATCAGGAATTTGACGGTGTCGTTGACGCCGATCAGGCCGATAATGTAGGTGCAGGTGTCGAGGTTGACGTAAGGCTTGCCGTCGTTCGATTCTTTGCCGATCTGCCAGAGCGGATGACCGTTACCGCTCATCATCGTGGCGATCTTGGCTTTCTTCTGCAGGTGGGCCTGCGCACAGAGTTCCATCATCCGGTCGATTTCTTCGTAGAAGTTTTTCAGAATGTCGCCGCCGGTGTGCGCGGCGCGGTAAGCCGCCTGCGGGATGTTGATGGTGACGTTCTGGAAGCCGCAGAAGCGCATGTTTTCCGGGTGGCGCAACATGCGGTTGTCGCTGATGGTGGTGCGCAGGCGGCAGCAGGCCGACAGCGTAACTTCATCGCGGTCGAAGATGAAATAGGTTGATCCGTTCTTCGCGGCCAGCTGGCAGGCGGCCTGATAAATCTGGTACTGCTCCGGATCGGTGAAGGTTTCATCGCTGATATGAAAGTCGCATTTCGGGAATTCAAAGATGCGGCCGTTGCTGTCGCCGTCGCCCCAGACTTCGAGCAGAGCGCGACAGAAATCCTGTGCTTCTTTGGTGTAGTCGCCGTAGGTGACGATTTTCTCGCCGCGGGCTTCAAGGTCGGCGGCCACGGCGGCGTCATATTCCAGACCTTCTTTGCCTTTGATTTCGCGCATGACTAGACGCTGGGAGCCGTCTGCTTCTTCGAGGTAAAGATCCATCATCTTGTAGCCGCTGGCATCACGGTCTTCGCGCAGAACCTCTTCGAGGCGGACGCTCAGTCCGGATTTCAGCTTAAGCATATATTTCCCGCCCGGGCCGATAGCCGGAACGGTTTTCATGTAACCCGGAACACCGGAGTGAATATTAAAATCCAGGAACAGCGTCTGTCCGCCGCGGCTGAACGCATTTTGCGAGCCGTTGAAGATCAGCTCCTGCGCAATCTGCTTGAGCTCGCGAGGGGTCATTCCTTCGAGGTACGGTGCGTAAAGAATATTGATGTAGGCGATGCCGAGCGCGCCGGCATAATTGGCCTGCATGGAAGCAAGGAACGTGTTGAGGTGGCCAGTCAGCACCGAAGCTGTTTTTGCCGGACTGGATTCTGTGTTGAGGTTGATCAGTCCTTTTAGGCCGTATTTTTTGACATATTCGATCGAGTGGCTGGAACAATAAACGCGGTGCGGATAGCCGAGGTCGTGCAGATGCACGGCACCGGTGTTGTGCGCACGCTTGATGTCGGGAGTGAAAATTGTGTCGAGTGCCCACTGTTTGAGTACCAGTTCGGCGATTCCGAGGTTCACCGCTTCGGGGTTATTGTTGACGATATTGCTGTTTTCGGTGGACTTGGTGAACATCAGTTTTTCGACGTAGTCGAGCGGTACGCCGTAGAGAGAAAGGTCGCGCAATTGCGCCTGATAGCCGCGTTCAGCCAGTTCATTATTCACCATTTCACGGATAAGCGTGGTGTTAATGGCCTTCATGTTGCTCGCGATGATGCGGTTTTCAACCGACTTCGCGATGCTGATGGCGGTGTCGACGGCGAGGTCGGTCTTGTCGAGGATTTGCTTCACGATGCGCTTGCGATCCCAAGGGAGAGTGACTTCGGCAGAATGGGATTCAACCAGTAACAGGCTGGCGTCGGTGACGTCCACTTTGTCTTTTTTCAAGCTGCCGTCGCGCACCCGGATGCTGTTGCGGGCCAGTTCGCGCTGTTTGCGGTAGCGTTTGTAAGCGGCGACGACGAGCGTTTCGCCGCTTTCGGCCAATAGAATTTCGACGAGATCCTGTACATCTTCAATGTGCGGGATGCGTTTGCTGTCGGTTTCAGGATGTACATAAAACTCAGACTGGGGGTTGCTGAGCTGTTCGAGAACCTGAGCAGTGATTTTCGGGGCGAGGCCTTCGTTGCGCGGTGTATTCTGTTTGCGGGACACTTCTTCAACCGCCAGATGGATCGCCATTTCTATTTTTTTAGGGCTGAAAGGTACAATCAGTCCTGAGCGTTTGCGGAATCCGTCGAAAAGTGCGTTTTTTGATGTAATCATTTCAGCCATATAATTTTCCCCCTGTTGATAACCTGTTTGTAACTGGCCTTTATTTGCTAAATGTTCGCTGAGCGACGGGGTAAAAATTATCCAAATGCTGTATGGCTGTCAAATTAAACCACAACATATTGTGCTTTTGGTGTAACTGTATGAACTATAAAACGTTCCATAAAAAAGGCCCTTCAAACGTTTATTTTTTATGAAAATAGTTCCAAACATCGGATGCGTAGCGTCACCGGGGAACTACCGGATATCTCCAAATTTCCGCCGTGAGCTAAGCGCAGGCGGACGGAAAGGAAGCGGCAAAAATCTCTGCGTTTCCAAAATAGATGTGCTATAAAACCGTCACGAGGTGATGACTATGTTTTTTCCTGAAACGTTTTATACGATCGATATTTTGTTCGTGGTGTTTGTTCTTTTGTTCACATTTAGCGGAACGAAGACCGGATTGGCCGGCGAACTGGCTCACGTGATGACACTGCTTGCACTGCTGGCTGGTGTTTGCTTTTTTTATCCGCAACTTATAGATCTCGCTTCTAACTACTGGCGAGCTCTTCCTCCGACTGCCGTGAAAATCATTGTGCCGGCGGGGATGTTGCTGACGGCAGTTCTCCTTTTCGTTTTAGTACGCTTGCTGATTAAGCAACTGCTAAAGGACAAGCTGGGTGAAGCGGCGGACAAAGTCGCCGGCGGACTGGTCGGCACGCTGCGCGGTGTACTGTTCGGAATGGCGGTTTTCACCGGGATCAGCCTGATTCCAAACGACTCGCTTTATCAGACACTGTCCGAAAAATCATCCATTGGAGGTTGGGTTTGCAACACGCTCACCCCGTGGTCGCAGTCGCACCTCAAAGAATTGCCGGTTTTGAAAGACAACGTGAGCGATCGCTTAGACGACATCACCCAATAAGCCGGCCTGTTGCATGAAGCAGATTCCCAGAGAGACCATTGAAGAAGTCCGTTCACGCAATGACATTGCCGATGTGATCGGCTCGTATCTTTCGCTCAAAAACGCCGGTACACGCTTTAAAGCGCTCTGCCCATTTCACAAGGAAAAAAGCCCGTCGTTCACGGTCAGCCCAGATCGACAAATCTATCACTGCTTCGGTTGCGGCGCGGGCGGCGATGTCATCCGCTTTGTTCAGGAATATGAAAAAGTCGATTTTATGACGGCCCTGCAAATGCTGGCTGATCGTGCGGGCATGGAGCTGAGTCTGGAAGAGGGTGGAGAGGGAAGCGGCGCGGACAAACGGAAGCTTTTTCAGATTCATGAAGGTATTGCCCAGCTCTATCAACGCATTCTTCTTGATCACGAATCGGGCGAGGCGGGTCGCGCCTATCTCGCCACGCGAGCTCTAAAGCCGGAAACCGTAAAAGATTTCCAGATCGGTTTTGCGCCCGACCGCTTCGATGCACTCGAAAAATGGGCGCAGCAGAAAAAAATTCCGCTCGAACTGATGGAGCAAGCCGGGCTGATGGTCAAGTCCGACAAACGCAGCGGATATTACGACCGCTTCCGCAACCGGCTGATGTTTCCGATCCGCGATGAAGCGGGCCGGGTGATTGGCTTTAGCGGTCGCGCAATCGTTAAAGACGAAAAAAGCGGCAAATACGTCAACAGTCCGGAAACTCCGCTTTTTCATAAAAGCCGCGTTTTGTTCGCCATTGATAAAGCCCGTCGCGCCATGGCGGAAAGCCGTGTTGCGATCATTTGCGAAGGGCAGATCGATGCAATCCGCTGCCATGAGGCCGGACTGACTAATGTGGTGGCCTCGCAAGGTACGGCGCTGACTGCCGATCACGCCCGTATGATCCGTCGTTATGCCGACGAAGTGATTCTGGTGCTCGACGCCGACGCCGCCGGACAAAAAGCAGCGCTGCGCTCCTCGGAGGCATTCATTGCCGAAGAACTCAGTGTGCGCGTGGCTTCACTGCCCGAAGGAGAAGATCCCGACTCGCTGGTGCGCGATCACGGCGCAGACGCATTGCGTTCGCGTATTGCCTCCGCTGTTTCGGCGCTCGATTTTATGATGGATGTGATGACCCAGAAGGAAGAGCCGGGAAATGAAGCCGGAGTGATGCGCACAGCTCGCGCGGTACAGTCGCTGATCGCTCAGGCGCCCGGCGCGGTACAGCGCGACCGGATGGTGCAGCGTGCCGCCGAGCGTCTCGGCCTTTCACCGGTCGCTTTACGGCGTGATCTGGCGCGTAAAAAAGAACGGCCAGCTCCGCCCGCCGTTTCCGAAGTGTCTGCTGTTCCAGTCAAACATCCCGATGGAGAAGTGACGCTTATCCAGATGCTGATCCTGCATCCCGCCGAGGTTTTTCCGGTGGTGGCCGACCATCTTCCACCAGAGTATTTTTCCGACCCTGACTGCCGTCTGCTTCTGGAGTTGATGCTGAATGATCCGGCGGCTCTGATGGACAGTATCCCGGGCGACCGTCCGGAGGCGCAGAGGCTGGCCGTGCGGATTCAGATGGAAACGATGAAGTTGCGAGGGGATGTTCCTCCAGCTAAAGCGGCACAGGATATTGTGATGGCGCTCTGGCGGCAGGTACTGACACATCGCCGCCGTGAGTTTCAATCTGCCGGCCGCGCGTCCGAGGCGACAGAAATTACTCACCAGCTTTATCACCTTAAGCAGGGCTGGGAGCATGCGGTTGATTTTCTGGTGGTCTAAGGACAACAAGCGGCTTGTTGGCAGACTGGTACTGGTTTAGAGTCAGCGGCGAACGGGGAAAATATGCGCATTCTAATCGCGGAAGACGATAAAGTAACCCGCATGCGGCTGGAGAAAACGCTGGGCGGGTGGGGTTTTGATGTCGAGGCTGTCGGAGATGGTCAGGCGGCCTGGGAGCGTCTTTGCGGCGAAGACCCTCCTCGTCTTTGCATCATTGACTGGTTGATGCCGGCGATGGAGGGCCCGGAGCTTTGCCGTCGTGTGCGTGAAAAATTTCCGGAAGAATATTTTTATCTTATCATTCTCTCTGCGCAGCAGGGCGTGGATAATCTGATTGAAGGTCTCAGTGCCGGCGCGGATGATTATGTCACGAAGCCCTTCATCGGCCGCGAACTGCGTTCGCGCATTGATGTCGGCGTTCGGGTGCTCGGCCTCGAGCAGATGCTGGCGAAAAAGGTTCATCAGCTCGAAGCGGCATTGGAAGATGTTAAACAGTTGCGGGGCTTGCTGCCGATCTGTTCGTACTGCAACAAAATCCGTGACGATGAAAATCATTGGGAACAGGTGGATACCTACATCACGCGCCGCTCGAACGTTGAATTCAGCCATTCCATCTGTCCTACCTGCTACGAAAAACATGTTCAGCCTATGTTGGATCGTGAGTCCGGGAGGGGCATCTGATTAGCCTGTTAAACAACTCGCTTTGCGATGGTGCAGGAAGGGAGATCGCCGCCTTTCCATTGATGTACAACGATGTTACGTTGCATTACATGGCGCTCTGGACGTTCGTTCTCGGTGCCGCGTTGCTGTGGGCCGTGATGCATCTCAAACGCAATACCCATATCCGTCAGACAGCGTGTGATTGCGATCTGCTCCGGTCTCGTGTTCGGAATATTTTGCAACACTCGCGGGAGGTGCTTTTCGGACTCGACTTGCGCTCTGGGCGGTTTGACTACCTAAGTCCATCCTGTCTCAGTCTGACTGGATACACGGTTGAAGAGATTGAGGCGATGGGGCCGCAGGAACTGCTTCAGAAACTGCACCCAGAGGATTTGGAAGCGGTGCAGAGGCTTATTGCTCAGTTGAAGAAAAACGCCAAAGATCGCGAGTGGTTTGGTTTGGTGGATCATCGCTTCCGTCATCGTGATGGGCAATACCGCTTTTTCAGCGACCACCTGCAGGTGGCATACAGCAAGACAGGTCAGGCCGTTTATTTAAGCGGTTCGGTACGGGATGTCAGCCAGATTGCCGGGTTAGAGGAAAACCTCAGAATTTTAGAAAAGAAATTTCAGGACGGCCAGAAAATGGCCAGTCTGGGCTTGCTGGCCAGCGGTATCGCGCACGACTTTAACAATTTGATGACGGTGGTGCTTGGTAATGCCGAGTTGGCGCTGCTTGAATGCGGAGGCTCCGATGGCGGCGTCCTTGACGAAGTCAAGAAAACCGCCTTGCGTGCGGCGGAATTAGCGAATCAAATGCTGGTTTATACCGGTAAAACCTCGCTGGTGCTATGTAGCATCAGTCTCAGTTCGGTCGTTAAAGAGATGACAGCGTTGCTGGATGTCTCCATTTCAAAAAAAGTTTCTATCAAGTATTGTCTGGCTGAAGATGTTCCTCTGATCCGTGGGGATATTTCGCAGATTCGGCAGGTGGCCATGAATTTAATCACGAATGCCTCCGAAGCAATCGGCGACCGGCCGGGTGTGATCGCTATCAGTATTCACGGTGTCGATCTTAAAACAGGTGAGCTGGAACGGACTGTTCCGCCGGGAGGGTTGCCGCCCGGACGTTATGTCCGGCTTGAAGTTTCCGATACCGGCGATGGCATGAATGACGAAACCATGCGGAAAATTTTTGATCCGCTGTTTACCACTAAAATTACCGGGCGCGGACTGGGGCTGGCTTCATTGCTCAATGTAGTACAGAGGCACAACGGGGCCGTTGAAGTGAAAAGCAGCGTAGGGCGCGGCACCGTGTTTTGCATCTATTTTCCGGCCGAGCCGGAAGGCAGCGGACAGGGAGCTGAAGAGGCTTGTGCTTCCGATAGCGAGTGGCGCGGCTATGGTACCGCGCTGGTGGCTGATGACGAGTCGGCGATCCGTGACATTGCAAAGGCCTTGCTTGAACGGTTCGGTTTCCGGGTGATTACAGCCTCTGATGGTTTTGAAACAGTTGATCTTTACACTGAAAACGCCGGGGATATCACCTTGTTACTTATGGATTTGAATATGCCTCGACTGAACGGGATGGAAGCCACGCTGCGTATCCGGCACATCAATCCAAAGATTCCGGTTCTTTTTATGAGCGGTTATCCGCGAGAGCAGGTGATGGAGCGGTTCGGCCATCATCCATACACTGATTTTGTCAAAAAACCGTTCCAGAGCGGCGAGTTGCTGGCAGGAATTCGTTGTGTTATGGAATTCCGCCGTAACTGAACAAGCTGGAAACGCCGGGCTGGTTAGTAGGTGGCGCTGGTGCCAACGGGATTTAGGGTGATCGTATAACTACCGATAGTCAGTCCAGCCTGATTAGTCACGCCGCCGCTGATATAGTCGGCAATATTTGTCCAGACCACGGCTGTGCCGACGGCCTTATTGTTAATGATGGCCCATTGATCTTTAGCAGCATTTACAGCGGCGACGTTGACCGCTCTCATATTGGTTTCTGTGGATACGCGCGAATTAATAAAAGAGGGGATGCCGATGGCTGCGATCAGGCCGATGATTGCCACAACAATTAGAACTTCAATTAGGGTAAATGCCTTTTTCATATTAAACTCCTCCGGCAGACAATGGAGCATACTTTATGCCGGATAGACAGGTAAAAAATCAGGAAGGCTACTCGTTGTTGAGATAACTGGCTTTAATTTTCATTGTTCCAACATCAATTTTTTCACTCCCAACAGTCAGTGCATCGATGTGGGAAATGTTGAGTGCAGAGAGCAGGTTGCTTTGGCCCGGCGTGCCCGTAGATAGTGGGGTGTCTATCGTTGCATTCATGGCTCCGCAGACGGTTCCGAATGGCAGCGTAAGTTGGCCTTTTGCTTTTTCAACATCGGTTACATTCCGGTCTTTTGCCGCCTGAGAGGCTTTATTAGAGGCGTTTAGAATGGAAACCACCGCAATGGCAGACATCATCCCGATGATAGTGGTTACAATGACGATTTCGATCAAAGTGAACCCTGCTTTGTTTTGTTGTCGCATAGGGGGACACTTTAGAAGAATTGTGTTTTTGTCAACGGAATATCTGTCACATATCGTGAAAATAATGAACTGGCGGAGATTTGGTGTGTCCGTTAAAACATCTGGCATGAAACGAAAATCCAATTCTATTTTATGGGTGCTGGGCGTAGCCGGATGGACGACTCTTTTTTTTCTACCCATTCTGCACGGTGAATTTCTTCACTGGGATGATCAGGCGCTATTTGTTGAGAATCCGTACTTTCGTGGATTAGGCCCATCACATTGGCAGTGGATGTGCACAACGTTTCTGCTGGGGCACTGGCAACCGTTGAGCTGGTTGAGTTATGCGGTGGATTACAAAATCTGGGCAATGAATCCGCAAGGATGGCATGCAACCAATTTGTTACTGCACTCAGTGAATGCCGTGCTGGTTTATCTGTCGTGTCTGTCTTTTTTCGGCGGACGGAAAGAGCAATCCCGCATGGCCGCCGCACTTGCCGCACTTTTCTGGGCTATTCATCCGCTTCGAGGGGAGCCTGTGGCGTGGCTGGCGACTCGCGGATATCTGTTGTGCACAACGTTTTGTTTGTTGACCTTGTTGCTTTATTTGCGAGCGGTTGGCCGGAGCCGCTATCCACTGGCAGCTTTGCTTTGTTTCGCGCTGGCGTCCGGAACCAAAGGGATTGGCATGATGCTTCCTCCGGTTCTTCTATTGGTCGACTGGGTTCTGCTCCGGCGAGTTACTTCCGTGCGTACAGCATGTTCCTGTACGATTGAAAAAATTCCGTTCTTTGGAATCTCCTTGCTAACCGGTCTTGCAGCATTCTGGTCCAAGCACTTGCATGGGGGCATGGCCTCTGTTGAACAATACGGATTGCGCGAACGTTTTGGTCAAGCGATCTACGGAATTTGGTTTTATCTGCTAAAAACTATCACGCCACACAACCTTTCGCCTCTTTACTACCAGCGGCCCGAAGCGGGCCCAGTGATGGTTGCGCTGGTGCTGGCGGTGACGACGGTTATTTTCCTTTTCTTGTTTCGGCGGAATTTTCGTCCTGTGATTTTTGCGCTGAGTGCATTTCTGCTGCTGGTTTTTCCAATGCTAGGATTTACTCAAAGCGGTGCACAAATGGTTGCTGACCGCTTTACATATCTGGCGGCCGTTCCGTTTTCTGTTTTGCTGGCTGTCGGCCTGAACCGGTTGACGGCTTTTCGCCGAACGGTTTTCACTGCGTTGGCAGTTCTGCTAATAATTTTTGGTGTACAAACCTTTATTTGGTCCGGTGTCTGGTCGGATAGCCTGTTGCTTTGGCACCATTCCGCGACAGCGGGCGGAGGAGATGCCCGGGCATATAACGGGATGGGACAGGCATTGATGGATCGTAAGGCTTATACAAAATCTATTGAGTGTTTTGATCAAGCGTTGCGCCTGAAGCCGAATTACGCGGCCGCGTTGCAGAACCGGGCGTTAGCCAGAATCGAAACAGGGGAATATCGGAAAGCGTTCGAAGATGTAGGTGCGGCGCTATCCATGGAAGGGCTTTCAAAAGTTGATCAGGTTAAAATGCGTTTGGGGCAAGGGCGAATTGCCGAACATCTCGGGCTTACGGATCAAGTTTTAGTTGCTTATTCTGCAGTGATTGACGATCCGGCGGTTGATCCGTTTTGGAAGATACAGGCATTACAGATGCGTGCCCGGATATATCTGGAACGAGGTCATTTGGCTCAAGGCCGACTGGACTTGGAGGCCGTTTTGCGACTGCCGGATCCGACGGACGAATATCAGAGCAGGGTTCGCCGGGTACTTGCCGAACTAAAAAAAATCCCCGAAGAATAAATCTCCGGGGATTTTGTCAAAGCGGGCTACGAATTAGTAGGAGGCTTTGGTGGTCATGGTGCCGATGTCAATTGTGTCGCTACCGACGTTCAGGTCGGTCAGACCGCTGATACGCAGGATCGCCAGAATGTTGCTAGCTCCGGTAGAACCGGTGGTAATGGCCGTGCTGTTATCTGCACCCATTGAACCTGTAACGGTACCGGCTGGCAGAGTCAGCTGACCCTTGGCTTTTTCAACGTCAGCAACGTTGCGGGCTTTGGTTTTCTGCTGAGCATTCGAGTATGCGCCCAAGATAGACGGGATACCGATAGCGGCCAATAGACCGATGATCGCGACAACGATCATAATTTCAACCAGAGTGAACCCTTTTTTATTCGTCTTCTTCATTTTTATTCCCTTTATTTTCATTTTTATTTCTCAGCCGCCGGCTTTTTGTTTCGTGACTTTAATGCGTTTGTATCGTGTACCGGTTTAAAATTCTCATGGCACATATATAAGCAATAGACATACCAAAAACTTCTAACATCCTATGCGTCTAGTATGCATCTGAAAATCGGATTGGCAACTCCTTTTTCTTAAACATCTTATGAGGGTATTACACTATGGCCTGAACATATTGTAGAGGCATTCCCAATGCTATAAAAAGTTATGTTTCTGAGAACGTGCACTTCCATTATGTTTGTGGACGCTGATGACGCATTGGGTAAAAACTAAAAAACCCAGAGACTTGCGATCTCTGGGTTTTTTAGCAGGCTACGAATTAGTAGGAAGCTTTGGTGGTCATGGTGCCGATGGTAATTGTATCGCTACCGACGTTCAGGTCGGTCAGGCTGCTGATGCGCAGGATCGCCAGAATGTTGCTAGCTCCGGTAGAACCGGTGGTAATGGCTGTGCTGTTATCTGCACCCATTGAACCTGTAACGGTACCGGCTGGCAGAGTCAGTTGACCCTTGGCTTTTTCAACGTCAGCAACGTTGCGGGCTTTGGTTTTCTGCTGAGCATTCGAGTATGCGCCCAAGATGGACGGAATACCGATAGCGGCCAACAGACCGATGATCGCGACAACGATCATAATTTCGACCAGAGTGAAACCTTTTTTATTCGTCTTCTTCATTTTTATTCCCTTTATTTTTGTTTTTTGTTTCTCATTCGCCGGCTTTCTATTTCGTGATATCAGGAGTTTGTTTTGGGTAGCCGGTTAAAATTTATTAATGGAAATCGCTCGCTTCAACGCACAGAAGTTTAGCTGGTAAATTGTTTGTTGCAATAAACTTGTATAAAAAAGCATGTCAGGATTTCAGCCACGGCGGTTGTCAGGGAAATCCCTTTGCGCCAGTTTTACTTTTTTAAATCGGAAGGAAGTTTGCGATAGAGAGTCGCCAGGCTGATGCCCAATTCATTGGCCGCTTTTTCTTTGTCACCGTTTACGCTTTCGATCGTTCTCTGAAGAAACTCTTTTTCCTTATCATGCAGGAATGTTTTCAACGATTTGCCTTTAAACTGTTCATGGCGGCTGGTGATGACGCCGGACTTAAGACCTTCTTCGACCGTGTTGACGATTTTTGCGGGTAGAGTGTCCTTGGTGATACTTCCGTGTTGCGTGAAGGCGAGAGCGTGTTGAATCGTGTTTTCCAGTTCACGTACGTTGCCGGGCCAGTTGTAGTTATCGAGAACGCTCTGAGCCCCATGATCAATCGCCGGGACATCCGCATCGGGACCAAGTTCGCGCCGCATAATGTGGTCAACCAGCGGAAGAATATCTTCGGGGCGGTTACGTAACGGGGGGATATCGATGCTGATCACACTGAGGCGGTAGTAAAGGTCTTCGCGAAACTTGCCCTGTTCGATGAGAGTTTCTAGTTTTTCATTGGAGGCAGCAATGATTCTGACATCTACTTCGGTGTGGTCAGAGCCTCCGACCTTGCGGATTTTTTTATCCTGCAGAACGCGCAGTAGTTTGGACTGGATTTCGAGTGGCATGGCACTGATTTCATCGAGGAAAAGGGTTCCTCCGTGCGTGGTTTCAAACAGTCCGGCCTTTGTTGCGGTTGCGCCGGTAAATGAGCCTTTGACGTGACCGAACATTTCAGATTCCATTAACGCCGCCGGCAGAGCCGCACAATTGACGGCCATGAACGTTGCGTCTTTTCGGGGGCTGTAGTGGTGCAACGCACGAGCAACAAGTTCTTTGCCGGTACCGCTTTCACCGTAAATCAGCACCGTGGTGGAAGTGGGGGCCACTCGCTCAATCATACCGCATACTTTGCGCATACCCGGGCTTTCAGCCACGATTCCGCCCATCTGTTCCTTGTGTTCCAGCCGGGCTTTAAGATCTTTGTTTTCAGTGATAGCATGGTGATATTCGAGAGCCCGCTGAACCGTCAGCACCAATTCATCGAGCTTGAAGGGCTTGGTGATGTAGTCGAATGCACCTTCTTTCATGGCCTCGACCGCTGTGGCAACCGTGCCATAGGCTGTGAGCATGATAACGCCCATATCGGGCCACGCTGACCCTGCTTTGCGAAGAAGTTCCATTCCGTTGATCGGGGTCATGTTAATATCAGAAATCATCAGGTCAAACCGTTCGGTCTGAAGCAATTGCAACGCTTTTTCTCCATTGCTGGCCGGAGTGGCATCATATCCCTGCCCAACAAGTATTTTATTAAGCAGGTTTAAGATGGTCGGTTCGTCGTCTACGATGAGTATTCGGGGCATAGGCCATTCCGTTTCTTTTATTGACGGGCTGAAGTTATCATTTTCGAGAATGCCCGTCCATAGGTAATTTTTCATTCACAAATTGCCGAAGCCGTTCAAAAATAGGCGGTCTATTGTCGGCTTTTCGTGTCCTGATCAATATCCATTTGGATTAGATCCCTGACGTCTTTCGGTGAAAATTCAGCATAATCAAGAAAGTTCTGAATGACTTTATCCATTCGAACCGATTCCATGACAATTTGATGACATAGCTCTTCACGTTCTTTAGCTGCAGCGGCTTCGTCGCCGCTTTTCAGGTTAATTTGAAGGAGCTGCACCGTGCCGGAAATTCCGGTAAGAGGCGTGCGAATTTGATGAGCCATTTCTTTGGCCATATTGGCCGCGGCTTTAATGCGCTCAAGCTGGCGGGTTTGGCCTTGCAGCCTAAGGAAATGAGAAAGGTCGTTAAAATTGAGAATACGGGTATCTACCAGTCCACCTGCGCTTGTACCGGCATGCGGAACGGCCTCAGACGGCAGGGTAAGCCGCTCGTCTTCAATGCTGACCGGGAAAACAGACCCGTCCGCCCGGCGGAAATAATCCGAGGCGCCTCGCAGATCGGTATCTCCGCTTTTTAGATCAGATGGTTTTAAGTGAATTGAGGCAAGTGCCTTGCCGGTCAGCTCGGCTTCATCGCGGCTCAATAAAACGCAAGCGCGGTCGTTTGCCATCAGAATCCGGTCGTCGGCATCCAGCAGCAGAAGACCGGTTTTGACATTTTTGAAAATGATCTTGGTTATGTCCCGGAATTGTTTTTCTTTTTTACTGATATAGTCGCACCGGCGGGAGACGTAGGCGCTGGCGATGCCGAAGAAGATAAAAATGGCAATGCGCAACGCCATGGCCCCTGAGGTATCAATGAGTTCCTGCGCGGCGGTTTCGGCCGGGTACTGAACCAGAATGTTTTGAGACATCAGCAGGATTACCAGCGTATAGGAAATAATGGCAAGAATAGTAATCTGAATGGTCTGTTTTAGCGGTAGAATAATGCCGGCCGAAAGAATGATCAGAGGATACAGCAGAATCAGGAAGTCGTTTTGGAGGCCGCCGGCGAAATAAACCAGACCGGAGACGAATACCAGATCTACCAGAAACTGCAACGGGGCCAGCCGCCGCATCCGGTCTTGGTTGCGCATCCAGAGCGAGTAGGGGATGGTGATGATGTATGCAAAGGCGATGAATGCGTAAAACGCGATGCTGTCTTGGCGCAGTATGAAAGACAGGACAATAAGAAATCCGCTGATGGTGACCAGGCGTGCTCCGAGCAGGCCCATCATAGTCGTCCATGGCACAGCCCGAATATCTTCCTCCTGCCGGATATTTTTCATAGCGGAATTTTTCCTACATCACCACTTCGGTCATCTTGAAAATCGGCATAAACATGGCCAGCACGATTCCGCCGATCATCACCCCGATCACAACCATCAGCAGAGGCTCGAGCATTGAGGTGAGGCCTTCGAGCATGGTGTCGACTTCTTCCTGATAAAACTGGGACAGCTTGGTGAGCATTTCTTCCATTTTGCCGGTTTGTTCCCCGGCAGAAAGCATATGGATGAGCATGCTGGGAAACTCTTTATTGCTTTTGAGTGTTTCGGAGATGGTTTTCCCCTGTTCGACACTGGCGCGCGCGTCCAAAATCGCCTTGCCAATCACTTTGTTGCCGGTGGCCACGCCGACGATAGACATGGCTTGAATAATCGGCACGCCACTCGACATCAGTTGAGCGAAGGTTGATGCGAAGCGTGTGATGGCGATTTTCCGGGCCAGTTTTCCGAGCAGTGGAAACCGCAACCGGACGGCGTCCACTACGTAGCCGCCCCTTTCAGTTCTAACGTAGCGGCGCAGGCTGTAGATTGAGACGCCGATGGCGGATAGAACGATGTACCAGTAATCGCGGATAAAGTTGCTGGTATTCAGAAGCATTTGTGTCGGACCGGGCAGTTTGGCGCCGAATCCGGCAAACATCTTAGCGAATGTCGGCACGATACCGACGATCAGGCCGACCGAAATGATCAGTGCTACGCAGATAACAACCGTCGGGTACATCATGGCGGACTTCACTTTGGCGCGCAATCGATTGGAAGCTTCCAAAAAAGTGGCCACGCGTTCGCAGGTTTCCGCCAGCATACCACCCGTTTCACCGGCACGCATCATGTTAACGTAAAGCTCATCGAAAATCTGCGGGTATTCGCTCAGCGAATCGGAATACATAGAGCCGCCCTCAACATTCACCCGTACTCCGGCAAGCACCGCACGGAAGTTTTTACTTTCGGTCTGTTCCTCCAGCGCAACGATGGATTGCACCAGCGGCATCCCCGACGAGAGCATTGCCGCCATTTGGCGGGAGTACATTGGAACCTCCTTCAGCCGGATTTTCCGGGAGCCGCTCACTTTTTTACTTACTGTTTTTTTTGCAGTTGCCATAACAAGTTCCTGATTACCCAGTGGTTACTCTCAAAATTTCATCAATCGTTGTTATTCCGTCGCGCACCCGGGAAAGGCCGGTTTCCCGCAAGCTCTTCATGCCGTTACGGACAGCCACTTCCCGCAGGGCGCTCGCCTCTGATGTTTCGAGAATCTTCGCCCGGAGTTCATCGTTCAGCAGCAAAATTTCCATGATTGCACCGCGGCCCTTATAGCCCAGTCCGCTGCACTTCGGGCACCCTTTGGCGGCGAAAAAGGTGGTGTCCTTAAACTGGTCTGGATCGAGACGATTGAAACTCAGCGTTTTTTCCGGAATTTGAATGGCCTGTTTGCAGAAAGGGCAGAGTTTGCGGTAAAGACGTTGCGCCTGCGTCATCACCAGCGATGACGAAAGCATGAACGGCTCGATGCCCATGTATGCCATACGGGCAATCGCGCCGGCGGCATCGTTGGTGTGTAGCGTGCTGATCACCAAATGTCCCGTCAATGCGGCCTGTACCGCGATGGAGGCGGTTTCGTTGTCGCGAATTTCACCGATCATCACAATATCGGGATCCTGACGCAGAATGGAACGTAAGCCGGCGGCGAACGTCAGGCCGACTTCGGGGCGCGCCTGAACCTGGTTGATTCCCTGAAGCTGATATTCTACCGGGTCTTCCACGGTGATGATATTCACATCCTCGGTGTTCAACTCCTGCAACGCCGAATAAAGAGTCGTTGTTTTGCCGGAACCGGTCGGGCCGGTGACCAGCAACATGCCGTGCGGTTTGGCAATGGCGAATTTCAGATCCTCCAGAGCCTTTTGCTCCAGACCAAGTGACTCCAGATTGGGGGCGAGCGCGGTTTTGTCCAGAATACGCATCACGATTTTCTCGCCGTGTACGGTCGGTAGATAACTGATGCGTAAATCCACCTCTTTGCCCAGCGCCTTGATCTTAAAACGGCCGTCCTGCGGAATGCGCCGTTCTGCAATGTCGAGGTTCGACATGATTTTGATACGCGACGAGATCGCCGATTGGACACTTTTAGGCGGACTGGGGTTTTCGTAAAGCACACCATCCACACGGTAACGAAGACGAATCTTATTTTCCATCGGCTCAATGTGGATGTCGCTGGCGTGTTTACGGAGAGCTTCGATCAGAATCGAATTGACGATGCGCACAACCGGAGCATCCGAGGCGCTTTCCAGCATTTCTTCGAGATTGTCTGCGCTGGTTGCGTCGCGACCGACTTCCAGCTCACTGTCGTCCTCCATGTCTTTGAGGATGTCCTCTAGCCCGATCGACCCATCCTTTGCCGAGACATCCAGTACGCCAAGGATATCCCGCGGGTCGGCAATCACCGAAAATATCTGATACTCGATCTGCGTCTTGAGGTTTTCAATCCCCATAATATTGAAGGGGTCTCCCGTGGCGACGGTGAGCAGTTTGCCGGTTTTGCACAGGGGCAGCATTTTCAGCTGCGCCCAGGTTGCGCGCGGCAGCATTTCAACCAGCGACCGGTCGACTTGAAAGCCATCGAGACTGATCGGCGTCATTTCCAGATACTCAGCCTTGGCCAGCAGCAGCACCGGCGCGGGCACTGCGCCCTGCGTAACCAGCACTTCTTCGAGCGGGATTCCGGTTTTTTCGGACTCGGCCCTGGCTGTCTTTATTGCTTCTTCCGGAACCGGGAAGCGGTCAAAGAGAATCCCTGTCAGAGTTCTGTAGGCTTTATCGCTCATAATTTTACTTCGCAATTGTTGTCGCAGCAGAAACGGTGCCAAGTACGCGGCTACGATAGACTTTCCAATCATTGGAAACAAGCAGGGAGATGACGGAGAATTGAAATAACGGGGTGGCAGGATGTGTTCCGGCACTCCGTCCTAACTGCAATGTTCCAAACAATGTAAAAAATAGCGGTGCATCATCGGCACAAGTCGTGCTTTAATGCGGGGCGTCGTTTAATTGATGCAGGAGAACTCATGAGCGAATCGACTGGTGCGAGAGAAGACCTTCAGCAGACTGCCGCCATGCTTGAGCAGATCCTTGAGGTGATGCCCGATGATCTTTTCACATTGCGCGCGCTCTACGAAACATTGCTTAAACTCGAACGGCCCGAACAGGCTCTCAATTGCCTGAAGCGGTTAGATGACGCTGCGCGTGCCGTACAGAATGGCGAAGTCATCTCGTTTATTATTGAAGAGTACGAATCCGTCGCCGATGAAATGCCAGAGCTTCGCAAGCGGATTGAGAGGTTACAGGAACTGCAACTGGTCTCTGATCTGATGGCCGGGACGGTAGCAATTCCCAATTTGCCTGCCGGGCGAAAAGTCAGTGGTATTGAAGCCGAAATGGCACTGGCTTGGGATCTGTTTCAGGATGAGCAGCTTTCTCAGGAGGAATATTCCAATGTATTGCATGACCTTACTGAAATGTCCTCGCGCGATGTGAGCGTTCCGGTGACCGTTCTGCATATTTTGCACGACCGCAACTTCAGCCGGTTCGACCGGCTGATGACACACCTCTGCCAGAAGAGCGGTATGCCGATCATGGCAATCGGGCAGTTCAGTGAGCGCGAAGAATTGAGGGATGTGCTTCCTCTGGAGTTTATCATCCATCACGGCGCATTACCGTTTGCAGGGGTGGGCGACGACCTCCTGCTGGCAGTGCTTAACCCGCTGGACAAAGATCTGGTTCGCCGCGCGGGCGACTTGTCAGGCCGACGCTGCCACGCCTATCTGGTGTCCCCGCAGGAGTATGACCAGCGGTTGGCCCAGATTAAGAAAGCGCTGGCGGGTTGATCACGGTTTTTTTGGAGTAAATCGTTCTCCAGGTGCGAGTCGGCGGGTTTCTCCGTTGCATCTGACAAGCACGTTGCTGGCTGTTATTTCGAGAACGCGCGCGCCGTTGACAACAGAACCGATCTTTACCACCTGACCGTTAATAACTGCCCGTGAGCCTCGGTTTGCGCTGAGGATCACGCCTTGACACAGTATGGTCTCCTCCGGTTTAGCCGGAACTGCTTTTTCAAAAAAGGATTGCAGGCCGCTGAATTTACTTTTTTGGATTGGTTTTTTACTAAGGACAGCGGGGATCCCAGTAGTTGAAGTCCGGACCAGGCGGGCGCAGAAGAAAAATCCTCCGGCAGCCGAAGCAAACAAAAGAACAAGTAGAGACCGTTTAAGCCACGCTGGAGTGCTTTTCAAGGGAGCTTTTTCTTTCTCAGGGATTGAATTCACGATGTCTTTTCTCAATTGCCGGAAAAAATACCCTCCGCCTCAGGCTGAAGCGAACTATTTTGTGAGGGGAATGGCGTTCAATGCTATTGGTCTGAAAGAAAGTTAATCGTGGCACATGCGATGCTTTATATGATAGGGTAAAAGACACAGACAAAAATATCAGGCTTTTTGGAGAAGCAATAGGGCATTATGAATCATTATACAAACAGACAGGGAATGACGCTGGTGGAAACCCTGCTGATGGCGACCATCATAACTGTGTTAGCCGCATTTATCATCCCAGTAATTAATGTGGCTATTCGTAGCCGCGAGAATGCCGAATGCGCCCGCAAGTTGCGCACAGCGGTTCTGGCGTTCGAATCCTACGCAGCCGAGATCAGAAGCTATCCGGCAGACACAACTCCCGGGGTGATTCCGCCGGAGATGGCCAATTATTATTTTCCGTATTACAAAATAGACTGGTGGGGCGACCCCGCCGAACTGGGCGGGC
The DNA here is from genome assembly GCA_013141415.1 of Kiritimatiellaceae bacterium. Taxonomy (NCBI): domain Bacteria; kingdom Pseudomonadati; phylum Kiritimatiellota; class Kiritimatiellia; order Kiritimatiellales; family Kiritimatiellaceae; species Kiritimatiellaceae bacterium. The sequence continues at coordinate 250,589 of JABFQY010000005.1, forward strand.
AGTGGGACTGGGATAACGGCTATCATTTTGCTCTTTCGGTTTCAATTGCCGAGCCGACCAAACCATCGGCGCAGATGATAGAGTTTGACCGCCTGATAGATGACGGGAATCTCAGTTCAGGAAACTTCCGTCAAGTTGGCACACAGTATCACTATATTATTCAGCAGTGACCTCTATGAAAAAAAAACATTCCAAATCCGGCGCTACATTGATCGAAGTGTTGATTGCGGTTATGTTGATCGCAGTTGCTGCCGTGGTGATCTGCACAGGCATTTTTTATTCCTATAAAACAGTCATGCGGTCCCGCGCACGTCTTGATGCCCAAGGTATAGCTTTTGACAAACTCTGGGAGATATATAACCAGCCTCTTGACGTGATCGAGTACATGGCCTCGGCGTATAATACCGACCCGACAAGCACGTCCACACCTCCGGGAAGCGTTTTTTCAGATCAAGGATTTATCCAATGGGCGGTTGAGCCGGATCCGGATCCGGATGTCAAATATTGGAAAATCACGGTGCAGGTATGGGCCCCCAGCAACAGCCCGCTGTTTTCCGTGATTGGTGCGGATGGCACCGTGATCGCCGTCAGCCCTGAGCCTGTTGCAGAATATCAGGTGTTACGTTACGCGGTGGAGCGCTGATATGAAAATGCAGAAAAAACGGGGATTTACTTTGGTGGAGGTTTTGTTGGCCACGGCCATTTCTGTCATGGTGTTTGCCGCAATGGGAGCGCTACTAACCCGTTCTTTTACCCTCTGGATGAATGCCATGGCGAATTGGAAGCTTGCACAGCACGCGCGGGTTGCAAGGGCGCGCCTTTTGGACGGCGGGTTTGGTTCGGGAACCGGCTGGCTGTCATCTACAAATGTAATCGTTGCGAGCGCTTCCGGAGAAGCGTACGTCCAATATTATCCATTAAAAAGCAGTGGGGCCTTTTATAGTTATGGGTGGACCAATTCCGCCGCCGGGAAAGATATTCGGTTGCGTAGCGGAAGTTCCGTGTGGGCTGTGGGTCAGAATGTGGCGGCTACGAACTATGTCGGCGACGTTGATGTGGAGATGTTCAGGCTGACAGCGGTAACCAACCAAATAATTACGGCCACCTACCAACTGCGTCTTTCGGTGATGGGCAAGACGTTTACTCAGCCCTGTACGGTGAAGGCTTACCTGATCAATTAGGAACGAGGTGTTCTATGGATAAAATCGGTAAATATGACAACAAAGGCTTTGTTCTGACCGCTGTGATGATGCTTCTGCTGATCGGGTTGCTGGTGGCGGGGGCTTTTACAATTTCTGCGCGGCAGACCTTACGAACCGTTGATCGCTGGCGGGCCTATGATGAATGTCAGCTGGCGGCGCAGACGGCCTTGGAAAAGATTAAATGGAATTTATACAATGAGGTGGAGTCTGGTGCTGACGGTCTGGAGTTTTCATGGACCAATGCCATATGGATTCAGGTTCACGCTCGTGACTTTAGCACGAATGGCACAGTGGCATCTATTGTTTCTGACGCGGATCCAGCCGATCGTCTGTATTCCACTGCATACATTACCGGAACTGTAACAAACGGCACGGTTTACGGTGCTTTTGAAGAGCAGGTTATCTACGTTACCAATCGGGTAGTAGCCTCGGTCGGGGGGGTAACACGATCGTTTGAGGAGACCGTAAAGTTTGTTCTCTCTAAAACCTCTGTATTTAATAACGCTTATTTCATCAATAACTACGGCTGGTTCGAGGGCGTCGATATGGTTTTGAACGGAGATATCCGCTCGAATTTCAATATCAAATTGAATTCAACGGCACTCGTGGTGAACGGGGCCTCAATGGCCGGATGGACAAACATAGTGAGCAAAACCCCGAAAAACTGGACATGGACTGCTTACGGGACAAATACCGGACACTCTTATTTTCGCCCTGCTTTCAATGTTGATTTTAACAAAAACAATTCCGCCAGCGTGTGGTCGAACGGATACAATTACATTTCGACTGGAGTGGTTCGGTCAAACAATGTCAAAAAACTAAAAATGCCATACATTGGCAATCTGGAAGAATATAAGAATTATGCACAGGAACAAGGGGGCACAATATCCAACAATTCCGGACTGGTTGTGGCTGCTGTATTCAATGGAATCGGGCCCAGTGGCTACTCGAACATCATAGATCGGATCGGGTTGAATGGGTACACAAATGGTGTGGATCGAGGATGTTTGGTTTTAGTTGGAACAACGAACAACCCGATTCGTCTAAACGGGCCGGTTGTCATAAACAGCGATCTTATCATCAAAGGCTACTATACAGGGCGCGGAACCATTTATGCCGGTCGTAATATCCACGTCATTAGCAACCTTGTAGCAATCAACCCACCCGTGTGGCTGCATCCGGACTCCGTGACAAATTTTAACAGCACAACACTTTCAAACAACATGACAAGGGACTTTATGGGACTGTGCGCCAAAGGATCCATCATTCTTGGTGACTATACGGACAGCGGATTCCTCTCTGCTGTTGCAACCTATCTACAACCTTCTTTTACAACCGAGTATCCGGTGTCAGCAACAGATAAAGATATCGGCTACGTCTCTTCGTACAGGAACGGAACGAACTACTTCAACGGAAACTATACCCTTACCTATGGAAGTAAAGTCGGTTCGTTGGAGACAAACAGCGTGGCACGCAAGTATTACGAATCCAGTATTTCAGATGCAAAACTAAGGTCTCTATCGCCACAGCTTTCCCTCACATGGATTGACGCTGTATTGTATGACAATCATCTGATTGCAGGCAAACTTGGGGCGTCCGGCACAAATACCATGATTAACGGGGCGCTTATTTGCCGTGATGAAGCGTTGTCGCTGACAACGGGCAGCAGGGTTTATATAAACTGGGATGCCAGAATGGCTTTTCCTGAACAATTCAAGTCTCATTTGCCCATGAAGCTGTCGCAAGCCGAGACCATTCTTTGGAGGGAGGTTCCGGCACCATGAAGATGATCCATCTGCTTATATCTGGCGTTACACTCCTGTGGGCATTGCCGTTGATGGCATTCCTGCCTCCCGACGCCCCGTTTCGAAAAAATGAAATTGTTCAGCAAAGGGTGCGTGCAAGGGCGGAATACGAACAACAGCAGGCGGACTATCAAAAAGCCAAGATAGCCAGTCGCGTCCGAATAGCCGCCGCCATGAAAAAGCCGCCATGGATGCGCGCGGGCAAAACGGAAGTGAAGGGCGCGACCTCTGAAATATCACTTGAAACTGAGCGCGCGCCGCAAATAAATCATCGCTTTTTGGTGTCCGGCATGCTTTTAATTCTACTAGGTGCGGTTGCTGGTTGGGTTCGGCATGCGACAAGAGAGACCGACGAATAAAGTTTTTTAAATATGAATTTCAAACTAAAGCCATCCAGTGGAAAAGAACAGGGTCGGCGACCGGCCAACCTGCTGGCGCTCGACTTCGCCACCACCGGCGTTAAGGCCGTTCGGCTGAAAAAAAATAAAGATCATATTGCGCTGGCCGCCGCCGACATTCTGCCGCCCTGCGGCCCGAATGCGGAAGAAAGGCCTGCGCTGCCCAAACCGCTGGCCGCCTATTACGCCGCGCTGTGCGCCACCATGGATAATGTGATGCTGCGCGTGTTTGCCCAGACGATACCGGAAGAGGAAGACATCGAGGCGCTTGTGCGCGAAAATCTCAGTGTTTCAGCCGATTACCGTGTTGGCGGGCTGGTGCTTTCTCGCGCCCGAGGTAAGCGCGACAGCACGTTGTTAGGCGTGGCGGTTCCTGAAAAAACAGTCCAGCATTATCTGGAAATTTTTGCCAGCGGTGCGCCGGCACCGCATTCGCTGGAACTGTCCGGTCTGGCGGCACTTTCCGCCTTTTTGTATAACTATGGCGCGCAAACTGAAAACCAGACTGTTTGCGTTATTGAAACCGGAGCAAGCCACACCTATGCCGCCTTCCTGCACCGCAACCAGCTTCAGCTCATAAATCGTTTTGACGTTGGCGGCGATGCGCTGTTGCGGCAGGTTCAGCTTTCGCTGGGTGTGGATGCCGAAATGGCCGGCACCATTCTTGCCGGAGGTGCAGTGGATATTTCGTCCCCGATCCGGCAAGTGCTCACTCCTTTTACCCGGCAACTTTCAATTTATCGTGAGTTTGTCGAACGACAGAGCAAAGGCACGCTCTCGGCAGTTTATATTTCGGGCGGGCTCGCCTCGTCGCCCCGCTGGCAGACAGCCATCAAAGAAGTGCTTGGCTTTGTTCCTCAGGTTTGGAATCCGTTCGAAAAAATTGAAATTCTGCCCGGGGCCTTTCCAGAGAAATTGAAAGGTCAGGAACCTCGTTTTGCTGCAGCTGTCGGCGTGGCACTCGCGGGAATGGAGGCCATATGAGCCTGCAGGTCAACCTCCTCAAAAAAGCGGAACGGCGCTATCAGGGCATCGTCAGCATGAAAGTGATGGCGCTCGGTTCAATCAGCGTGCTGGCTAGCATCACCATTCTTGTTTTCCTGCTGGCAGGCATTTCCAAAATGACACTTAATTCCAATCTGGATCGCGCCCGGCACGAGTGGGAGCGGCTCGATCCGCAGGCGGCAGTGATCCGTAGCGGCGAGTCAGCCATCACGGCCAACAGAAAAACTCTGTTGGAGCTCAATGCTTGGGCCACGGGGGATCATCCCTCTATGTTTAACATTTTGCTGGCGGTGCAGAGTCAGGTTCCGGCGCAGATGTCGCTGGAAAATCTGTATGTCGGTCTGGATCAGGTTTCTGATACCAACTCTGCCAGTTCCTACGTTCTCCGGCTTAGCGGTCGCGCGCAGGGTGAGCTGACAGCCGTTGATGCCAAGCGTCGGCTTAACTCCAGTGCCGGATTGCGCAGTTTCTGCGGTGAAGTCAAACTGGTTTCCTCTCAGCGCGAGTCCGGCGAAATCTGGCTGTTTTCACTGGAAGGCCGGCGTCCGGCGGGAGGTGTCAGATAATGAACTGGTCCGCCCTCACCAAAAAACAGCAGCAGATGGTTGTTGCCACGTTCGTGCTTGCGGTTGTGCAGATTGTTCTGATGATCCACTTTCTCGGCTGGACCAAACCCGCCTCGGCGCGCGGCGGTTCCGCAAAAAGAGAATTAATTAAGCTGGAGACGATGCTTGCTGATGCGCGCGACATTCTGAGTCGCGAGAATGTAATTCAGCGCGAACTGGCCTTGAGTATTTCGAAGCTGGAGGCGTTGGCGGTTCATGCGCCCACTATGTCTGACCGCTATGCCTGGGTCTATGAGTATGTTTCGCGCTGCGCCACGCTGGCCGGGGTTGAGCTGGATAATCTCGAAGAAACGATCCTTGCGGACGACGACAAAAAAAATGCCGCTATCCGGCCATACGAGATCAGCATTTCCACGCGGTGCGGCTATAACAGTCTCGTAGAATTTCTCTGGCGGCTTGAGAAAGACAACCCTTTGCTGCGAATCAAAGAAGTAACAGTCTCAGCGATTCCTGACCAGCCCCAGGCCCATCAGATACGGATTGTCATCCAATGGCCGTCTTCGATGAAAATCGAAAAGGGGGCGCAATGAACAACCGCTTTCCGATTCTTTTGTTGACCGGCTTTTGTCTGACCGTCCTTGCTCAGGACGATTCCGTTACAGCCGCCAGCTCGCCAACCGGCATGACCGTTTCGGTTGAAAACTCTGTTCAGCCTTCCGACTCTGCGGTGTCGGCGCCCGAATCCGCAGATCCGAAAAAAGAAACAGCCGGTGAATGGGTGCAGGAGCCTCTCAGAGACCCGTTCTGGCCGATCGGTTTTTTTCCGCAGAATTGGCAAAAGAAGGCGAATGTCCAGAGCGTATCTGATCTTGGCGGCGCTGGCTGGAAAGCGGCCTCTGCAAAAATCCGGATCAGCGGAACCAGCCGTTTAGGCGGTCGAACCGCAGCAATAATTAACGGCGATCTCAAGATCGCTGGCGATCCGATTGAGGTTCTACACGAAGGTAAAACATATCAGTGGAAAATCGACGGAATTAATGCCGCCGGGCAAATTCAATTGAAAAGACTGGGAATCAGATAAAAGGCAGGAGCAGATCTATGAAAACAAAAACAGCCGTGATCATTGCGGTGTTGATGCTGACCGGTGTGATTTTGGCGCAGAACACGGCCCAGATATTCAGCGAACTGAAGGCCAAAGAAGTTGCAGCTCCGACTGTGTCCCCGGAAGCCGCGCCTCAAGAAGCTCCTGCGCCGGTCAGCCGTGAGCCTGTCGAACCGGCTCCTGTTGTCGCGGAGACAGCTCCTGCGATAGTAGTTCCCGCCGCCGTGGAAGTCGTTCCTGCAGTCGTAGTTCCCGCCGCACCTGTAGAGTCAGTCGAAACGATTGCCGCCGTAGCCGAACCGTCGATTGGCGGAACCATTAAGGGCGGACTGATCTCGGTCAGCCTCAAGGATGTCGAACTCAGCAGCGTCATCCGGATTTTCGCAACGCTTTCCGACGCGAACATCATTGTTCCCACCTTTGAAGGTACCGTCGGAACAGTCAAGGTGGATGTTAATCTTAAGGATGTGGAGTGGAAACCCGCCCTGCAGGCCATTCTGGAGACGCAGGGTCTGGAGCTCTACGAGAAGACTCCCGGCTCTTCAGTTTACAGCGTCCGGAAAAAACCGACTGATGCACCCGTGCTGATGAATGTCCGGACGTTTAAGCTGGACTATGCATCTGTGTCCAACGTTAACGATATGATCAGGAACATGGTGCCGAAAGAAGGGAAGATATCCATTTTCCCCAGCCGCAATACGATTGTGGTGCAGAGCACCCCTGAAAATCTGCTGGAGATTCAATCTATGATTGCCGCAGTGGATCTGCCGCGCCAGCAGGTGTTTATTGAAGCCAAATTTCTGGAACTCACCGACGGTGCATCCAAGCAGCTGGGAATTGACTGGGCGATGCTGGGCGGCGAAAACGGAGGGTACGGAATATCGGGAAGCGGAATCGGCGGAGATTACAGCAGAAATAACACGTTGACCGATAGTCGCTACACGGATATTGCCGGCAGACCGTATGAAAATGTGCCGACAACAGTCTCAGATCTTCCGGCCCGTCCGGGCAGTTTTGGCGCGGATGAGACACGTGTATTCGGTATCACACCGACAACTCTCGGCATCGACTCGACCACAAAGGCTTTGGGGGCGACTCTAAAGGCGGACGACTTCAAGCTGGTGCTGGCGGCACTGAAAGAAATTAACGGGATCAAGGTTGTATCCAATCCGAAAATTATCGTGGCGAATGAGGAAACCGCCCAGATATACATCGGTCAGAAAGAGCCGAACATCAAGCAGGCAACCACTCAGGCGCAACAGGCGGACGCCGTCACAACCTATAATCTGGATCCGGAAAGACCGTTCTTTGAATACGGCATCAAGCTGGATGTGACGCCATTGGTTAATACCGCCAGCAATATCACGGTGGCCATTAAACCTTCGCTGTCGCGCTTTGTGCGCAACAAAACCGTTGGAAACGGCGGCACCATCAACAGTTTTCCTGTTACCGATGAAAAAACCATTAAAACGATTTTCTCATTGGAAAGCGGACAAACCGCCGCCATCGGCGGACTGACGGAGCTGACATCAAATGATGTGGAGCGGAAAATTCCTCTACTGGGAAGTCTCCCGCTGATCGGACGGCTTTTCGACTACAGCAACAAAAAGAACGAGCAAAAAGAAACGGTTATTTTTGTGACTGTCGGGCTGGCTAATCCGGCCAACATTAACATGGAAACCGGGTTGCCGCAGGACTCTACGCTGGCAATGCGCTATGACGCCACTTCACGCGCGGATCGTCAGATCAAGGCGGAAGGGCAGAAGCTACTCCAGACTCAGGAAGCGGAACGGGCGAAAGAGTCGATTCAGAAGATGCAGAACACAGAACAGAAACGGCTTCAGAAACAGAAATAAGGTGCATTGAGCGGGAAGTTGTCGGGCCGGTTACGGCAGACACGAGGACATCCCGAAAAAATAGGCGGATGAATTATGAAAAAGACGCTGTTATTGACCCTTATTACCGGATTCCTTTTGGTAGCCGGACTTTCCGGTTATCTGGTTTCGCACCGCACAGGCTCTACCAACGCCGAAAAGCCGGAAGCGGCTACCGTTTTAAATTCCAGCGCACCGGCGACTTCAAATTCTTTGGAACAGGTACCCGTCGCGCCGGTACGCGAAATCACTGCAGCAGATCTCAGTCAGCCGGAAGCCGTTGTGCAGGTGGTTTCCGCGTCGGGCGATCGTTTCCAGCCGATCCATGAGACGCAGATTCTCGACCGGCGAATTACGACCATTTCCAAAGACCGGAAAAAACGCGAATTGCTGGTTAAGGCGGACGGGAAATATCCCTTCCATCGAGTTGAAGAAATTCTGGTGAAGAACGAGAATGCAGATACCTACACTGTTTTTTCCCGCACGGAAATGGTGGCGAATCATGTTCTGGTAAAGTTGCAGGATGGTAAAAATGCAGACGATTTGCGGGCCATGCTGAAGGGGTACGGGGTTTCTATTCTTCGCGAGCTGTCGCTTCCCGGCCACTATATCGTCAGTCTGAAAGCGCCGACGCTGGATGCGGTTCCGGAAGCTCTTTCTGTTTTTTCCAGAGAAACCGGCGTGCTGGTCTATGTCGAGCCGGATTATATTTCGCGAATCTCCGCTGTGCCCAATGATTCGCGCTGGGGCGATCTGTGGGGCATGGTCAAAATCAATGCCACCGGCGCGTGGGATACCGCCACCGGCAGTACCAATGTAGTTGTAGCCGTGATTGATACCGGTATTGATCTGACTCATCCCGATCTGGTTGCCAACCTTTGGAGAAACATGTCCGAAGTAAATGGAATAACCGGTTTGGACGACGACGGGAACGGAAGGGTTGACGATATTTACGGCTGGGATTTTGCGAACGACGACAATACTCCTGCCGACGACAACAGTCATGGAACCCATTGCGCCGGTACGGTGGGCGCTGTCGGGAACAACAGTTTGGGCGTGGTGGGGGTTTGCTGGAAAGTTCGCCTGATGGCTTTGAAGGCCGGGAGTGCGGCTGGTGTGCTGATGGATTCAGATATTGCGGAAGCTATCCGTTATGCCTCGGATAAGAAAGTAAACGTTATTTCCGCATCGTTCGGCGGCGGCGGCGCGAGCGATACAATGCGTGACGCGATCACTTATGCCAACGGCAAAGGCGTCCTGTTTGTGGCGGCGGCAGGAAATTCCGGTTCAGATAACGACTCCACGCCCGTTTATCCAGCCAGTTACGACATTCCCAATATAGTGGCAGTGGGTGCTACCGATCAGAACGATGTGCTGGCGTCTTTCTCCTGCTACGGAAAAACCTCGGTGGACTTAGTGGCTCCAGGTGTGAATATTTACAGCACCGTCCCCAATGGAAATTTTGGTTCGGATCAGGGAACTTCCATGGCGACACCTCATGTGGCGGGTGCGGCGGCGCTGCTGCTGAGTTCAAAACCATCACTCACGCCTTTACAGCTTAAAGCCGCGCTGTTGAACACCGTTGACAGCCTTCCGGCGCTGGCGGCCAAAACGGTTTCCGGCGGGCGGTTGAATGTCAAAAAACTGATCGCGCTTCAGGATTCGGACGGCGACGGAATGCCGGATGAATGGGAAATTGCGAACGGGTTGAATCAAAACGACCCGTCGGACGCCATACTTGATCCGGACAACGACCATCTGAACAACCGGGCGGAATACGAAAACCGCTGTACTCCGCATAATGCCGACACAGACGGTGACAGCCTCTTCGATGGCTGGGAAGTTACCTACGGGTTCAGCCCGAATTCGCCGACGGGAAGTTTAGCCGTAGCGTCCACGGTGGGTGGTTTCAATACAGCAGGCGATGCCAAAAATATCGCAGTAGATGGAAGCTATGCCTATGTGGCCGATGGGGCCAATGGACTGGTTATTCTGAATATCGCCGACCCGAAAAATCCGGTGCAGGTTGGTTGGTATGATCATTCAGGAGTAGGAACCGCAAATGATGTTGCTGTAAGTAACGGATACGCTTACGTGGCTGACGGAGCCAACGGACTGGTGATCGTCAATGTGTCCACACCGTCTGCGCCCGCTCTGGCGGGATGGACCAATACAGTTGGCACTGCTGAAGGGGTAGCCGTTCAAGGCAATTACGTCTATCTTGCGGATGGCATCAACGAACTGGTTGTGTTTGACGTTTCAAATCCAGCTTCGATCCAGCAAAAGGGAAAAAGCTACACGATCCGAAATATGCATGATGTTTATGCCCGTGGAAGCCACGCTTATATCGCGATGTTTGAAGACGTGAAGCGATATGTTGTGAGTCCTCCCGTTTCTTTGAACATACTTTCCGATAAGGCGGCTTACCCTAACGGATTCACGGGATGGACTCTGACCGGTGTTCACGGAAGCGGGTCAATTATTGCTGCCGTAGCGGGTGTCAACGGCGTGAAAATCATGAACACCAATCTGGTTGTTCTTGGAAGTTATGACACCGAAGGATCCGCCGCAGGCGTTTTTGTTAGTGGTAATTCTGTTTATGTCGCTGACGGAACCAACGGACTGGTTGTGCTGAATATTTACAATTCAACAAATCTGGTGCTCGCGGCCCATGTCTCGACGGCGGGGTCTGCTTCCGGAGTTTTTGTGAGCGGCGGATACACCTATGTCACCGAAGGAACCACAGGTGTTGAAATATTTTCCATTCTGCCCGATTCAGACGGAGACGGTCTGCTGGACAGCTGGGAAATTTCCTATTTTGAAAATCTCGGCCAGAGTGCAACCAATGATTATGACGGTGACGGTATAACGGAGCGGGGCGAATATCTTGCCGGACTCAATCCGAAAAATGCCGATCAGGATGCCGACGGCCTTACTGATGGAACGCAGGAAGTCCGCCTTTATAACACCGATCCCCGCAAGGTTGATACGGACGGCGACGGCCTTGTAGACGGTAATGACGGCTTTGTTCCTGTGACGACGTATCCTGCCGGAGTGGATGCAAACACAAACCTTTTTGTGGATGGCGAGCTTGATTTTGGAACTGATCCGCTTGATTCCGACACCGATCACGACGGCATGAATGACGGCTGGGAAGTCCGTTACCACTTGAATCCTCGCGTTCCCGGCGGAGCTGGCGATACAGATTCCGACGGTTTGACTGACGTTCAGGAATCGCAAAACAACACCGACCCCGGCAATCGTGACACGGACGGTGACGGAATGTGGGACGGCTGGGAAGTATTGCACGGCTTGAACCCGAACGATCCATCAGATGCGGCTTTGGATCCGGACAGCGACGGGCTGACCAATTTGCAGGAATATAATCTCGGCACCGATCCGAGAAACAATGACACCGACGGGGATGGAATGCCGGACGGCTGGGAATACACCTATCGTCCGACGCTGAACCCGACCAACAGTCTGGATGTCTCCTTGGATCCGGATGGCGACGGGCTGGTTAACCGAGATGAGTACAGCAACAATTGTAATCCGACCAATCGAAACACGGACGTTGACGGAATGCCGGACGGCTGGGAAGTGAATAACGGTCTGCTGGCGTCGTCGGCCACCGGCGCAAACGGCGCTTCCGGGGATCCGGACAGTGACGGGCTTTTGAATCTTCAGGAATACAGCCTTTGCTCCAACAGTCTCTGGTCGGTTGTCTATACCAGCGTTACCGGCGCGCCTTCTTCGTTTTCCTTCACTAACACGACGCCCAGCGGAATGCCCGGTTCGACCCATCCGAACAAGCGTGACAGCGACGGAGACGGTTTAGATGATTACTGGGAAGTCACCACGAATGCCGCCATCAACAACCTCTACATCACCAATCCGAATAATCCGGATACGGATGGCGACGGTTTTTCGGATGGATGGGAAGTCGGTCACGGATTTAAACCTTTGGAAATCGAAAATCCGGTGGAGACAGACCGTGACGGCGACGGACTGACAGACAAGCAGGAAATTGATCTGGGAACCCAGCCGTACAATTCCCGCGATCCTGTTTTTGTGGATGATAATGCGGAGAACGATCCGGCAGAAATGGATCCTCAGACAAGCGACCCTCTTGAAAACGGAACATGGGGCACCAATTCGGTAACACGTCATCCGTTTGACTCCATTCAGAAAGCGATTAATACCAATGTGACCGTGGATGGTATGACCATTCTGATTGCCGACGGCACCTATTGGGGCGAGGGGAATTATAATATTGATACACACGGCAAGGCCATCACCATCAAGTCGTGGAGCAATAATCCCTCTACAGTCATTATCAACAGTGCTGGAGCCGGGCCGGTGTTTACCATGAACAGCGGAGAGACGACGAATACGGTGATAAAGGGTCTTGGCATCACCGTTACTATAAACCCCTGTTCAGATGACTGTGACGCCGAATCCGGGATTATTTTAAGCAATGCCAGTCCACGGATCGAAAACTGTACTATCTATGGTTGTGCGCTGGACGGGATTCGTGGTGAAAGAAATTCCAGCCCGGTCATTCAGAACTGCACGATTTCTAATGTCTTGAACGGTGTCTGGTGTACAGGCGGTTCATCTCCGCGCATCGAAAACTGCACCATCACAGATATTGGACATGGAACGGGCGGCGATTTCGGAATCGGCATTTATGTAGATGGAAGCAGTGGCGTCTATATTGGCGGAACCAACACTACCACCGTCAGTGACTGCAACGGGCGGGGCATTTCTCTTAAAGACAGTGCAAATGCCACAATTTTCAGAACGACGGTGACTAACAACAGTGGCGGGATAACCTGTGACAACAGCAGTCCGCGTATCGAGCGGTGCATGATCATGAACAATGAAGCACCCAACTATTATATCGCTTCCAATAAGACTTCGGTTGTGGCCAGACAGCTTTTCCCAAGCGATCTGGAGAGAGCCAATGACAAGACCGATGAAGACGAAAACGGCGGCGGCATTCTCCTGATGCGCGACAGTTCACCGTTCATGGTGAACTGTCTGGTGGTTGGTAATAGGACGTGGGCAGAAGACTCTGACTATTCGAAGTTGAAGTTGCGCCCGGATTTCGGTTTGGGCGGAGGATTCTATATTGGCGACGGATGTTCGCCGACCGGCGTAAACTGCACAGTTGCCGACAACCATGCCAACACGCTGGGCGGCGGGCTGACTTCGCTCGATAGACCTTTTTTCCGGAATATGATTTTCTGGGGGAATACGTTTTCGGACGCAATGATAGTTGGCAATACACGGGTCGCATCGACAAACATATACATGTTCAATCTGCATTGCCGTTCCGGAAGCATCAATATCTGGTACAGCGATATCGAAGGCCCTTGGTGGCCTAACGGTTATCCCTCGGCGGTGCTTTCAACCAATGGCAATCCGCTATTTGTCGGCGGCGGGAATTACAACTTAACGGATGGCTCGCCTTGCACTAACAAAGGAACGTTCTATCTGGCTCCGTCGCGTGACTTAGACGGGAAACAAAGATCGACGACTAATCTGTCGAATCGCATTGATATGGGTTGTTATGAATTCAACCCGGAACCGCCTTCATCGCCACTGGAAGCGGCAGAGTCTATTGCCGGCATAGCGGCTTTCGGTGGAGCAGCTCCCGATCCACTGGCAGACGATGACGGCGATGGAGTTTCGAATGGCGATGAAAAGATCGCCGGCACCGCTTACGAGGATGCTAATAGTTATTTCCGCGTCTATCATCAGCAGAGTCTGGTGGATGGATCGGTGCTGATTACATGGCAGTCTGTTTCCGACAATCTGTACACGGTTCAGTCAACCGATAATCTGATCAGTGGATCCTGGAGTAATGAGGCCGGATATACTGATAAAGTGGGAACAGGCGGCATAATGACATTCTCTGCGGTGCGGGAAGGCTCTGTCCGCTACTATCGCGTGCTGGTTTCCCAGCCGCAGTCGTTTACCATTTCCGGGAAGAACTGAATCAGGCGATCGCGCCCGGATGCGGACGAGATTTTTTATAACAGCTGAGTTGCTGGTCCAGTTCGTGCAGGCAGTCGGTATTGCATTCCTGTCTGGCGAGCTGGATGGCTTTTTTCGCCGTTTCCACTGCAGTTTTGAAATTGCCGCTTTCCGCCTGAGCGGCGGCCAGAACCATGAACGTTTCTGAGTTCTTGGCCCCCAGTTGAATGGCCCGTTCGATCAATTCAAGAGCTTTGCGTCCGTCTCGCGCTTGTGTGTTGCGATCGGTCGATAGTTTCCAAGCCCGCTGTTTGAGGCTGTCGGGAGAGTTTAAGTCGGCTTCAATCATATCCAGACCGTCAGCACCGACGACCGGGATCTCAGTCAGCGTTTTATCCAGCCGAATGCCGCAACCGGCGAATTTTTGTTCGAGCGAAACTTTGTCGACGGCTTTCAAATAGGCTTCGCGCGGGGATATGATGCCATCCTGAACCAGCTGAAAGAGGCTGTCTGTGAAGGAGCGCATGCCGACGCTGTAGCCGGTTTGAATGGCCGTTGGCAACTGATGGGTTTTCTGATCGCGAATATTGGAACGCACGGCTGGCGTGGCCAGTAGAATTTCAGCGGCGGCAACCCGTCCGCCGTCTGTTCGTTTACAGAGAGTCTGGGCAATAACGCCGGTGAGGGTGTTGGCCAGCAAGGTGCGGATTTGGTTTTGCCGGTCGCCCGGGAACTTATCAATGATACGATCCACGGTGGATGTGGCGGTGTTTGTGTGCAAGGTGGCCAGAACCAGATGGCCGGTTTCGGCGGTTTCCAGCGCGATTTCGGTGGTTTCCAGATCGCGCATTTCGCCGAGCAGAATGATATCCGGGTCTTCGCGCAGAGCGGCGCGCAGGGCTCCCGCAAAACTGCGGGTGTGCCGGTGAACTTCGCGCTGATTGATCAGGCAGTTTTTGGACTGATGCACAAATTCAATCGGGTCCTCGACGGTGATGATGTGTTCTTTGCGCGTCCGGTTGATTAGATCCACCATAGCGGCGAGAGTGGTCGATTTCCCGCTGCCGGTCGGGCCGGTGACGATGATGAGACCTTTCGTATGCATGCACAGTTCGCGCAAAACGCCGGAAAAGCCAAGGCCCAAGTCTTCGAGAGCCGGAACCAGTTCCGGAACGGAACGGAATACGCCGCCGACTCCATAGATGTCACGAAACGCATTGATACGGAATCTTCCGAATCCGTCCAGAGTGTAGCCGAAGTCGGTATCCCAGTCTTTGTCCAGCTCCTGCCGACTTTTTTCCGGCATGATCGCCTTCAGCATGGCCTCGGTTTCAGGCGGGGTCAGAATGGGGAACTCGCTCAGAAACTGCATTTCGCCGTCGACGCGAATACAGGGGCAGTAGTTTGAAGAAAGGTGCAGATCGCTGGCACCGCGCTCTACGGTGAGTTTCAACAGTTCATCAAGTCGGTTCACATTGCACTCCTGTGTTTGTGGGGCATTTCGTCGTAACGATCTGTAAAATAGCAGGATGCATTCCAAAACAGTATCAAAAACTGTCAGTTTTAAAGGAGGTAAAACCTTGACGGAGAAGCCTCTTTGCTGATTAATGCATGCCTTTCGCGTATAATGGAATTTTTGTGTCTTACCCAGAAATCGGAGTTTCACATGGTCAAAAAGAAAGCAGTTGCGGCAAAGAAAACAGCTAAGAAGAAAACGCCTCCGGCCTCCAAAAAGGCTGAGGTAAAAAAAGCTCCGGCCAAGAAAAAAGAGGAAGTCAAAAAAAACCCGCCGGCCAAAAAAGTTGAAACTAAAAAAAATCTGCCCGTTAAAAAAGGTGAAGTCAAAAAAGACCTGACGAAAGCCGCTGAGAAAAAACAGCCGGTCGAGTCGAAAAAAAATCCGCCGGCGAAACGGTTGCCGAAGATTTCTATCCCGAACGAGGAGATGCCCGAAAATCCCGATCTGGATGCCATGCAGGCTCCCGCGCCGGAAGATGCTCCGGTCTCTGTGATGTTGCGCGAAGAGCGCAATGAGAAGATCAAAGAGCTGATTGCTCTCGCTCAGGAACATGGATTTCTGACGCATGAAGATATTGAAGAGGCTCTGCCGGAAGATCTGGTCGTTCCGGAAGATGCGGAAAAAGTCGTCGCCCTGCTCAAGAGCATGGAAGTGGAAATTATCCGCTCGGATGACGTAGAAGATTTTAAAGCGCGCATGGAAAAAGAGGAGCGCGAAAAACAAAGCGCCCGCAGCGACGTGCTCGACGATCCGGTTCGCATGTATCTCAAGCAGATGGGGCAGGTGCCGCTGCTTACCCGCGAACAGGAAGTTGAAATTTCAAAACGCATCGAAGAAGCGGAACTCAACACCACCAGCCTGTTCAACCGTATTGGTTGTGCAACCGAAGCTTATCTGGGTGTTATCGAAAAGATCGAAACCGGCAAGCAGCGTTTCGACCGCATCGTCAGCGATAAACATGTAGAGTGCCGCGAAGACTATTTTGCCGCTCTGCCGAAAGTCCTTCAGGGAATTCACCGCAATCAGGAGCTGGCTGGCAAATATTTCATTGAGTCCGTTCATGGAAAGAGCAAGGCCGCCCGCGAGAAGAGCCGCAAGCTGTTTGTCGGCTCACAGGAGCGCCTGGCCGAATATTTCGTCCAGTTGCACTTTAAACAGAAGGCGATTGAAGACATCGTCCCGCAGGTCGATTCGTACCACAAGGAAGTTCAGGAGTTGCTGGCCGAAATCGAAAAGCTGGAAAAGAGCCGTTCCAAAACCGCCGACGAGAAAATCCGCGAAGCCAGCAAACGGCTGCGCGAACTCGAAGGGAAAGTCCACATGGAAGCCGCCGTTTTTGTCGAACATCACCGGCTGCTGCGCACCTGGCTTCGCAAGGGGCTTCAGGCCAAGACTGAAATGATCGAAGCCAATCTGCGCCTCGTGATCAGTATCGCCAAGAAGTACACCAACCGTGGACTTTCCTTCCTCGATCTGATTCAGGAAGGCAACATGGGCCTGATGAAAGCCGTCGAAAAATTCGAATACCGTCGCGGCTACAAGTTCAGCACCTATGCCACCTGGTGGATCCGTCAGGCGATTACCCGTTCGATCGCCGACCAGGCCCGCACCATTCGCATTCCGGTGCACATGATCGAAACCATCAACAAACTTCTGCGTGTTCAGAAAACATTGTTGCAGGAATTTGGCCGTGAAGCGTCACCGGAGGAGTTGGCCGACGAAATGGAACTGCCGGTCGAACGCGTTCGTGCAATCCTGAAAATTGCCCAGCAGCCCATCTCGCTGCAGGCGCCGATCGGCGACAGCGACGACACCAGCTTTGGCGACTTCATCGAAGACAAGTCCGCCGAAAATCCGTCTGAAATGACCGCCTTCAGTCTTCTGCGTGAAAAAATCGGTGATGTGCTCGAAACGCTTACCGCACGCGAACAGGAAGTTCTGACTCTGCGCTTCGGGTTGGCTGACGGCTATCCGCGTACGCTTGAAGAAGTGGGCCGCCAGTTTAACGTAACCCGCGAGCGTATCCGGCAGATCGAGGCCAAAGCGCTCCGCAAGATGCGTCATCCGACCCGTATCCGGAAACTTGAAGGATTTCTCGATCAGGGACGGTAAAGGTTCGGAGGGCGTCTGTTAAATCCAGCTGTTCATCGAACAGCTGGATTTATTTTTTCCGCAGGAGAACTGCTTTTGCCGACGGCCCGGTCAGGCGGTCGTTGAGCGCCAGCAGTTTGTCGTATTCTTCCGCCGGGATGACGGCGGCGTTGAGTTGCGCCTGTTGCAGAATGAATATCCGTCCGTTATTCGCGGAAACTTTCACTTCCACGAATCCGGCGCCGGCAGGCAGCGCAATGCGGAACGGCTCAGGGAGAAGAACCGGCTCCCAGCCTTCAGGCATGGTGATTTCATAACTGAATACTTTGCGGATCGGCTTCTCGATGTAGAACGGATTTTCGCGGCGGCTGGCTTTGAGGTTGAGCAGATCGCCAAGTCCTTCCGGCAGGTTGAAATACATTCGGTCTCCGTCGTGTACGGCGAAGGCAGGCAGGCGAGCGGCGAACTGAAGCTGTCCGGGATAAGCGTAAGAGACGCTCAGGTCACCGGATGCTTCAGCCGATTGTGAAATTTGGCTGAGCATTTTCTGGTGTTCCCGCCGCTGTTCTTCGGGAGCGAACTGGACAAACTGTTTATGGAATTCTTCGAATTCAGTTCCTGAGAAGGTAGTTTTCTTTGTCAGTGCCACATCGCCGGTTTCGGAAAGGCTGAGCGTGAACCCGGTTTCTGCGGTGTCGGGAAGTCCGCTCTGTGGAATTTCGAGTTTGCCGCTTTTCAGATCAATTGCGGGCTGACCGCTATGAGCCAGTGTGCCCGGTTCTGCGTACTGGCTGCTGTCGCCCAGATAAATGGTTTTTTTATTATCGCCGGTTACCGCAACGAGAACGGTATCGAAGAACTTGCGCTGCGGAACGCTTATGGCCGGAAGGGCGAATCCTTCAGCGCGCGGCAGGCTCGAAGAGAGGACGAAGCGCGGGCTGAGTCCGGCGGCATCAAGCAGAGCGTAAAGCAGGATCGCACGGTCGCCGGTGTTTCCGTAGCCCTCGGCCAGAATCCGGTCGGCCGGTGTAACGGCAGAAAGCGGCAGCGCGGCAAAGTCGGGGCCTGCTTCGCGGACGGCGCGGTCAGCAAAGTCGCGCAGAGCGGTGATTTTCTGGAGGCGGGTTTTGAGTCCACGGGTCAGTTCGTGTGCTTTGGCAGAGGCAACTTTGTTTTTTCCGGCGGCGCCGATCAGTGTTTTTTCAATCAGGGATGCGTAATCTGACGTGTCTCCGCAGGAAAGAAGTACGGCCGGTTCGAATGTCCATTCCGGCGGCAGCCGTTCTTCTTTTTTAACCATATCACGGTTTTTCGCGGTCCATTCGTGTATGACCAGATTATCTTTGTGCGATGTTTTCCTCTGAATGGCAGCCGGATCGGTGTTGCTGTTTTTCAGTTCCAGATTGTGCGGCAGTTCGACCCGGACCGTTTTGCTGACGAGCGGGTTGTGTTTGGAGAAATATTCGGCAGCGGAGAAGAAGGGAAGTCCGCGACAGGTGCTGACGGTGCGGTATTCAATAATGCTGCCGACTTCGACGCCGGGCAGGCTGACCACCATGATTTTTTCCGCCGGATAGCGCGGTGCTTCACCGGTCCATTTGGCATCCATCACATTCACTTCTTTATCCGGATCAATGTGCTTCACCTTTCCGTCCGGCGCTGTGACGGTGGCGCCGATGAGAACGGTTTGCTGGACCACGGGGTTGTAGGTGAACTTGAGGTCGGACAGCTCTTTTTTGCCGGCGTATGTGAGCACCTTCTGCCGGACGGTACGATCTTCTTTCCAGTTGTTGCGGTCGTAGAGTGTGTACCGGACGGTTTCGTCGAGTGTGGCCAGATCGGCTTCCGCCGGGAAGCCGCCGTGTTTCAGAATGATCCGCTTGCGGGCGTTGCGCTCGGAGGCTTTCAGATTTTGTTTGAGCGTCAGATATTGCTCCGGACTGAACTCAACGGTGCGCAGCAGAATATTGGCACGGCTGATGAGCAGATTGTTCGTCGCGCTGACAGCGCGGCTGATATACAGCTCCGGCGTGTCGATGGTTTCGTAGGCGGGCAATGCGGCGGGAATCAATCCGCTCCGGCTGAGGTCAAGCCGAACCGTTTCGGCGATGCCGCAGGTGAATTCTGTGCAGAGCGGATAACGGCGCTGATCGAGACCGATTCCTTCGCCGAGCACACGACCGAAAAGTCCGAAGTGATTGATCAATGTCGGCACCTGCAGCAGTGCTTCATTCGATCCGTCGGCCAGTGCGTTTCCGATTTCAAAATTCAGGCTGACCGAGAGCGGCACGGTGGTGTCACGCACGTTATCCGGACGGATTTCAAGACGGGTGAGCCGCGCCGCGCCGAGCGCCTGCTTGAGCCGTTCTTCGAAGTAAGGCGCGCGTTCTTCCGGCTTAAGAGCGGCGAGACGTCCGCGGTAGGCGGTGTCGTTAATTCCGTTAAACGAGAGAACCGCTTTGGCGGAGATCGTTTGGGAGTCGTCGAGCGCGGCATCGACATCGACGGTGAGTAGATTTTTTTCGGGCGGCACGACCGGCGAGGTTTGCAGCGTTTCGCCTTCCGGCGTAGCGACGAGATAGCTGCGGTAGGACAGGTAGGCCGGAAGCAGGTCGCGGGTGTTTTCGTTGGTGGCATCCATCAGCTGCCAGCTTCCGTCCTCGTTGCGGACGGCGGTAATGGCGTGGTTGAACCACGGCTGCGGAACTTCCGGATCTTTTTTCGGTCCGACATAAATGAGGACGGGGAAGGCATCGAATTCTGCAAGGCGGAGCATGGAGACGAGCAGGGCGGCTTTGTCGCGGCAAACGCCGTACCGGTTGTCGAAGGTGAGTGAAACATTGTGCGGTTCATAGCCGGGGGCTTCGTTTTCGACGGTGAGGCCCATGTAACGAATGTCCTGCGAGACGAAGCGGAAAATGGCTTCGATCTTTTCCTGCCGATTCGTGGTTCCGGCTGTCAGCTCACGCACTTTGCTCTTCATCGCGGGAGTGACGGCTTCCAGACGCGGTTTTGAAAGTGTCCAGTACCATTTCGAAAGCGTCTCCCAGTCAGGGATCGTGCTGAGAAGCAGACGCTGTACGGCGGTATAACGCTCCGGCATTTTCGGTTCCTCGAACATTTGCGGAACATTACGCACTTCCCAGATCGTGCGGATGCGGTCGCCGTCTTTTTCCGTTCGCATGGTGACGGTACCGGGGATTTCGTTTTTAAGTTCGGCTTTCGCCAGAGGCAGGGCGGCGGGCGCGTCAATTTCATACACGGCGTGAAGAATCGGGAAGGTGTCTTCAAGCGTGAACAGCTCGCTCCATGTGCCGGGTACCACGGTTTTGATCTGCTCGCTGGCGACGGTGTAACGCAGAATATCGCCGATTTCGAGATCAGGAACCGTTAGCTTGATATCTTTCTGGCTCGGGTCGTAAATGTTGGCATCCATCTGTCCCTGATTAATCGCTTCACGGCTTTGGGTCGCGAGGTCAACCGGAATGATCCGTCCGTCCGGCTTAACAACCTCGGCGCGCGCAAAACGCATCGTGCCGTAATCGGTGCTGTAGCCGACGCTGAGGCTCGATTTTTCCTGCCGGCCTTTTTCCGTCAGAATTTTGTAGGCCGTATCGGTAATGCAACGGGAAGTTCCGTTCGTTTCGTACCGGATTCGGGCTTGATCCTCGACCAGCAGAACGTCGGCTTCCGGATACTTTTCGGCAGAGCGCACTGCACCGATGAGCGTTTCGCGGGGAATCAGTTCCGCTGAAAGATCAAGTTGAGCGGCGGACAGCCCGGCACTCAGGACAGACAGAATAAACAAAAGCAGTTTTTTCATAAGACTCCGGAGTTTTACAGGCGGGTATGCTAGCGGCAGAAGCCGTTGAACACAATCCCGGCCCGCCGGTAAAAACAATAGCCGCAGTTCACAGGGCGGAGACAGTTTTTATCTGTTCGGAAAATATTTTGCCGGTGGATTATGAACCTGTTAGAACCGTCCATGTGTAGGCGGTTATATTGGATGTCAGAAACGAGGCTGATCCTCAGATAAGAAAGGGTTGAATGCGATGACCGATCACTTTCCCGTAAATATAATCATACGGAGCGATGACATGGGATTAAACCATGCCAGTAATGCGGGGTGTCAATTAACTTACATGCAAGGTATCACCACCGCGATCGAGGTAATGGCACCTTGTCCGTATTTTATGGAAGCGGTTTCAATGCTTAAAGGCGTCGAAAATATTGAGCTGGGTATACACCTGACCCTGAATGCCGAATGGACAAATTACAAGTGGCGGCCATTAACTCATTGTCCAAGTATTACCGATGCCAATGGCTATTTCTTTAAGCAGGTATGGAACAAAAAGGAGAAAGCAGTAAGCGACGCTCTGAACGATCAAAAGTGGGACATTAACGAAATCGAACGGGAGTTAAGGGCGCAAATTGAATTGATCCTCAACCATCTGCCGCAAACTAATCACATCACGTTGCACATGGGGTTCTCGAGTTGCGGCGATATCATTGAAACTTGCATACGAAAGCTGGCCGCTGAGTACCGTTTAATTTATTGGGGTAATGAATATCGGAACTCCAACTGGGGCAAAAAACAAAACGTAACGCAAATCAGGTTTTGGGATGACAAAAGTGATACAACCGTAGGCCTGGCGGTTAAGGCTACCTTGAAAACCCTGTCGGAATTGAAACCGGGCAACTACATATTTATTGATCATCCCGCCCAAAACACCGAAGAAATGCAATCTTTGGGCTACTCGGCCGACGACAACGTTGCCTCTAAGCGCGAAACGGTAACGAATGTATTAACGAACCTTGAGGTGATTAAGTACATCAGAGAACACGATCATATCCGGCTGGTTGGGTATGGCGACTTCGAATAGGGAGAACGGGGGAATCAATGAAGCGCCTCCGTGAAATCCTTATGAGCGCTCTTGTTCTTCTGGCCGCAACCGGAGGCGGACTTCTCGCTCGCGGCGCCGACTGGCCCTGCGCCGGAGGTCCCGATGCCAATTTCCAGTCTGCCGAAAAAGGGATCGTGACAGATTTTTCCGCTGGCGGCGACCCGGTCCTCTGGCGCACTCAGGTGTCTCCCGGCTTTGCTGGCGTTTCGGTTTCTTCCGGGAGCGTTTTCACCGTCAGTATTTCCGACGGCTTCAAGATGGCGAAAAAAACAGCCAACGGACGGGGGGCGGTTTGCCGCGCCGATGACGCCACGGATGCCGAGATCGCCATCTACCGGCTCGATGCGGCCACAGGACAAGCCGTTTGGGTGCATCGCTATCGCGTCCCCGCCAGGTTTCAGTCCTGGCACTGGAGCAAGGAAATGAATCCCAACGTGGGTGCATGGTACGGCCCGAAGGCCGAACCGACCGTTGACGGCGAATGGCTTTATGTTCTGGATCATACAGGCGTGCTGACCTGTCTGTCGGTTCGCGACGGCACGGTGCGCTGGAGCGCCGGTCTTCGCGAGCGTTTCAAGGCCGTTCCGCCAAAGTTCGGCTATTCCTGCCCGCCTCTCATCGTTGAGGAAAAGGTCATCGTTCCGCTGTTTCAGGATGACGGCTGTCTGGTGGCGTTGAACAAGCAGACGGGCGAAGTGATTTGGCGTGGTGGCAGTACTGTGAGAAGGGAAGAGGATAAACATCGCTGGGACGGCTATTCTCTGCCGGTTACGCTTACACTTGGAGATCGCACGCAGGTTGTTTATTTCACCGGCGCCGGTGTCATGGGTCTCGACATCGAGACAGGAGCCGTGCTTTGGACTTATCCCCTCCAGACGTTTACCGGCGAAGTGGCGCCCAAGCCCATCGTTCAGGGGACTCGTATTTTTATTTCAACCGTCTATAGCAACCCCGGCGGGTTGCTGCTTGAAGTCGGTGCAGACGGTGCAAAGAAGATATGGGACAGCTGGAATCTCAAAAATCATTTTGCCAACATGGCTCTCTATCAGGGCTTTCTCTACGGCACATCAGGCTACGATTTCGAAGAAAAGCGCAAACCGATGATGCGCTGTCTGGATTTCGCATCCGGCGAGATGAAATGGACGGCGCCGGAATATCGCGAGCAGCCTGATGGGCCGCCCCAGCAGGCGCAGCTGATTGCCGCCGACAGCAAACTCATCATCCTGACCGGATTCGGCGATCTCATTCTGGCCGAAGCGTCGCCTGAGCAATACCGCGAAATTTCACACCTGCGCCTCAAAGTGGAGGAGCCGAACTGCCAGTGGTGGCCGCGCATGGCGCTGGCCGACCGGCGGCTCTATTGCCGCACAACGGCCGGTGAAGTGTTGTGCGTGGCGCTCGACGGGACAAAGCGTGAGGGGTCTGCGCCCCTCTTGTCTGCCGAAAAGACAGCGGCGCCCGCCCGGTAGGCGTGATGAGGGTGGAATAAAACGGTCTCGAATCCGGGCTTGCTCCGGCGTTCCGGCTCCGGTAACTTCCCCCGCTTTACAGAACGCGTCGCCAGCCCATTCTTGTTGTCTGATTGAAACGGCGCCGCAGTAACCCTGAACAGAGAAAGGAAGAACCATGGGGCTCTTCAGCAAAGCAAAAAGCGTACTGGTGGTTGATACAGCCGCCGTACTGAAAACCAAAGGTATGCGCGGATATGTCGCGCCGCGTCAGCAACTCCAGATCCTGCGTGCATTGTCCCGCTTCGTGCAGCGTGAAAAACTGCAAGCCACCGCCGTACTGGTCGGCTCGCCGCTGGATAAAGCACCGCACAACAAGGTGTTCGAAGGCGTACGTGTGCGCTACACCAAGACCGAAGAAAAGCTGAGCAAAGAACTGCTCGCCGCACTCAGGCAGGCCGGTTCAGCCGGTGTGCTGGTGACAGAAGACGTTGCGCTCGAAGCCCGCGTGATCCGCTCCGGTGGCAGCACGCTACGCGTCTCGACCTTCCGTAAACTGTTGGATGACGGCAGCGAGCAGGGCGAAAATAACGGCGGAAACAATTATAACAACCGCCCGCAGCGCAATAACCGTCGCGACCGCGACCGTGATCGCGGCCCCCGTCCGAATCGCGGCAGCAATCAGCCGCAGTCGCGTCCGGCGGAAGAAGAAGTTGAAGAACGCAACAGCGGCGATGACACGATCAGTCAAATGATTGATCTGGTTGAGTAAATAACCAAATTGCACGTTGAAACGGCTTTTCCTGAATTTCGGGGAAGGCCGTTTTATTTTTCCAGAAATAGGACTTTGGCGATGTGCGGCAGTTCGCGGTAGCGGTTGTCGTAGTCAAGACCGTAGCCGACCACGAAGTCGTCGCCGACCGGAAACCCCGTGTAATCCGCCGTCATCTCAACCGCGCGTCCGGTTGTTTTGTCCAGCAGCACGCAGGTTCTCACCGAGCGGGCTCCGCGTTCCATGAAAAGCTTTTTAGCAAAAGCGAGTGTACGTCCGCTGTCGAGAATGTCGTCCACGATCACCACGTCTGCGCCGCGTAAATCTTCGCGGGTATCGTGCAGGATTTTTACCGTACCGCTTGATTCGATTCCGCTCCCGTAGCTTGACAGAGTGATGAAGTCGATGCGCGGGTGCAGATCGTGCGCCGCAAAGCCGCGCACCAGATCGGCCAGAAAGATAAAGCTGCCGCGCAGAATACCCAGCATGACCAGATTTTCGGCCTCGCAGGTTTTGGCGATTTCTTCAATCAGCGTCTGCACGCGCTGCTGAATCTGCTCGCTGGTAAACAGCACTTCGCGGATGTGGTGCGGTCTCATAAAATCTTTCTCCGTTGGTTGCACTGGGCCGACTTTAAGTTTAACATGCGTCCGATGGAACTCAAAATTACCAGAGAGATCCTGGATCTTGCCGACCGGTGCAATCGGGGATACCGGTGCCTGACAGGCGATCTGTCCGAACCTCAGGCGCAGGTGGTCGGCCCGCGCCGGTTTATCTGCCATGACTCGGAGCCGTGCGCCTACAAGTTTCCGTTTGGGAGCAAATTTTTCTGCACCTGTCCCGTCCGGCAGGCGATCTACGAAACGTACGGGAAATAACCAACTCGCCTCTTGCATCCTGCATCCTGCATCCCGTATACCATACCGCCATGAAAACACGCACCCGCTTTGCCCCCAGTCCGACCGGCCATGTTCATATCGGTAACATGCGCGCCGCCATCTTCAACTGGCTCTACGCCCGCCACACCGGCGGACAGTTCCTGCTTCGCGTTGAAGACACCGATCGCGAACGCTCCACGCCGGAAGCCATCAAGACGCTTCTTGAAGCCATGGACTGGCTCGGCCTCAACGTGGATGAAACCCCGCTCTATCAGTCCACCCGCATGGACGCCCACCTCGCTGCCGCCGAAAAACTGCTGGCTTCAGGCCATGCCTACAAAGAAGACAAAGGCGGAACCGGGCAGGGCGAGTGCATCATCTTTAAAATGCCCGGAACCGATGTCGAATTTACCGACCTCGTCAAAGGCACGCTCAAGAAATCCGCCGCCGACATGGCCGACTTCGTGATCGTCCGTTCCAATGGTACGCCGGTGTTCCACCTCGCCAACGTGCTGGACGACATCGAACAGAAAATCACCCACGTCATCCGCGGCGACGACCATGTCGAAAACACCTTCCGCCATATCGCGCTGTACAAAGCGCTCGGTGCGCCGGTTCCGCAGTTCGCCCATCTGCCGATGATCATCAACGCGCAGGGCAAGCCCTATTCCAAACGCGACGGCGACGCCTTTGTCGGCGACTTCCAGACCAAAGGATTTTTCGGCGAAGCGCTTTTCAACTATCTCGCACTGCTCGGCTGGTCGCCCGGCGACGAACGCGAAGTCATGACCCGCGCCGAAATGATCGACGCGTTTGATCTGGTCACCGTTCGCTCGTCGCCCGCCCAGATGGATCTGCGAAAACTGCTCTGGATGAACGGCGAATATATGCGCGCCATGAAACCGGCCGACTTTGCCGCGCTCTGCCGCAACGAACTCGCCGCCGCCGGGGTTGTTCCCGGCGCAAACGCGGACGCCGTGTTTGCGCTGATGCAGGAACGCACCAAACTGCCGGCAGAAATTGTTCCTTCCACCGCTTTTTTCTTCACCGACGACTTTGCCTACGACGATAAAGCCGTGGAGAAAAAACTGGCGAAGCCGGAAGTTTTCCAGACGTTGGAAAAAATCGCCGGAATTCTCCAAGGACTGGAACTGTTTGACGCCGAAACCGTCAATAAAGCGCTGCACGACTTTGTCGAGCAGGGCGGACTTAAATTCGGCGACGTCATGCCGCCACTGCGTATCGCTGTTTCCGGTCAGCAGTCCGGCCCCGACCTCGCGCCGGTACTGGCGATCCTCGGCAAAGACGCGACACTGAGCCGCATCCGCAAAACCATCGCCCGCTTCAGAGTTTAAAGTTTCAGCAACTAAGGATGCTGTAAAAGGTCGCGCCCATCCCATCGAACTCGGCGACTTGAAGAAAAAGTTGGCTTAATCCAAATCAGCTTATGGTTGCCGGACACTCTACCGGCAACATTCTGATTTATTCTCGCTAATCGCTTTGCACTCGAGACATTGCCATCCTTTGCAGCCGCAGGCATGTCCTTTCCAGAGAGTGCCGTCGATGTTGTAACCATGTATAACCTGAGTAGTAATGCGTCCGCAGGTTTGGCATGCGGCCAGTCTCTTCCAAAAGACACCAAGGCTGACACCAACGCCAACTTTGTTTGGTGAATTCAGGTTGGTTGTGGTTTGGCCAGAAATGGTGCATCCGACCATGAGGAATAGAATAATTAATCTCGCGGTCATTTTATAAATCATCCGAGCTGATTCCAAGAATCTCGAGGACGCGGGTGAGGTCTTCGTTGTTGTAGTAGTCGATCTGGATGGAGCCTTTGACCTTTTTGCCGTTGGAGAGCGTTTTGGTCGAGCTGATGTGTACCGCCGTGCCGAAGTGCTGGTGCAGTTTTTCGGAGAGGTGGCGGACGTAATCAATCGGCAGGTCGGTTTTTTCGGCGCGCGGCTTTTTGGTTGGTTTCTTGAGCCGTTCGACGATTTTTTCCAAGGCCCGGACGGAGAGACTTTCGCGGATAATGCGCTGGGCGAGCAGTTCTTTTTCCGCATCAATCTCTACGCCGAGGAGCACTTTGCCGTGTCCGGCGGAAATTTGTCCGCCTTCGAGCATCTTGCGGATTCCGGCGGGCAGGTCGAGCAGGCGGAGGATATTGGCGATGCTGGCGCGGGCTTTGCCGACGCGTTTGGCGACCTGATCCTGAGTCAGCTTAAACTTATCGGCCAGTTCGCGGTAGCCTTCGGCTTCTTCCATCAGGTTGAGATCGTCGCGCTGTAAGTTTTCGATCAGCGCGATTTCGAGCGCTTCCTGGTCGCCGATATCGAGCAGGATAACCGGCACTTCCGGCAGGTTGGCGGCTTTGGCGGCGCGCAGGCGGCGTTCCCCGGCGATCAGTTCAAAATGTTTTTCCTTCTGCCGGACGAGCAGGGGCTGGAGGATGCCGTGTTCCTTGACGGATGCGATCAGTTCGCTGAGCTGTTCGTCGCGGAAGATGCGGCGCGGCTGCATCGGGTTGGCTTTAATCCGGCCAACGGCGATCTTCGTGATGCCGGTACTATCCGGAGCCGGAGCATCCATGACGGGAGCCGTTACCTTCTTTTCCTGAATAAGCGCATCCAGCCCGCGACCTAAACCCATTTTTTTAGCCATAAATTACCTCGTTGTAAGTGCCCACGAATAACACGAATGAGCACGGATGGGAAAGTTTTTGTTCAGAACAGCTCGCCTTGGCCGGATTTTTCTTTTTGTAGACGCGACGCCCCCGTCGCGTTCTGAGGCGACGAGGGCGTCGCCTCTACGTTGCCAAGCAAAGTCAGAAACTGCTTTTCGTCAAGAACCTTAACGCCGAGTTCTTCGGCTTTGGTCAGCTTGGAGCCAGCTTTGTCGCCAGCGACGACGTAGGAAGTGTTTTTTGAAACGCTGGAAGTGACGGAGCCGCCACGGGCGCGGATCTGTTCGCCCGCTTCTTCGCGGCTCAGACTTTCCATCGTGCCGGTCAGCACGAACGTCAAGCCCGCGAATTCGTCGCTGGCGGTTTTGGCGGTCTGCGCGAAGTTAACGCCGGCGGACTGCAACCGTTCGACCAGTTTCCGGTTGGCCGGAGTTTGGAAAAAGTCGCAGATACTTTTGCCGACGACCGGGCCGATGTCGCGGATCTGTTCCAAAGTCTGGATGTCGGCGGCCATCAGCTTTTCAATATCGGAAAAACTTTGCGCCAGAACCCGCGCCGAACCGCTGCCGACGTGGCGGATACCGAGCGCAAAAATAATCCGGTCGAACGGTCGCGACTTGCTGGCTTCGATTCCGTCGATCAGGTTTTGCGCTTTCTTTTCCTTGAACCCTTCGAGTCCGAGAAGCTGGGATTTTTTCAGGTCGTAGAGATCGGCCGGGCCTTTGACCAGTCCGGCGTCAACAATCTGCTCAACGATCGATTCGCCGAGGCCGTCAATGTCCATGCCGTTGCGCGAAGCGAAATAGGTCAGCCAGCGTTTCAGCATGGCGGGATGGTGCAGATCGTCGATGCGCCAGGCGACTTCGCCTTCGTTTTTGACCGGATTGATGCCGAGCGCTTTGCAGGCGGCCTGCATATCGAACGGCTTTTCTTTGCCGGTGCGCTTTTCGGTGACGACACGCACGACCGCCGGAATAATTTCGCCGGCCTTCTCGACGATTACGCGGTCGCCGACGCGGATATCTTTGCGTTTGATTTCGTCTTCGTTGTGGAGCGTGGCGCGCTTAACGACCGTTCCGGCGAGCTGTACCGGTTCGAGTTCGGCGACCGGCGTCAGTACGCCGGTGCGGCCGATCTGAATGGTGATTTCCTTGAGCAGTGTTTCGGCCTGCTCCGGTTCGTATTTATAGGCGACGGCCCAGCGCGGGCTTTTGGCGGTCGAGCCGAGCGGTTCGTAGAGGTCGCGCTGGTTGACTTTGATGACGCCGCCGTCCATCTCGAAGGGGAAACTGCGTTTCATGCCTACGAGAACATCCAGCTTTTCGAGCACGCCGGAGATTGCTTCGCAAATCCAGAATTGCGGGGTGATGCGCAGGCCGTAATGAGTGAGAGCCTTGAGCATTTCTTGATGAGTCGCGAAATCCGCAGAGCATTCGCCGAGGCCGTAGAAAACGGCGTCGAGCGGACGCCGGGCGACAATGCGCGGGTCGAGCTGTTTAAGCGAACCGGCGCAGGCGTTGCGCGGATTGGCAAACGGTTCGTGTCCGGCCTCCTGCCGTTCTTCGTTGAGTGCGGCGAATCCTTTGCGCGTCATGTAAACTTCGCCGCGCACTTCCAGAATTTCCGGCGGATTGTTTGTCAGGCGAAGCGGAATCGATTTAATCGTGCGGACATTGGCGGTGACGTCGTCGCCGGTGGTGCCGTCGCCGCGCGTGACGGCGCGAACGAGCAGTCCGTTTTCGTAGCGGAGCGAAATGGCGACGCCGTCGATCTTCGGTTCGAGAATGTAGGAATAGGGCGTGCCGCCGAGCAGCTTTTTGACCCGCCCATCGAATTCGACCAGTTCCTCTTTGTTGTAAGTGTTCGCGAGGCTGATCATCGGTACAGTATGCCGGACGTTTTCGAAGCCTTTGAGCGGTTCGCCGCCGACGCGGCGGGTCGGGCTGTCGGGCGTCGCCAGTTCGGGAAACTGTTTTTCGAGGGCTTCGAGGCGCTTGAGAAGGGCGTCGTAGTCGCGGTCGGAGATTTCTGGCGCGGCCTCGACGTAGTAAAGGCGGTTGTGGCGCTCGATTTCGGCACGCAGTTTTTCGGTTTCTTTTCGGGCTTCGGTGCTGTTTAATGCGTTGCTCATCGGGCAGAAGCTATCACGGGACTTTTTCCATGAAAATTAAATTCTGGAAGATGCACGGAGCGCAGAACGATTTCGTGCTTTTCGACGACCGGCGCGGCGGATTCCCCGCCGCCGACCGGGCGTTTATTGCGCACATTGCGGCCCGGCATTCCGGCGTCGGTTCGGAAGGAGTCATTTTGATTCAGAAGTCGGAATCGGCTGACTTCTTTATGCGATTTTTTAATCCGGACGGCGGCGAGGCCGATATGTGCGGTAACGGCGCGCGCTGTGTTGCGCGGCTGGCGTTCGATCTGGGAGTCGCCGGGAAGAAGATGACGATTGAAACCAAGGCTGGGCAGCTTCAGGCGCAGGTGATGCAAAAGGGCGTGCGTCTGTGGATGACGGAGCCGTCCGGCTGGGTGCTGAACGGTTCGCTGGATCTGGCCGGACGGACCCTGATGTACGGCTTTGTAAATACCGGTGTGCCGCATACGGTGATCCGCACTGGCGAACTGCGCGATGTGGATGTGCAGGAAGTCGGCTCGGCGGTGCGACGTCACCGGCAGTTTGCGCCCGCAGGCACCAATGTGAATTTTATGGAAAAATTACCGGGCGGCGAATTGAACGTCCGGACGTATGAGCGCGGCGTGGAGGCGGAAACGCCAGCGTGCGGCACCGGCGTGACGGCCTGTGCGCTGATTGCCGCAAAAAACGGCTGGGCAAAACTGCCGGTTCGTGTGCATGTTGCCAGCGGCGATGTGCTGGTTGTGGATGGGTTGCTGACGGATGATGGCGCGGTTGGCGTGACGCTGACCGGCCCGGCTGAATATGTTTTTGAAGGGAGCGTTGAATATGGATAGAAATAAAATAACAGTTAAAGTCGGCAAACCGGCTCCGGCGTTTACGCTGAGCGGCAGTGACGGGAAAGAACATTCCCCTGCCGATTATCTTGGAAAAACCGTGGTGCTCTACTTTTATCCGAAGGACGACACTCCCGGTTGCACCAAAGAGGCATGCGGATTCAGCGATCTGCGGATCCGGTTCAAGAAACTCAACGCAGTGGTGCTGGGAGTCAGTCGAGACAGCCAGATCTCGCACAGCAGTTTTATTAAAAAATTCAAACTCCCGTTTGTGCTGCTTTCCAACCCCGATACCCGCGTGATGCGGAAGTACGGTGCGTTTGGTGAAAAGATGCAGTATGGGAAGATGGTCATGGGCACGATCCGCTCGACGGTGATTATCGGGCCAGATGGAAATGTTTCAAAACATTGGAAAAAAGTGGCGAAGGCGGACGAGCATCCCGCCAAGGTTCTGGAATTTCTGGAGGCGCACAAAGAATAGGGGTCAGGCCTTGACTTTTGCCAAAATGGCAAAAGTCAAGGCCTGACCCCGTAGGATGGAGGCAGAGCAAATGACGGAGACGGGATTTTGTCTTGGATCAAATATGGGTGGACGGCTACACCTGCTTCGGCAGGCGAAAGCTCGGATTCTGCTGGACCCGCAGGTCAAATTTGTTGACCAGTCTGCGGTTTATGAAACCGAACCGGTGGGCGTGAAACCGGAGTACAAAGCGATGAAGTTTCTCAACGCGGTGCTGATTGTACAGAGTCCGTACACGGCGGAAGAGTGGTTGCAGAAAATCAAGAAGATCGAAAAAGCTCTGCACCGAGTCCGGACAGAAGACCGTAATACCCCTCGAACCATGGATATTGATATCATTTTCTGCGGCGACCAGATGGTCGATAGCGATTTGCTGAAAGTGCCGCACGCCCGCTGGGCGGAGCGCCGCTTCGTGGTTCAGCCGCTGGCGGACGTCCGCCCGGAACTGGTGCTACCCGGCACGGATGAACCGGTACGGAAAGTTCTTGCGAGCATGATGGATAATGATGATGTTCGGATTTTCTCAGAGCGGTGGTAAAGTTATGAAGATGACGGCGGTAAAAATTAAAGCGCTTAAAGGGCTGACCAAAATCACGGCGCTGACGGCGTATGACTGGCTGAGTGCGCGGTATGTGGATGAAGCGGGCATTCCGCTGATTCTGGTCGGCGACTCGCTGGCGATGACGGTGCTTGGCTACGAAACAACGCTGCCGGTGACGATGGATGAAATGGTTCACCACACCGCCGCCGTTTCGCGCGGTGTGAAAGATGCGCTGGTTGTTGCCGATATGCCGTTCATGTCGTATCAGGGAACGCTGGAGCATGCGCTGGAAAATGCCGGACGATTCATCAAAGAAGGTCGCGCCGATGCCGTAAAAATCGAAGGCGGCGCGATGCGGGCCGATCTGATTGAGAAACTGGTCGCCAACGGCATTCCGGTGCTCGGTCATATCGGGCTGACGCCGCAGAGCGTTAAGGAAACCGGTTTCAAGATGCAGGGCAAGACCGATGAGTCGGCCCGCAAGCTGCTCGACGATGCGCTGGCGCTGGAACAGGCGGGCGTTTTTGCCATCGTGCTGGAATGCGTACCGGCGGAGCTGGCGGAGAAAATCACCGCCGCCCTTAAAGTTCCAACCATTGGAATTGGCGCCGGGCCGCACTGCGACGGACAGATTCTGGTTTTCACTGACGTGCTTGGTATGGGGCACGGCCATGTTCCCGGCTTCGTCAAGAAGTTCGCCGACCTCAAGCCGCAGATTGAGTCCGCACTCTCTGCTTACAGGAAAGAGGTTGAGCAGGGCGGGTTTCCGTTATGAAAATTATTGAATCTCCCGAAGAGATGCAGAAGCAGGCGCGGCTACTGATCCAGTCCGGCGAATACATCGGCTTCGTGCCGACGATGGGTTATCTGCACGAAGGCCACCTTTCGCTGATCCGGATTGCCAAGGAATACGCCGACGTCGTGGTTGTCAGCATTTTTGTTAATCCGGCTCAGTTCGGGCCGAACGAAGACCTCGCCGCCTATCCGCGCGACTTTGAACGCGACGAAAAGCTCTGCCGCGAAGCGGGCGCGGACGTTCTCTTTTATCCCACATCGCAGAATATGTATCTCGACGACCACAGTCTCTGGCTGTCCGAGGAGTCACTTTCCACGGTGCTGTGCGGCGCGGCACGCCCCGGCCACTTCCGCGGGGTTTGCACGATTGTCGCCAAACTGCTGAATATTGTTCAGCCGGACTATATGGTGCTGGGCGAAAAGGACGCCCAGCAACTGCGCGTTTTGCGCCGCATGGTGCGCGACCTGAACTTTTCCGTGAAGATCATTGCCGCGCCGACGGTTCGTGAAGCCGACGGCCTCGCCATGAGTTCTCGTAACAAATATCTGACGCCAGCCGAGCGCAAAGAGGCGGCCTGTCTTTCCCAGTCATTGGAGAAGGCCAAGACGCTGTTTACGGCGGGCGAGCGCGATGCCGGAAAGATCGGCGCGGCGGTGCGCGCAGTGATTGAGGAGACGTCGGGCCGCGTGGATTATATTGAACTCGTTGACGACGAGACGCTTCAGCCCGTCCGCACGCTTGAAAAACCGGCGCTATTGGCGCTGGCCGTGAAGTTTTCCGGTGCGCGGTTGATTGATAATGCCGTGCTTCGCTGAGAGGCGTTCCGGGCGCCGGGAAATTAAAATACGATTTTGGAAAATTTTCCTTTAAACAATCGTTTAGCTCATTACATTGGTGGGCCTTTACGAGGGCGCGATGGCCGAGAGGTTAGGCACGGGTCTGCAAAACCTGCTAGAGCGGTTCAATTCCGCTTCGCGCCTCCAGATTTGAATAGGGAGCTCATCGAAGGAGAAAGAAAATGGCAGTACCGAATGACCTGTATTATGCGAAGACTCATGAATGGCTGAGAATCGACGAGAACATAGCCACCGTGGGAATCACCGATTTTGCCCAGAGCCAGCTCTCGGACATCACCTTTGTTGAACTTCCCGATGTCGGCCGCGAAGTCGAAGCCGGTGATGAAGTCGCCGTGGTCGAATCCGTCAAAGCCGCTTCCGACATTTATGCTCCGGTAGCCGGTACGATCGTGGAAGTGAACGGCGACCTCGAAGATTCGCCCGACATGATCAACGCCAGTCCCTACGATGCCGGCTGGCTCTTCAAGATTGAACTGCGCAAAGAGGAAGACGTTGACAATCTCATGAGCGCCGAAGAGTACGCCGAGAGTTGCGACGAAGGCGGCGACGTCGAAGAAGACTAACCCGAAGGGCGGCGCGGCCGCCCTTTTTTGTTTTATATGAAAGCCTGGGCCCTGCAATTTGACGAGCCGGTGCCGTATCAAGCCGGACTCGACATGCAGCGCCGCCTGCTCGCAGCGCGGCAGGCTGATGAAATTCCTGACACGGTTCTGATTCTCCAGCACACGCCGACGATTACGCTCGGCAACCGCGGCCGCGACAACTATCTGCTCAAAACGCCGGAGGAGTATAAAGCTCTCGGCATCGAAGTATTTCACGCTGAACGCGGCGGCGACGTGACCTATCATGCGCCGGGGCAGTGGGTGCTTTACCCAATCATTTATCTCGGCGGTTCTGATGCCGACTCGCACGGCTACCTTTGGAATTTGGAAGAGGTCGCTTTGCGTACGCTGGCCGATTTCGGTATCGCCGGATTCCGGCGCGAAGGCAAAAACGGTGCATGGACAGATCATGGGAAGGTCGCGGCCATCGGCTTCCGTCTTAAACGCTGGGTTTCGTTCCATGGCATGAGCTTTAACGTCAGCCTTGACCTATCTGGTTTCCAAACCATCGTGCCGTGCGGACTGGTCGGTCAGCCGGTTGCTTCGATGCAGACCGTTCTGGGCGACGCCTGCCCGCCGATGGAAGCCGTCCGCGACCGGCTTCTCGCCAACTTTTCCGAAGTCTGCGCTCGTGACCTTAAAATTTTTCAAACACCGGAAAAGGCTCCGGTAATGCTGCGCGAAATAATTTTTCCATCTTAGCCTTGCCGAGCTTCTTCTTGATCCGTATCGTCTGCGCCCAATATGTAAAACTGGGGAAGAGTTTATTTTATCTTTTCCCTGCAACCAGAAAAGGAGTGCTCATGAGCGTATCAGTTATTCCCGCCCTGTGGTGGATCGCACCGATTGCGTCGATTCTTGCATTGGGCTTTGCCGTTTACTTCTACAAGAAAATGATGGGGGCGAACGAAGGCAACGCCACCATGATCGAAATCGCGGGATACGTCCGCGAAGGCGCGATGGCCTATCTGTCTCGGCAGTATAAAGTGGTCGCGCTGGTGTTTCTTGTCCTGTTTCTCATTTTGCAGGTGCTCGCTTTCCTCGGTGTTCAGAACCCCTTTGTTCCGATCGCCTTCTTGACCGGCGGTTTCTTTTCCGGTCTCTGCGGCTTCATTGGTATGAAGACTGCGACTGCCGCTTCCTCGCGTACGGCGCAGGGCTGCTCCGAAAGCCTTAATCGTGGCTTACAGGTTGCGTTCCGCTCCGGCGCGGTTATGGGTCTTGTCGTGGTCGGCTTCGGTCTGCTCGATATCTGTATCTGGTACTGGGTTCTCGACAAGCTGGTTTATACCGATGCCAATATGGCGAACGGGCTGACCGGCTTCGGCATGACGTTTGTTTCGGCGGGCAGCACGGTCTCTGACAAGCTGGTTGCCATCACCACCACCATGATTACTTTCGGTATGGGTGCTTCCACGCAGGCTCTCTTTGCCCGCGTCGGCGGCGGCATCTACACCAAAGCCGCAGACGTCGGAGCCGACCTCGTCGGTAAAGTTGAAGCGGGCATTCCCGAAGACGATCCGCGCAATCCCGCCACCATCGCCGACAACGTCGGTGACAACGTCGGCGACGTCGCTGGTATGGGCGCTGACCTCTATGAATCCTATTGCGGCTCCATTCTCGCCACCGCCGCGCTCGGCGCATCCGTCGGTGCATACCGCGTTATGCAAGGAACGGGCACTGTTGAAGCTGCTGTCGGACTGGTTACTGCGCCGATGATCGTGGCCGGTGTCGGCACGCTCCTTTCCATCGCCGGGATGTTCCTCGTCCGCTGTAAAGAAGGCGCCTCCCAGAAAAACCTGCTTCGCGCGCTGCTCACCGGTACGCTCAGTAGCTCTGTCTTTATTGTGCTGGCGCTCGTCGGTATGTGGAAACTAGACATGATCGCTGGCGGCATTGTTCTGGCCGTTATCTCCGGTCTGTTTGCCGGGGTTATCATCGGTCAGGCCACGGAATACTACACCTCCGACGAATATAAGCCGACCCGCGGCATTGCCGGACAGGCCGTTATGGGCCCGGCTACCGTGATCATTGACGGTCTTGCCGCTGGTATGTATTCCGCCGGTATTCCGGTCATCACCATCATCATCGGCATCATCTGCTCCTTCGGTTTCGCGGGCGGCTTCCACGACATGTCTATGGGTCTCTACGGCATCGGTTTCGCTGCTGTAGGTATGCTGGCCACGCTGGGCATCACGCTCGCCACCGACGCTTACGGCCCGATCGCCGACAATGCCGGCGGCAACGCTGAAATGGCTCATCTGTCGCCGGAAGTACGTGAACGCACCGATGCACTCGACTCGCTCGGTAATACCACTGCCGCCACCGGCAAAGGCTTCGCCATCGGTTCGGCTGCACTCACCGCGCTGGCTCTACTGGCTGCCTACATCGAAGAAGTCAAAATGTGGATCGGCAAACTGGCCGCCGGCGCAGCCGACGGCACGTTCATGGGCTTTACCGCGGAAGTGGCCAAGAGGGCTGATATCATGCAGTTTGTCGGCCCGTTTGAGCTGCACATTATGAACCCGCTGCTCATCTGCGGTCTGTTCCTCGGCGGTGTAATGGCCTTTGTATTCTGCGCCATGTCAATGAAAGCCGTCGGTCGCGCCGCCGGTTCAATGGTCGAAGAAGTCCGCGCCCAGTTCAAAGAGTTTCCCGGCATCATGCAAGGCACGCAAAAGCCTGACTATGCCCGTTGCGTCGCCATTTCCACCGCCGGCGCTCAGCGCGAAATGCTGATCCCGTCACTGATGGCTATCATCGTTCCGGTTGCAACCGGTTTGATTCTCGGCGTTCCCGGTGTGATGGGTCTGCTCGCGGGCGGAATGAGCACTGGATTTGTGCTGGCCTGCATGCTCAACAACGCGGGTGGCGCATGGGACAATGCCAAGAAATATATCGAACGCGGCGCTCACGGCGGCAAACGTCTGCCGGACGGCAGCAAGAACCCGGTGCACGGCGCGGCCGTTATCGGCGACACCGTCGGCGATCCGTGCAAAGACACCTGCGGACCGGCGTTGAACATTCTCATCAAACTGATGGCCATGGTCAGCGTCGTTTTCACACCGGTTGTCGTGAAATTCGCTCCGGTTGTTCAGGAATGGCTCCACATCGCCACCATTACCGTTAAGTAAGTTCTCCGGAACTTAAAGCGAAAGGCCGCCCACCAGGGCGGCCTTTTTTATTTCCAAACGCTGGAAACTTTTTCCAATGCTCGGAAGATTAGTTGATGAGGCGGGAGATGCCGGTGCCTTTTTCGACACGGCCGATGATGATGGCTTTTTGGCCCGCGTTCCGGATGGCTGACAGCGCCGTGTTCGCATCGTCCGGGCGGACGAAGAGAACAAAGCCGATGCCCATGTTGAAGACGCGGTACATTTCTTCGTGGTCAACGTTGCCTTCTTTTTCGATGAACTGGTAAATCGCGGGCGTTTTCCATGTCGCGCGGTCGAAGACGGCGTCGACGGTTTTCGGCAGAACGCGCGGAACGTTGTCAACGAGTCCGCCGCCGGTGATGTGCGCCATGCCGCGCACCTGAACCTTGTTCATCAGCGCGACGACGGGTTTCAGATAGCTCTGGTGAATGGCGAGCAGAGTTTTTTCGAAGGTGAGTTTGGTGCCGGGGACGAGGTCGCTGAGTTTTTTTCCGGCAGTTTCAAAGATGACTTTGCGGGCCAGCGAGTAGCCGTTGGTCTGGAGTCCGGTGGAGGGCAGGCCGATAATGACGTCGCCTTTGCGGATAGTTTTTCCGGTGATCAGTTTTTTCTTTTCAACCTGTCCGACGATGGTGCCGACGAGGTCATATTCGCCCTTCGGATAGAGGCCGGGCATTTCGGCGGTTTCGCCGCCGAGCAGCGCGCATCCGTTTTCGCGGCAGGCCTGGCAGAGACCGGCAATGACGTCTTCGAACACTTTGCCGGAAAGGGCGGCGGTGCCGAGGTAGTCGAGGAAGAAAAGCGGCGTGGCGCCTTGCACAAGGATGTCGTTGACACAGTGGTTGATGAGGTCCTGTCCGACGGTGGTGTGTTTGCCGGCCATGTGGGCGACTTTGAGCTTGGTGCCGACGCCGTCGGCGCTGGCGACGAGCAGGAATTCTTTGCCGGGCGACTGGAAGAGTCCGCCGAAGGAACCGATCTCACTGACGACGCCTTTGGTGTTGGTCGTTTTGACGTTTTTTTTGATCCGCTGAAGGGAGTTCATCATGACGTCGATATCGACGCCAGCCTGTGCGTATGCGCTTTTCTTTGCTGCCATAGGGTTCTCCGGTTTGAAAGGCGCACAATGTAGCACGGCGGGGGCGGCGGACAATAGAAAAAGGGGCAACCCGGTTGTTTTTTCGATTTAATACGGCTATTCTCCGCGCACGATATATGAAATTTCGCGCGGCATCTTTTTTCCGGAGTCTGGCCTTCGTTTTTCCGGCGGTACTGACCGTCGTGGTGAGTATTGTTCTGTTTACGATCGCCGGGGTCCTGATTGTTCAGGAAAAAACGGCGGTCGAAGACGAAATCCAGCGCAACATGGAGCAGAAACTTTCGCTCACCAAAATTGCGCTCGAAGATTCCGTTCTGAAGCGGGATGAACCGGCCATCAATCACTTTCTCGAATCGCTGTTGAACGACCGCGACATTGTGTTTGCCGGGGTGACGGTGGGTGACTCAGAAAAGCCCGAGATGCAGATCAATAAAGTGGTTTACGGGTTCGGCTGGGTGGCTCATCGCGAGCAGGTGGCGGAAAGCCGCTACATGCAGGGAACCAAGATGATTCCGCTTCCGGACGGCCAACAGGCCGAGTTCCGGCTGGTGGCTTCCAACCGGAACGTCTGGGATGCGTTGGGCCAGCAGGTGCTCGTCATTATCGTGATTACCGTGCTGGTGGTGGTCAGTCTTTCCATCGCCGCGTTTCTGCTGACACACCGGCTGATTTTTACGCCGGTCAGGGAACTGTCTACTGCCGCCGAAGATATCTCACAGGGTCATTTGGAAAAAGAGGTTCCGGTCAGCCGGTTGAACGAAATCGGTGTGCTGGCCCAGCAGATGGATGCCATGCGCCGGTCTTTACGTAAACTGATCGGCGATCTGGACCGGTCAAAGGCCCGGCTGGAACAGCGTGTCGAAGAACGAACGCGCGATCTGCTGGTGGCCAAAGAATCCGCCGAAGTGGCCAACCGTGCCAAGAGCGACTTTCTGGCCAATATGAGCCATGAACTGCGCACACCGATGAACGGCGTAATTGGGATGACGGATATTCTTCTGGAGAGCAATCTCGGCCCGGAACAGAAAAAGTCCGCGCAGACTATTCAGCAATCGGCGCAGTCACTGCTCACCATCCTGAATGACATTCTCGACTTTTCAAAAATTGAAGCCGGACGGCTTGAAATGGAAAAGCGGCCGTTCCATTTGCAGAAGGTGGTTGAAACGGTCCATGAAATTTTTATGCCCGATGCAATCTCCAAAGGAATCCGGCTGGAATGTTTCTACCCGCCGGATGTGCCGTCCTGTCTGGTCGGTGACGAAGTCCGCATCCGGCAGGTGCTCACCAATCTGGTCGGTAACGCCATCAAATTCACTCCGAAGGGCGGTGTGTTTGTTGACGTTAAAAAAACGGGACAGTCGGCGGGCGAAGTGACTCTGCGCATCAGTGTCCGGGATACCGGCATCGGTATTTTGCCGGAACAGCAGCAGTTGATTTTTGAAAAGTTCACTCAGGCCGATCTCTCCACGACCCGGAAATTCGGCGGAACCGGGCTGGGGCTTTCGATCTCCAAGCAGTTGGTTGAAATGATGGGCGGGCGGATCGGTCTGCACAGCGAGCCGGGGACTGGAACCACTTTTTACTTCACGATCACCTTACCGATCTCCAGCGTTTGCAATGCAGAGCACGCCGCCGCATCTGTGCCGCAAGTGTTTCACGGCCGTGTTCTGCTGGCGGAGGATAATCAAGTTAATCAGCTGGTCGCCCGGAAAATTCTTTCCAGTCTCGGCCTTGAAGTGACGGTGGTTGAAAACGGACAGCTGGCGATTGATAAGCTCAAAGCCGAACCGTTTGATGTGGTGATGCTCGACTGCCAGATGCCGGTGATGGACGGCTATACCGCCGCCCGGGAGATTCGTAAACTTTCCGGATCCGCTGCCGCTGTTCCGATTGTTGCCATGACCGCACACGCTATGACCGGCGACCGGGAAAAATGTATCGACGCGGGAATGAATGAATACGTTTCCAAGCCGGTCAAAAAAGAAGCCATTGCTGAAGTTCTGGCCCGCATTCTCGCCTAGGCCGCCTCAGCGGGTGAAGCGTACGGGAGAATTTTCCAACTGTTTGGATATGATGTATCCCGAAAGTGCTTTTTGTATTTCAAACAAAAAGAAGCGAAGCGGCAAAAATGCGCTTTTCAACCGGAGACGCAGGACGTAAAACCGTTTCGCTTTTCAACGTGAGGGAGAACGCGAGTGACAGAAAACGGAAAATGGTCGTCAGTTCAGTCAACGGAACTTTACGGCGTCGAAAACTGGGGTGCAGGATATTTCAGCATCTCGGAAAAAGGCGAAGTGTCGGTTCATCCGGACGGCCCCGGCGGGGCGTCGGTCAGTCTGATGGATGTGGCGCGCGGCATTCAGGAGCGCGGTTTTGATTTGCCGGTACTGGTGCGTCTGAGCGACATTCTTGACGCTCGCATCAAGCGGCTCCACGAAAGCTTTTCGCAGGCAATTGCCGAGTACAACTATCAAGGCGCCTATCGCGGTGTTTATCCGATCAAGGTTAACCAGCAGCAGCAGGTGGTGGAAGAGATTTGCAGTT
This sequence comes from Kiritimatiellaceae bacterium, assembly GCA_013141415.1. NCBI lineage: Bacteria > Pseudomonadati > Kiritimatiellota > Kiritimatiellia > Kiritimatiellales > Kiritimatiellaceae > Kiritimatiellaceae bacterium. The sequence goes on from JABFQY010000005.1 coordinate 291,902, forward strand.
TCGGCGCGCGCTACCATCACGGCCTGGAAGCGGGCAGTAAAGCCGAGCTGATCGCGGCAATGTCTTTTTTGCAGGATCCGGAAGCCTACCTGATCTGCAACGGCTATAAAGACGAGGAGTTTATCGATCTGGGCCTTCATGCTCTCAAGATGGGTCTCCGCTGTGTATTCGTTATCGAGATGCCCTCGGAACTGGATTGGATTCTTGACCGTTCCAGAGTGCTGGGCGTTCGGCCGATTCTCGGCATCCGCATGAAACTTTCCACTCAGGCCAGCGGTCACTGGACGGAATCAGGCGGCGAACGAAGCGTTTTCGGTCTCAATACCGCGCAGGTGATCGATGTGGTTGACCGTCTCCGCGCGGAAAACATGCTCGATTGCCTCAAGCTGCTTCACTATCACCTCGGCTCGCAGATTCCCAATATCCGCGACATTCGCGAAGCCATCAAAGAAGGCTGCCGTATTTATGCCGGACTGGTTGAAGAAGGCGCGGCGATGGGCGTGCTCAACCTCGGCGGCGGGCTGGCCGTTGACTATGACGGTTCGCACACCAACTTCACCAGCAGTTGTAACTATACGACAGCCGAATACTGCGCCGCAGTCGTTGAAGAGGTGATGAGCATTCTCGATGAAAGCGGTACGAAGCATCCCGACATCGTGACCGAATCCGGGCGCGCCACCGTTGCCTATTATTCCATTCTGCTTTTCAACGTGCTGGATGTCAGCCGGTTCGAAACCCACGCGCTGCCGTCGAAACTGCCGGAAGATGCCCACGAACTGCTGATTAATCTGATGGGCGCCTATGAGTCTCTGACGGCGAAAAATGTGCAGGAGTGCTACCACGACGCCATTTATTACCGCGACGAAATTCACGAACTGTTCAAGCGCGGCGGTTTTTCACTGCGTGACCGTTCGCTGGCCGGGCAGATTTACTGGCACATTCTCACCCGGATTGCCGGGCTGATTCGCGGCATGCGCTATGTACCCGACGAATTCGAACACCTCACCAACGCGCTGGCTGACGTTTATTACGGCAATTTCAGTCTGTTTCAGTCGTTGCCGGACTCCTGGGCGATTGACCAGCTTTTCCCGATCATGCCGATTCACCGTCTCGATGAAAGACCGACGCAGGAGGCAATTCTTGCCGACATCACCTGCGACTGCGACGGCAAGATCGACCGCTTCATTGACCTGCGCGATGTCAAACGCACTCTTCCGCTGCATGTGTTGAAAGACAACGAGAACTACATTCTCGGCGTGTTCCTCGTCGGCGCGTATCAGGAAACGCTTGGCGATCTGCACAATCTGCTTGGCGATACCAACGTCGTCAGCGTGCGCATTGATGCCGACGGCCAGATTCACTACGCCCGCGAAATTGAAGGCGACTCGGTTTCCGATGTGCTCACCTATGTGGAATATGAGCCGAAGGAAATGGTTCGCCGTGTGCGCGAAATGTCCGAGCAGGCCGTCAAAGCCGGGCGGATGACCGCCAAAGAGCGCCGCGCCGTGATGGATGCGTACGAAAACGGACTGCGCGGTTATACCTATTTCGAACGGGAAAACTGATCGCGGTTACGAAGGAATTCCGGATTGAACCATGAATAATAAATCCGTTTTCAGCATTGAGCCGCCGTTTAAAGATCCAGTCCGGTCGAAACTTTTCAGCCTGGCACAGGGCGCGCTGGAAAATTTTCTATACCTTGACCAGATCAATCAGATCTATACCAGCGCGGTGGAGGCCGGAAAAACCGAAGGCGATTTTCCGGGCAATGTGCTCAAAGCGACCGGCGTCAAATATGAGGTGACCGACGCGGACTTGAAAAATATCCCGGCTACCGGCCCGATGGTGGTGGTGGCAAATCATCCGTTTGGCGGAATCGAAGGTATTATTATGCTGCATTTACTGCGGCGCATCCGTCCGGACGTTAAAGTGATGGCCAATTATATTCTCGGGCGAATGCCGGAAATGGCGGAGCACAGCATTTATGTTGATCCGTTCAGCAGTCAGGACTCCGCCCGCCGCAACCTTGCCGGCATGAAGGAATCCATTCGCTGGATCAGGGAAGGGCATGTACTCGCCGTGTTTCCGTCAGGAGAAGTCTCGCATATTGACCTGCAAAAGCGGGCGATCTGCGATCCGGCATGGAGTCCGACCATTGCCCGCATTATCCAAAAAACGCAGGCTCCCGTTCTGCCGCTTTTTTTTCAGGGCCGTAACGGGAATCTCTTTCAGGTGATGGGGCTGATTCATCCGCGCATCCGGACGGCGATGCTCCCGTACGAGCTGGTTCGTCGCCGGAACAGTGTTTTTAACGTTAACGCAGGGCAGATGATTCCGTGGAAACGGTTGGAGACGTTTGATACCCATGCGCTGAACGACTATATCCGTTTTCGAACCTACCTGCTTTGCAACCGTCAGCGGCGCGGTAAAAAATCCCGGCCGACACTTTTTGTCCGCAAGCCGGCTCAGCAGCAACCGGTAATCTCCGCTGCAAAGCAGGCGGCGCTGGAAGCAGAGATCGCCGCGCGTCCGGCTGAACAGATCATGCTCGAAAACGACGAGTTCACGGTTTATCTCACGCCAGCCGCGCAGATTCCGAATCTGCTTTATGAAATCGGGCGGTTGAGGGAGGCCACTTTCCGGGCAGCCGGCGAGGGAACCGGTCAGCCGATTGACATCGACCGGTTTGATCCGTACTACCTGCATCTTTTTCTCTGGAACAAACCGAAACGAGAACTGGCCGGAGCCTATCGGCTGGCCCGCGCCGATGAAGTCATCAGAGATCACGGATTAGACGGACTTTATACGTCCACGCTTTTCCGCTACCGCGCGGAACTGCTTGAAAAACTCGGGTCTTCCCTTGAGCTGGGCCGCTCCTTTATCCGTCCGGAATACCAGAAGAGCTATTCACCGCTGCTGCTTCTGTGGAAGGGCTTGGCACAGGTTGTCTGCCGGAATCCGGAATACAAGAGTCTGTTCGGCCCGGTCAGCATCAATAATGATTATCACTCTGTATCCCGTCAGCTTATGGCGACGTTCCTGAAAATTAATAATTTTCTTCCGGAACTGGCTTTGCTGGTAAAAGCGCGCAACCCGTTCCGGTTCACGCCGATTAAAAACTTTGACCGCGACACATTCAGTCAGACGGTTACGGACGTAGACGACATTTCTTCGCTCATCGCGGACATCGAAACGGAACAGAAGGGCATTCCGGTTTTGCTCAGACAGTATCTCAAACTCGGCGGCAAACTGCTCGGCTTTAACATCGACCCCAACTTCAGCGATGTTCTCGACGGGTTAATCTGGGTTGACCTGAGCGAAACCAGCCCGAAAATCTTAGAGCGTTTTATGGGTAAAGATGGTACCCGTACCTTCCTTCAGTTTCATAAACGGCGGGAGATCGAATAATGGGGAAAGTTCTGATTATCGGAGCCGGTGGCGTTAGCGGCGTCGTGGTCCGCAAATGTGCGCAGCATCCGGACGTGTTCAGTGAAATTGTTCTGGCCAGCCGCACGAGAGCGAAGTGTGACGCCATCGCCGCGCAGTTGAATCGTCCAATCAAAACGGCGCAAGTCGATGCCGACAACGTGCCGGAACTGATTGCGCTGATCAAAAAAGAAAAGCCGGATCTCGTTCTGAATGTGGCCCTTCCGTATCAGGACTTGCATATCATGGATGCCTGTCTCGAAACCGGCGTTAACTATCTCGACACGGCTAACTACGAGCCGGAAAATATCGCCAACTTCGAATACAGCTGGCAGTGGGCTTATCAGGATCGTTTCAGAAAAGCGGGCATCATGGCGCTGCTCGGCTCCGGCTTCGACCCCGGCGTCACCAGCGTATTCTGCACCTATATCCAGAAGCATTACCTCGATGAAATTCACGCCATTGATATCATCGACGTCAACACCGGCGACCACGGCTATCCCTTCGCCACCAACTTTAATTCGGAGATCAACATCCGCGAAGTGACCGCCCGAGGCTGCTACTGGGAAAAAGGCGAATGGAGAGAAACCGCGCCGCTGTCCGTGAAACATTCATTTAAGATTCCGGAAAATATCGGCAGCGCCAATATCTATTTGATGTATCACGAAGAGCTGGAGTCGCTGGCAAAACACATTCCGCATCTGAAGCGCGCCCGCTTCTGGATGAGCTTCGGCGACAACTATCTCAAGTACCTCGAAGTGCTCGGCAATGTCGGCATGACCCGCATCGACGAAGTGGAATTCAACGGACAGAAAATCGTTCCACTCCAGTTCCTGCGCGCACTTCTGCCTGAGCCTGCCAGTCTCGGTCCGCGCACCAAAGGCAAGACGTGGATCGGCTGTCAGGTGACTGGCGTAAAAAACGGCGAAACGAAAACCATTACCATCTACAACATCTGCGACCATCAGGAGTGTTATAAAGAAGTGCAGTCGCAGGCGATTTCATACACCACTGGCGTGCCCGCCATGATCGGCGCGAAGCTCATGATGAGCGGCGTCTGGAAGGGACAGGGCGTTTTCAACATGGAACAGCTGGATCCCGATCCGTTCATGGACGAGCTCAACCGTTGCGGCCTGCCGTGGAAAGTGATCGAGCAGGCGGTTGCCGATCTGGGATAATTGATCTCCGGATTCTGAAATCAAAAAGACGCCCCGGATTTCCGGGGCGTCTTTCTTTATTATGATCCAGACTACGGCCGGAGGTTTTCCACTTCGAGGCGGATGTAGCGGCGGGAGAATGCGCCGGGGTCGGGGACGACAGCTTTACCGGCGGCGTTAAAGCTCCACGGCGTAGTGCCGGAGTCGAACAGAACCGTGCGGTCTCCAATGAAGTTGAGGCTGGAGTTGGCGACGACGCGGTAGCGGATATCCTGCCGGTCGCGGTCGGCGGAGAAAACAAGTCGGCGGTCTCCCGGAGTGCCTTCGAGGGCTGTAATGGTTGGAGAGGCTCCTGAGGCGAGCGGGTCGGCACCCAGGCTGTATTCGACGATATTGCGCAAGCCGTTGCCGTTTGCATCGCCGGACGGATCGGTCAGTCCCGATGGAGAACCGCGCCGGGCGACATAGTCGGCGTAGGTCGAGCATGCGCCGATCGTCAGTTTCGCGGAGGAGGAAGACACCGCGGAATCCAGCGGGGTGATCACGATGTTGCGATCGGTATCACGCACGAGCACTGCGAAATAGTTGGTGCCGCGAGGAACGTTGAATGCGGTGGCCGTGGTGAGACCCAGGGTAAATGGAGTTACGAAATTTCCGTAGGTGAGGGCCTTGCGAACGGTATCGATATTGTTCTGGTCGGAGGTGATGAGCGCGTAGGACAACGTGGCATCCTGGGCGTCGGTGCCTTGTGTCCATGTGACAGTGACCGATGAAGGTTCGACCGGTGTGATAGCGGTGATTTTTCCGGGGACAGGGATATTTCCTGACACAGGAACCGTATAGGTTCCGGGTCCGTACACGGCGCGGTTTTTCTGCGGATCGGCCACAAGAACATACGGATAGACGGTTTGACCGCCGGCGATGGGTTTATATTGGATTCCGCCGAGGGACGTCGTGTTGAGAACCCATCCGCTGGAGATGGGTATAGCCCAGGCGAGTACGTCATCAACGGTGGTCAGATCGTTGCGATAGCTGTAAAAGGCCGAATATTCGAGGGCGGACTGCGGGCTTTCCGCATCGGTGGCGGCAGTAAAGGTGATATTATTGCCGCTCATGGTGATCGCGCCGCCGTTGCCGGGAACGGGTTTGGCACCGACGACAGCTGGGCCGCCGTCATAACTTCCCAGTTGGCCCTGGTTACTGTTTGCCCATATGCGAACCGTTGTACCCCCTTTGGTGGCCCAATCATCGTAGGAGGCGACCAGTGCGGCGAGGGTTGTTGCATAGGCAGGGTTGGCGGAAAGGTCGTGGATTTCAGTCGGGTCGGTGGCGAGGTTGTAGAGGCCCCAGTTCCGGCCTTCGAAAGAGACGATTTTGTAATCACCCTGACGAAGAGTGAGGGTTTCAGAGTACTGCCCCGCCAAATAGGCGTGTGCGGCGCCGCCGGTACGCGTTCCAGTCTGTACAACGGGTTTAAGGCTCTTGCCTTCGATATTGGAAGGCAGGGTGATATTTGCAGCTTCGAGGAAGGTGGGGAGAATATCCATAACGTGCGCCAGTGTGGGGTTCCACTCGCCCTGCCGGGATGCCGGCAGCAGGCCGGGCCATGCCAGAATGCACGAGGTGTGCGTACCGCCCTCATATACGGTGTTTTTGTGAAGCCGGAACGGAGTGTCGGCGACGTTGGCCCACTCGGTGCCGATCAGGACATAGGAAGTCTGGCTGGTGGTGTCGGGACGGGTTGCGTTGGTGTCGGTGGTGTAGGACGCGTCGCTATTATCAGCTCCGTTATCCGAAAGGAACATGATGATAGTATTATCGAGTCGGCCCATGGATTCAATTTTAGCGAGTACGCGCCCGACCTCTATATCAATGCGATGAATCATCGCCGCATGCGTTTGCATGCGGTCTGCATAGTCGGCCTTTGCATCCGCGGAAAGTCCGGCCCAGTCCTTCTGACCGGGAACGGCCGGGCTGAGAGCCACATTATCTGCAAACAGACCGAGTTTTTTCTGGCGGGCGAAACGCCGGGTGCGAATGGTGTCCCAGCCGATATCATAAACATTGGTGTAGGCGGCCTTGTCTTCGGGCAGGGCATGAATCGGGTAGTGAGGAGCGGTGAAAGAGAGATAAAGGAAGAAAGGTTCGTTGGTGGCGACCTGCGTGTCGAGATACTCAATACCCTTATTGGCAAACGTGACGGTGGAGTAGTGATTGGTGGGGAATTTGTAGATTCCGTCTATGACATTCACGCCGACATTATCAATGGTCCAGTCGTATACGGGTGTGATGTTACTGACCTGCGTGAACCTATGAGCCGGAATCTGGGTTTCGCCGACGCGCTGAACGCCGGGGTTAAAGTGATTCTCCGCTCCGCCATCCATGGTGTATCGCATACGATATGAAGCTGTGGTCGCCCCGCTGCTGTGGTTCTTGCCGACGAACAGTGTGGCGTAACCGTTTTCCTTTAGGCGTGCGCCGAGGTCGTTGCCGAGAGCGCCGGAAGCGGGCTGCTGCACATAGGCGCCTTTCATGATGGAGCTTCGTGAGGGCTGGCATACGGAGTTGTTGTAGAAGTTTGAAAAACGAATGCCGCGCTGGGCAAGAGCGTCCAGATTGGGCGTCTGGATTTCAGATCCGTAGCATCCAATGTCTGAAAAGCCCATGTCATCAGCAAGGATGAGCAGAATGTTGGGCTTTGCGGTTTGCGCTTCGGCTGGAGAACTGGTTAGTGCGAGCCAGGCCGGAGCAAAAAGAAGAGAAAACCGTACCGCGCTGATCCGGCCCGGAAGCAACCTGCCGCCGCTAGCTTTTTTCACTTTTGCTGGTAGTAAAGCAGTCGCCGGTTTACACATAGAAAGTAATCCAAACTTCATGGCTCATCCCCTCTGATTGGTTTAATACGCATGAACCTATAGTAGTCGAATGTTTCGAAATGAGCCATCAAAACCCAGTATAATTTTACCGTCGTGGGTTCCCTGACGTGGTCAGATCGACAGGTAGAAGTTATGACAGGGTCGGTATTATGCTCAAAAAACCGTCCAGAAGGCTTTAAATTCGAAGAGTGTTCATATATGTTCTCCGGCTCCTAGAAGGGAAGACCATGAGTACGAAAAAAATCGCCATTTATGACACGACGTTGCGCGACGGCGCACAGGCGGAAGGGGTTTCCTTCTCCGCCGTCGCCAAGGTGCAGGTTGCCAAACGCCTCGACGAATTCGGTGTCGGTTACATCGAAGGCGGGTTCGCCGCGTCCAATCCGAAAGACATGGAGTTTTTTCGCCTGATTAAGAAGGAACCCCTCAAGAACGCCAAGGTTGCGGCCTTCGGTTCAACCCGTCGCGCCAATACGCCGCCGGAGCAGGATAAAGGCCTCGCCGCGCTGCTGGAGGCCGATACACCGGTTTGCACCATCTTCGGCAAAAGCTGGCTTCTGCACGTGATCGAAGTGCTTCAAACGACGCCGGAGGAAAATCTGGCAATGATCGCTGACAGCGTCCGGTTCCTGAAAGCGCA